>JBCKZH010000015.1:0-45350 GCA_038919385.1 Vicinamibacterales bacterium | reverse complement strand
TCAGGAGTCTAGCCTGTACCGGTTCAAACCTAACAATTTCGTTGGACATCAATCTGGACCCCAAACTTGACCCACTACCCTTTTTCCGGAAGACCTGAAGAGTGGCTCTGTGTCCTCTGAGCTCTCTGTGGTTGGCGTACGTGTTCAGGCACCTTCAAATAGCCGCCTGCCTTCGTCGTTGAGTAATACCCAACAGGCGTAGGCGCCGAGCGCGGTGCCGAATGGCAGCAGCACGAGATTGCCGACCGCCAGGCCCAACGCCATCAGTCGCGCGGACGGGCGATGGCGGCGCAGCGTGCGGCCAACGACGAGGTGCAGGGCGCCCCAGACCAGGGCAATGACGGAGATGACGCTGATGGTCACGGCCGTCAGGCTGGCGGCCATTTCCGAGCTGAAGCGAACCGGGCCGTCAGAGGAGGCGATGGCGGCGGCGCCGGCGGCGAGGGCAAAGCCGGCGAGGGCGACGACGGTAAAGATGCCGCCCCAGGTGAGGTAGAGCGTGGAGAGGAAGTCGACGTGCCGCTTCACGCCATGACCGCGACGCGCACGTCCACGCGCGTGCGCGGACCCCTGGCGAGCGAGACGTTGAAGCTGAAGCGGTCACCGTCGATGACACCGCGCGGCACGGCCACCGTCAGGCGCTGCGTGTGCAGTTCCTGGCCCTTGCCGTCGCAGTGCCCGCAGTGCTCACTCCATACTTCGCCGCGGCCGCCACAGTCGCTGCAGGTGCGCGGCACGCGGACGTCGAGCGGCACCATGGCCCCGTGGCCAGCCTGGCACGGCGAGATCGTGATCTCGGCGTCGGTCGAGCGCTCGGTGCCGCGCTCGCCGTGATCGCGTCTGAACAACTCAATGGCGGCCTGCGAGGAGGGGAAATCGATGGCTACTTCGTCGCTGAACGAGCGCCGGTAGGCGCGCGCGTGCGGCACGAGCGTTTCCAGCGCGAGGCGTGATGTGTCGGAGCGGCGAGGGCGGAACACCTTGGCGGTACGATAGGTTCGGGCTCGAAGGTTGTCAAGAACAAGTGGCGCGACTACCATGCGCGCATGGCAAAGGAATGCCCGATGTGCAGCGAGTTCATGCGCCTGGTGACGCGAGAAGTCGTCACCCGCGTGCCGGGAACTTCACAGGAAGTGAAGACCGCCACGCGCGAGTGGGTCTGTCCGGAGTGCGACTATTTCGAAGATGCCGACGCGAGCGACTAGCCCCGCACGCGGCGGCCGCGTGTGGATAGCCTAGCGGGCGCCGAGGGTGAGGAGCACTTCCTTGCGAATCGCGTCCTCCACTTCCTCGAAGTTGAGCGTCGTTTCGCACTCGTCGCACAGCACTTCGATCACGCCGGGCTTGCTTTCTTCCGAGACTTCCACCCGGGTGTCATCGAGCTGCACCACGTGCATCTGTAGAGTTTTCACGAGAAATTTGCGGGTGTTCCCGCAGGCCGAACACGTCAGTGGCACGTAAATACGCTCCTTGGATCTGTCAAAATTGTATGGGATGCCTTCGGCCTAACGCAACGCAAATCGGCTCGCCCTAGGGCGCTTTAGCGGCTTTGGACGCCTTCTGCGCCTCGAATGGTTCGAGGTCGACCAGTGTTTCTCGCGTGGAAAGCGACGGCCGCCAGGTGCGCGGCACCTCGCCAGGCGCCGGTACGCGACCAATTCGGTGCGCGGTTCGGGGGCCCTGCCACACCACTTCGGGGTCGATCCCGGTCGCTGCAACCGCGATCAGGCCCGCGGGCAGGATGCGGCCCAGCGAGCCGCGCTGAAGCACCAGTTTGCCGCCCGCGGCCGTGCCCGACAGGTAGAGCCGGTCGCGCGCGCGGGTGAGCGCGACATACAAAAGGCGCTTGGTTTCCTCGCGATCCTTCTCTTCGCTGTCGCGATCGCTGTCGCTTTCGTAATCGCTGACGCTGACCGAGGCCTCGCCCGCCTCGGCCTCATCCTCGCCGATCGGCGGCGCCACCACGCGAATGTCGTCCCGACCGCCGCCGCTGCCCTTGCCGATGTTCACCACCCACACGACCGGGAACTCCAGTCCCTTCGCCGCGTGCACGGTCATCAGGTTCACCGCGTCGGCGGCATCAATGATCGCGTTGGATTCGTCGCCCCCGGCGACCAGCTCGCCAAAGTAATCGGAAAGCCGGCCGAGCGTCGCGTAGCCGCGATTCTGAATCCTGCGGATCAAGCCGCGCACTTTCTTGAGGTTCTCGCGCGCCTGCGCGAAACCGCTGCCGCCGATCTCCACGGCATACGCCGATTCGGCCAGCACGCGATCCACGACCTCCGCCGGCGGCAGCTGGTCGGCAATCGCGATCCACGCACCCACGCTGTCACGCGCCAGCATGAGCCGGTCGCGGTCATCCGGCTGTAGCCGGGCGGCCGCGTCAGGCAGGCCGGGCGATGTCAATGCTGCCGCGATCGCCGGCGCCAGCCACTTCAGCGCCTCGTCTGAGAGCCAGACGATTCGCGAGCGCAGAAAGGCCGCCGCCCGCAAATCCGATCCGGGATCCGCCAGGTACGCCACCAGCGCCAGCACGTCCTTGACTTCGTCGGCGTCGAAGAACCCCAGGCCCTTGTAGACGTAGTAGGGCACGCCGCGCCGCGCCAGGGCGGCCTCGAACAGCGTATGCCCCTCGCGCGTGCGGAACAGGATGCCGATGTCGCCGGGCGCAATCGCCCGGCGTACGCCGGTGTGGCGGTCGCGAACCGTGGCGCCCTCGAGTAACAGCCGGGCAATCTCGTCGGCCACGGCCTCGGCCTGGGCCGCGTCGCTGTCGCCGACGACCACACTGATGGCGCCGGCCTCGCGCGCGTGGTCCGCCATCATCGGGAACTCATCGTTCTCGGTGTAGCGGAAGGCATCGGGCCGTTCGGGCGCCTTCTCGACCTCGGCGAAGACGTCGTTCACGAACGCCAGCAGCTCCTGCACCGAGCGATAGCTGCGGGTAATCGCGGCGCGGGCCGGCGCTTCCGGGCGCAACGCCGCGATGAAGCGGCCGGCGGCGTCGAGCACCGTAACCTCGGCGTCACGAAAGCCGTAAATCGACTGCTTGCGATCCCCGACGATGAAGATGGAGGGTGGGATGGGGCCGTGGGCCATGCCGTCGCCCGCCGCCCACGCGCGGACCAGCTCGCGCACCAGTTGCCACTGGGCGCGGCTGGTGTCCTGGAATTCATCGACCAGCACGTGCTCATACCGGGACTCCAGCCGGTAGCGGCTGCGCGAGAACTCTTCCATCTGGCCGAGCAGCTTCAACGTGCGCTCGAGCAGGTCGGGGAAATCGAGCACGCCGTGCTGGTCGAGCGTGCGCCGGTACTCGTCGTGGGCAATCGCGAACAGCCGCCGGACGCCGCGGGCCAGCACGATGTTGAGATCGCGGCGATAGGCAGCCCTCGCCGCCTCGACGTGGGGGCCGAGGCCGAACACCACCACCTTGTGGCGCTCGTAGTCGGCGGCCGATCGATAGCCGGCCTTCTTGTGCTTCAACCGTTTCCGCGGCTCGCCGTCCTTGGTCAGCACCAGGCCGGCGACGCGGTCGAGGGCGGCGCGCAGCAGCGCCGGCGAGGGCGGCGGCTCCGCCATGATCACGTCGACGTCGTGCGCCACCAAATCGAAGCCGGGCGCGAGCGGGCCGGACCCGCGAAACGCCGCCGCGCCACCGGCCGACGACACCGCGCCCCGCAATGCCTGCAGCAGCCGGAGGCACGCCGCTTCCACGGTGACGTCGCGGCCGCGGAGAAAGCGGTTGAGCGCGTCCCACGCCACCAGCCGCCGGTCGAGCAGCGCCGTCAGGCCCTTGCGCAGCCGCGCCTCGCCCAGTTCGGTGAAGAGCAGCGCCACGTCCGGATCGGTCAACGACACGCCGCGGCCGATGCCGAGGGCGCGGTCCAGCGACGCTTCGACAAACCGCGGGGTTTCGGTTTCGTCGGCGAGGTCAAAGCCGGGATCGACGCCGGCCTCGAGCGGGAACTCGTGGAGCAGCGACAAGCAGAACGCGTCGATGGTGCCGATCGAGATGTCGCCGAACGCGTCGCGAATCTCGCGCCAGCGATCGCCGGTCAGGCTGCCGAGCCGATGGCGGTCGCGCAGCGTGGCCATCACCCGCTGCCGCATCTCGGCCGCGGCCTTGCGCGTGAAGGTGAGGGCGAGAATGTTGCGCGGGGCGACGCCGACTTCAAGCAGGCGGACGTAGCGGTCCACCAGCACGCGCGTCTTGCCGGTGCCGGCCGATGCCTCGAGCGCGACGTTGCGCGCGGGATCGACAGCCAGCCGCCGGGCCCGCGCATCGGCCGTCTCTTCTTCCTCGAAGAGGACCCGCGGCTGCTCAGTCATCCGCCGCCCCTGGCTCTTCGGGCAGTCCACCCGGGTTTCGGCACACCGCCACGAACGCGCACATCCCGCACAGGTTACGGGTCTCCGGACGCGGCGGGAAGTGCCCGGCGGCGATATCATCCAGCGTCTGCACCAGGCGGTGTTCGGCGGTCGTCACCAGTTCAGCGAACGACTTGCCGCGCTCTGCGAGCGGCACCACGGCCTGTGGCCCCTCGAACGACAGGTACATGGCTTCGCTGGCGGTGAAGTCGCCACCGCGTTGGGCCGACAGCCGGGTCCGCACGCCCAAGCTGTAGATCGGCAACTGCAAGGCCACGCGCCGATCCGGCACGTACTTCGTCTTGTAGTCGATCAGCCGGAAGGTGCCGTCGGCAAGCAGGTCCACGCGATCGATCTTCGCGCGCAGGCGCACGCGGCGGCTGGCGCCATCGCTGCCGGTGAAGGCAAACTCGTCGTCGAGCTCGTACTCCATGAGCCGTTCGCGAATCTCGACCCCGCGCTCGGCTTCCATCGCAAACACCCGGTCGGCAATGCCCGACCCGACCGCTGAGCCAAACAGCCGCGCCCGCTCGAGGCCGGCCTCCGGCGGAGCGAGCGACCCCAGGCCGGGCTCGCAGACCTCCACGAACAGCGCGCGCGCCTCGGCCATGCTGGCGGCGGTGATGCGGCCGTGGCCGCGGGCCTGCCACTCGTGAAAGAACGTTTCGAACAGCTGGTGCAGGAAGCGGCCGCGGGCGAGAGGCGATCGGGTGTTCTCGTCCTCCGGCTCTTCATCGACTTGCAGCACGTTGGCGACGTAGAACTGAAAGGGGCACCTCAGATAACGCTCCAGGCGGCTGACGCTGACGCGCGGCAACACCCACGGCCCGGCCTCGCCCGCGAAGCGCGCGCGGTCGCGATTTGCGCCGCTGGCGCGCACGCGGGCCCAACGCGCCACCGGTTCGGGCACCGATCCCTCGGGCGCGGCCTTGGCCGCGAGTGCTTCATAGGTGAAGACGCGGACCGACGGGTCAAGCGTCGAGACCTCCCGCGACAACCCGATGGCCGGCAGATCATCGAGAAAGGTCGAGGGTTCCACCACGGCGTCGGACTCGAGGGCAAAGGTCGACACCCGCACCCGCAGGCGGGCCGACCTCAAGAGATCACGGAACGACGCGCGCGCGAATCGGACGAGGTCCCGTTCCTGGTGAACGGCGACGCGGTCCGGTCGCGTGGGCTCCAACTGCGCGAGCAGCGACTGCGGGTAGAAGATGTTGCGTCTTGGGCGTTCCGGCCATTCACCCTCCACCAACCCCATGACCTGCAGATCGTCGAAATCAGCAAATCGGGCGGATTGGGCATCGACGATTTGCAATCCGCCCTCACCGGTGCGGAGCGCGAAGGTCTGCGAGCCAAGCCAGCGGCGGACGGCCGCCGACACGTCGGTCACGGTGCCAGAAGCGCCGGGGTCGTATCGCCGATACCCATCACCGAGGCCCGACAGCGCCAGCAGCACAGCGGCGCGAACGCGATCGCGCCGCTCGTTCGCCGGCTGCGCCCGGTCGTGACGATCGAGGAACGCGCGCAGCAGGTCGACCTGTTCGACAAGCGGATGAGGGTCGGCCAGCGGTGCCAGCAGCGTCGCGGCGGCCAGCGCGGCGCGATACGCCGGCTGGGCGCTGGCCGCGCACGCCTCGGCCAGCAACACGAGACGATCGAGGCCGCCGAGATACCGTTGCCCGGCCAGCGTGACGTCCAGCGCCGCAATCGAGTCGCGGGCCACCTCGGCGCCATCGGTCTCAAACCGGAAGTGCGGTGAGCGCAACAACGCCACCAGTGCCCGTCGCGTGAAGCCCGCCGAGACACACTCCATGGCAACATCGACCGCCGCCGCATAAGGCTCCGCAGCCAGCGGCAAGGTGTCGAGTGCTTCGAACGGCACGCCGGCGCCGTGAAACACGTCGCGCGCGAGATACAGATACGGCAGCGGCCGGGCCACCACCAACGCGGTCTTCTCAAGCTGAACTTTACGGCCCGATCGGCGATCCGCCTTCAGCCGGCGAGCGACGCCTTCGAGTTCCTCTTCGCGATCGCGGTACTCGAGCACGAAGGGCAACTCGCCCGCCGCGCCGGCCGGTACCACAATGACCGGCGCGGGAACCGGCGGCGGCGACGCGACTTCCTCGATGCCGACAAACGCCAGGCGCAAGCGATCGAGGTAACCGGCCTCAAGCGTCTCGTCCGTCGCAATCACGTCGATCGCGGCCAGTCCGCTGATGCTCGTCAGCAGGGCCACGTCGGCGGGCCACAGGCCCTCGGGGTCCAAGGGGCGATCGCCCACGGTGATGGCGATGCGCCGGAGCGGCGTGTCGGCCGCGGCCGCGATCAACTGCAGACGCGCGGCGTGCTCGTCGAGCGCACGGCCCTCGATCAACCGCGCCTGATACCCGCGAAACGTCGCGGACAGGAACCGCGTTTGTTCGAGCAGTTGCGCGGCACCCCGATCGGAATCAGCCGCCGGCTCGAGTTCGCCCGTGAGCAGACGATCGAAATCCTCCACCGTGCGGTGCAGCCGGCGCACGTAGTCGTAGAGCGCCAGCATCTCGGCGACCAGCGCCGGCCGCAGATGAAACGGCGGCGGGATGCCGGCGTCTTCGGCGTCGCGCGCCGCCGCGGCAATCAGGGTTTCGCGTTCGAATCCAGACAACGTTCGCACGCCGGGGCGCAGCCGGGCCAGCAACCCATCATAGAGATCGGCGCGAGTGCCAATGGCCGGCACCGCTGCTGTCACGCCGAGCCGCGAGGTCAACAGGCGGCGGAGCTGCTCACCGGCCGCCCGGGTCGGCACCAGCACGAAGCTGTCCGCATCTCCGCCCCAGTCGCGCGCGATCGCGACCAGGTGGGCGCGAAAGCCGGCCAGGTCGGCCGCGCGAAGCAGCCGCGTGCGTCGGGGCGTAATCACCGGGGCGATGGGGGCGCCATGGCGTTGGCGAGGTCGGCGCGGGCACGTTGGTACAGCAGAAGTGCGCCCGCCGCGGCAGACGAGGCGCGCTGGGCGAGATCGGCGCTGTTGAGCGTCACCGACTCGGCGCGCAGGCGAAGCGCGTTCTGGGCCAGTTCCCAGACGCTGCGAACCAGCGCGTGCGCGTTGGCCAGGTCGGGCGGCGGCGTCACCTTGCCGATCTTGCGCGCGGCCTCCGCGAGCTTCACGAGCAACGGCGCGATGGTATGGAGTGGCGGACCCGACAGCATTCTGACCTGATCCAGGCTCACGGTTGCCACCCTGAAGGCGTTGAAGGATCCATTCATGGCGCGACGATAGCGACGATAGCCCAGCTCGCGCCGATCCCACTGCTGGCGTGCTTCGCGGCTCGTCAAGGCACCGTCGGCCTGCAGGTCGATGGTGGCCAGCAGCGCGGCGATTTCGCCGCCGCGATGGCCGCCGAGGCGGCGGTCCTCTTCCTTGACGCGGTCTCGCAACCGCTCGAACTCGCTGCGCTCGCCCTTGCGCGACAGCTTGAGGGCGGCGGCCAGGGAGCGCACGCGGAGGTTCGTGTACGCGCGTTCATTCTCCCGGTCGATCTCGACATCGTTCATGACGCTGCGCCGGACGCGGCGCGCCCACTCGTCGGGCAGCAAGCCCACCGCTCGATCGAGCACGCGCAGCGCCGATTGCAGCAACGTGACGCGCTCACCCGGCGTGTCCGCGAGCGAGGCGGCGGCCACGAGCTGCTCGACGAGTTCGGCGTCGGTCGGCGGCGGCAGCAGCGGCGGTGGCGGCGGCGCGGCCAGCGGCGCGGCCAGCGACAAGTCGAAGCGGGTCTGGCCCACCGCGACGCGCAACTGCGAGATGATCTCGTCGAGTACGTCCAGCGCCTGCCGCACTTCGCCGATGCGATAGCCGTGGTGAGCGGCCGGCCAGTCGGCCAGCGACTGCCGTGCACGCTCGGCCGTGGCCAGCCGCACGCCGGGATCGGCAATGCGCGAGACATCGTTCAGCGCCTTGGCCAGGTCGCTGCTGAACTGCGCGAAGTCGGCTTCGGCGCGGGTGCCGGCGTAGGCGGCTGCGCGCACCGATGCGGCGTACAACTCGGTGCGTGGCCAGTCGACGCGGCCGGACGGGAGGTTCACCAGGTGCAATTCGGGAGCATCACCGGTCCATCGCGTGGGAATGGAGAAGATCACACGGTCGTCCACGCGCGCCCACTCGCCGTAGCTGGCCAGAACGCGGCCATCGGCGAGAAACACACGGAAGAGCACGCGGCTGGCCGGCGTCTGCGCCAGCGCGGCTGCCGGGAGGAGAAGAAGAAGAACGGCGAGGAACAGAGTTCTGCGGACGGCCACGGGTGCGGCTAGTCTATCGCCTTGTGGAAAAGCTGTGGATGAACGGTCGAAAAACTGTGGATGACGCGACACGGAAAATAAACTCCAGCCTGTTATCCCTCTCATACTGGCGCCCGAAACCGGCCGCCAGCCGCTTTCGCGCCCCGCTTCGCTTGATCCGTTCCACCAACGACATACAATCGTCACCTCTCACGTGGCTATTCAATTTTTCGAAGAACACATCGCTGGTCGTACCTACCAGATCGAAGTTTCGCCGGTTTCGGCCGGGCGCTGGCGCGCCCAGATCGTCCGCCGGCCCGGGATCCAGACCTCGCTGATGCCGTTTTACGGCAAGACTCCCGAAGATGCGGCCCGGGAGCTGAGCAACTGGCTTTCTCTGGTGTCCGGCGCGGCTCCGGCCAATACATAATCTAGGCAACATGACTCGACTCGTCTCCCGTCCGACCTGGTTGTTGGCGATGGCCTTGCTGTGCCTGAGCGTGGCCGCTCCGCTGCTGGCCCAACCCGCCGCCGCCACGCTGCCCCGCGTCCACTTCGTCGCCACCGGCGGCACCATCTCCGACCGCGACGGCGGCCGACTGACCGCCGAGGAACTCGCCAAGTCGATGCCGGGCGTCGAGCGCTACGCGCGCCTCACGTTCGAGCAGTTCGCCAACGTCGCCAGCAGCGAGTTGACCTTGCAGCAGTGGCTGGGCCTCGCCAAGCGGATCAACGATCTCTACGCCACCGACAAGGACATCGCCGGCGTCGTCGTCACGAGCGGCACCGATACGCTGGAAGAGACGGCGTTCTTTCTGCATCTGACGGTGCGCGATCCGCGGCCGGTCGTGGTGGTGGGATCGATGCGCAACCCGAGCACGCTCGGCTACGAGGGTGCGGCCAACCTGCTGGAGGGCGTACGCGTGGCGGCGGATCCGGCGGCGCGCAACAAAGGCGCGCTGGTCGTGCTGAACGACGAGATCAATTCCGCCCGCAACGTCACCAAGACCGACGCCCTGCGCCTGCAGACGTTCCGCAGCCGTGAATACGGCCAGTTGGGCGTGGTCGATCGCGATCGCGTGGTGTTCTTCAGCCAGATTACGCAGCGCACGAACGAGCGCATGGAGTTCGACCTGTCGAAGGTCACCGAGCTGCCGCGCGTGGACGTGATCATGGTCTACCAAGGCGCACCCGGGGACTTGATCAAGGCGGCGGTCGACAACGGCGCCAAGGGCATCGTCATCGCGGTCGCCGGCGCCGGCGCCACCAGCGGCACCCAGAATCAGGGGCTGACGTATGCGGCCGAGAAGGGCGTGTTCGTTGTGAGCAGTGCCCGCGCGGGCAGCGGCCGCATTGCGCCGCCGCGCGGTGACTTCCCGGCGGGCGCCCAGGTGAACGAAGCGCAGCGCCGGCGCCGCCAGTTCAGCGTTGCCGGCGAGGATCACATACCAGTCAAGGCGCGCGTGCTGTTGATGCTCGCCCTGACCAAGACCACCGACCGCGACGAGATTCAGCGCATCTTCAGCGAGTACTGATCGCGACGGTTCAGGCCGGCGATCGCGCCGCGCGGCGGAACGCGGCGCGAATGCGCGAGATCATCACCTCAGGCTCGAACGGCTTCAGCAGGTAGTCGTCCGCGCCCATCTCGAGCACCTGGAACCCATCCATGTCGGGCATCTGCAGGCCCGTGACATTGGCTTCGCCGCATATCTGACCAAGCCAACACGCCAGCACAACCTCTACTCGTGCGTCTCGGAAGTGCTCGCAGGCACGTTCACTCACGGAGTGGCGCAGGCGACGGCAAGCGAGCCTGCAGCCCGGAAAGAAACGCAGCGTGTTCCCCGGATTCGCCTCTGCCTGCCCTCCGTAGCCTTTGGCGAAGGTGGGGCCAGAGCGGCCATGGGCGCATTCTAACGGTGGCTGGTGCGAATGGCGAACACCGGGGGCTGACGCTTGTTCATGCCGACCTCGCGGAGTCGAGCCGCTCCTTGATCGCGGCAAACGCCGGCGTTGGTCCCTGGTATTCCAGTTCGTCCACTGACTCGAACACCGGCACGTCGGTGCGGATCGTGGCGATCTGCCGGAACAGCATGGCCTGCTCGCGGTCGCGCTTCAGGGTGGCCGCCAGCGCGCCGGCGCGGGCGACGGTGACGCCGTCCCACGCGCGATGGTCATCGGGAATGGCTTCGATGTGTCCGAAGCGCGCGAGCACCGCCGATGCGGACTTGGCGCCCCATCCCGTCAACCCGGGATACCCGTCGGACGTATCGCCGACCAGCGCCAGGTAGTCGGGAATGGACGCCGGCGGCACGCCGAACTTGGCAATCACGCCGGCCTCATCGCGAGTCGTCCGCCGCAGCCGATCCTCCTGGACGATGCGCGTGCCCTGGACGCACTGGGAGAGATCCTTGTCGGGCGTGCAAATCCGCACCTGCGTCACGCGCGGATCCTGCGCCGCCTTCACCGCCGCCGCACCGAGCGCATCATCGGCTTCGTGTTCGACCATGGGCCACACCAGCACGCCATACGCGGTCAGCGTTTCTTCGAGCAACGGGAACTGCGCCCACAGTTCGGGCGCGATGCCCTCACCGGTCTTGTAGCCCGGCCACAACTGATTGCGAAACGATTCGATCGCTCGATCGGTGGCGACGCCCACGTGCGTGGCGCCACCGTTGACCATGCCGCGGATCGACGCCAGCACGCCGCGCACCGCGCCCACTTCCATGCCGGTGCGATCGTGCGCGGAGGGCACGGCGTAGTAGTGGCGGTACAGTTCGAACGTGCCGTCGATGAGGTGGACGATCATTGGGCTCGCTTCGCTCGTGGAACTCGTTTCGCTCGTCGGGCCCCACGAACGAAGGGAGCCTGCGAGGGCGGAGCCGAGCCCCATCAGTCGCGTGAGCGACGAGTCTCACGAGCGAAGCGGATCCATTGTAATATCGCCGCCATGAGGTGCGCCACCGTCGGTCTACTAATCACCGGAGTGCTGATCGCTGGCTGCGGTGCGCCCGCCGCGGCACCCGCGCCAACAGTCACACCAGAGGCGACGGGTGTCGCGGAGGTCACCGGCTCCGCGCCGGCCGGCGCGGTCGTATCGCTCTCGCCCGCGGGCGAGAGCGTCCCCATGCCCGAGGGCCCGGCGGTGATGGACCAGTATGCCAGGCAGTTCGTGCCGGCCATCCTCTATGTCCGGGTCGGCCAACCGGTGGAGTTTCGCAACACCGATGACCGCGGTCACAACGTCAACGTGCATCGCCGCGCCACCGGCGCCAGTGTCTTCGATGTCGAGACCGATCCCCAGCAGAAGTACGTGCATACCTTCGATCGTATGGGCCAGTACGATGTGGCGTGCAGCGAGCACCCCGGGATGCAAGCGACGCTGATCGCGGCCAATAGTCCGCTCGCCACCGTGAGCGACGAAGGCGGTCGCTTCGTGATTCCGAACGTGACGGCAGGCGCCTACACGCTGAGCGTGACGTTCGAGGGCCGCACCGTTGAACAGGCGGTGGACGTGAAAGGACCGCGCACCGACGTGCGGGTTAATCCCTAGCCTAGGCGCTGGCCTGTGGATTTTGGAGCTTGAGCAGCATGACCAGATCGCGATGCGCCAGGACGGCCTCTGGTAATTCCTGGAGCGCCGCCTGGGAGCGCGCCGAGTAGGTGCTGCCGGGCGTCGGCGAGGCGAGTTCCTTGGCGTGGGTGATGAGTGGAGCCGCCGCCGGCGATTCCGGCGGTTTGGCAGCCAGCGCTTCATCAATGGCCACGATCAGGCCCGACATGGGACGGAGCCAGGCAAACACCTCGGCGTTGAAGATGACCTGTAGCAGCTGACTGGCCGGCATGGGTCCGTGGTCCAGTTCATACTCGGCCCGCTGCCAGTCGAGCAGCGTTTTATGCAGGTGGAGGAGGATGTTTCGCAGTTCGCGGAGCAGGCAGCGATCGGCGTCGGTCACGGGAGGGCCACCGGTAATCTTATCAGCGAATAGATCGCACCTCGACGTATGATGACTCACGCTCGGCGCACTGCGTGTGGCGTTCGAGGCCCGCGGATCGCCCGACATTATGACATTACCGAGCCTGAACTTCCTCTCGTTCGAAAGCCGCACCCGCAACCCCCTGGCTTTTCCGTTGTTCACGATTTTCATCGTGCTGCACCCGCTGGCGGTGTTCGCGTTCGTGCGCTACTTCTTTCCCACGACCTGGGACCTGCAGTGGTCCTCGGGACTCGGCGGCGTGGTGGTGACGACGCTCGTGTTCAACCTGATCTTCTGCTTTGGCGAGTACTTGTTTCATCGCTACCTGCTGCACGCCAACAGCATCAGCTTTCTGGGCCGGCTGAGTTTCAGTCACCTTTTGCACCACAAGCTCACCAACATCAAGTTCCCAGGCGACCGGGTCATTAGTTCCTATCCGATCGAGGATCAGGAACACGACGCCTCCGGGACGTTTCCGCCGTACGCGCTGGTGGCGTTCATGGTCTTTCTCACGCCGTTCCTCGCGATCATTGCGTTTTCGTTCCCGCAGATTCCGGTCTTGATCGGCGGCTACATGGCGATCGCGATCGCGCACTTCTTGTACGAGACGATTCACGTCGCGCACCACCTCCCGTACGATCCGTGGTGGAAGTCGAAGATCGAGTGGCCGGTGTTCGGCACCGTGTGGCGCAAGCTCTATGGCTTCCACCAGGCCCACCACGCCAACTACAGGTGCAACATGAACATCGCGGGCTTCTATGGCCTGCCGCTCGCAGACCTCATGCTCGGCACCTACCAGCAGCCAGCGGTGCTGCTGATCGACGGCGCGCCCGCCACCAAGTCGTTGGCCGCCAACCTGACCTCCGCGCCGAACTGGCCGATCTCCGTGCTCGATAGCGCGTTGCTCAAGCGCCGCAAGCGCATGGGGCGTGAGCAGGAGCAGCGCGCCGCGCGCAAGGCCGAACGCCGCCCATCAGGTGGTTGATCCCGCCGGCCCGGCCGAGTTACGATAAGGTTTCCCTAAAGGGCCAGTGGCGCAGTTGGGAGCGCGCATCAATGGCATTGATGAGGTCACCGGTTCGATCCCGGTCTGGTCCACCACCCTTCGCTCGCATGAACCTGAGCGAGCTACGGGTGGCAGGCCAACCTTCGCACTGTGTTGCGGCGAAGGTTTAGGCCACTAATCTCACCAGCTCAGCTCCGTCACGCGAAGGGTGTCCACCATAGCTTGGTCAGGCTCCAGCCAAGCGACGGTGGACTACACGGCCTACGACGATTGTGAGACTGGTTGCAGATTTCTCTCCGGCCGATGGGCTCAGGCGTCGCAGTTCTTACGACGTCAGATCTACTGCAAGGATGAATTCGTCCTAGTTTCGGGGATCCGGACCTGGAAGCCGGATTGCTTCATTCTTGGCCCATGGACCTGCCCAAGCGAATCGTCTACGTCCTGAAGAGTGAAGCAGATCCCACTCGGTACTACACCGGCCTGACTTCGAACATGGCCGCAAGACTCGACGCGCACAACGCCGGACGATGCCCGCATACCGCGGCGGGCAAGCCATGGATCGCCGACGTTGTGGTGGAGTTCCGCGATGAACGCCGTGCGGTAGCGTTCGAGAAGTACCTGAAGTCAGGCTCTGGCAGCGCATTCGCGAAACGCCATCTCAGGTGACTAACGCCGCAACTGAGACTCGGCGATGGAGAGGGAGTTCAGCCTGAAGCCAAACGGCCAGGCGCGCAAACGCTGCAAGCTCGCAGAGCGCGGGCAACGAGCTCGGGCTCCTCCGACGAGAACACCTCCTTCAGCCGCCGTTCGTATTCCTTGATGACTGTGATGTTCTAAACTTACGGGCTATGACACCACTCTCACTCCTTCTGGCCTCGGCCGTCACCGTGACCGCCCTGGTCGCCACTCCTTCCGCACAACAACCGGCGCCGGCGGCGCCCGCCACTCCGCAGCCCTACATCGTCGGCAACCGACTCGGCTTGCCGATCAATCCGGCTCCAGACGGCGCGTTCAATCCGATCTCGCCCAACGTCAAGGTGTTCGGCGCCATCTACTCGGCCGAAAGCTGCTCGTACGATCCCCAGCGCGGCGTGATCGTGGTGCCCAATCGCGGCGTCGGCCAGAACGTGCAGACCAACAACGCCTGGATCTCGTTCATTAATCACGACGGATCCGTCCACACCGCGCGCTGGGTGGGCGTGCAGAATCCCGGTCCGCAGCGGACTAACAGCACGCCGCCACTGGTGCTGAATGAACCGCTCGGCAGCGACATCATCAACGGCACGCTCTATGTCGCCGATCGCGATGGCGGCACCAGCCAGGCCGATCCGTCGATCTCGGTCATCCGCCGTTTCAACATGCAGACCGGCGCGCCGGGTGCCGACATCCGCATCGAGAAATCAACTGGGTTCAACGACATCGAGGTGGCGGCGGACGGCACGATCTACGGGACGCAGACCGGCGGCGGCGAAGGCGGTCTCGGCCAGGTGTGGAAAATTTCGCCGGCCGGTGAAGCATCGCTGCTGATCCCAGGCGCGCCACTGCGCCAACCCAACGGCATCGCCCTCGATCCCCAGGGCAACGTCGTCGTGGTAAACATCGGCAACGCCGAGGTCTTGACGTTCTCACCGGATGGCAAATTGCTGAAGACCGAGACCGCCGTGCAGAGCGGGAACGACGGCCTGGTGATCATGAAGGACGGCACGAAGTACGTCAGCAGCGTGGTGCTCGGCGGCGTCTCGCGCATCCGGCCCGGGCAGCCAGCGGAGTTGATCGCCCAGAACATCCCCAGCGCGGCGTCCATGTGCTACGACGAGGGCGCGAACCAGTTGGTAATCCCGATGAACGCCAACAACGCAATGGCGTTCATTCCCATCAAGTAGAAACACGAAGAGCCGGAAGTGCACTGCACACCTCCGGCTCTCCGCTAACCCGTCGCGTCGTTACTGCTGCGCCGACGTCGTCGACGCCGTGCGCTTCTCCGCCGCTACCGACGCGGCCACTTCCGCCAACAGCTTCTGCGCGTCATAGACGATGCCGTCTTTGATGGTGTATTTGACGCCGCCAACCTTCTCCTGGCGGTTGGTCCGCGGGTTCAGGCGCATGTGGCCGGTGCCGTACAGCGTCTTCAGGTTGCTCAGCGGATTCTCGGTCGCGATCACGAGATCGGCCAGCATGCCGGTGCGCACCACGCCCATTGGCGCGGCCTCGCCCTTCGGCTCATACAGCGTCTTCGCGCCCCACATGGTCGCCGAGCGGATGATCTCGAGCGGCAGGAAGCCGGCCTCGCGCAACAGCTCAAGCTCTTCGATGTAGGCGAAGCCGTAGGTCTTCCAGATGAAGCCCGAGTCGCTGCCGACGGTGACGCGGCCGCCCATGTTCTTGTAGTCGTTCATCAGCCGCATGTAGCGCTGATAGAACATCTTCCAGTGGTACTCGTTCTCGGTGGTCCAGTCATAGAAGTAGGAGCCGTGGTTGTCGCGCGTGCTCTGGAAATAGTTCCACAGCTGCGGCATGGTGTAGGCTTGGTGCCAGTCGGCGTTGCGCGCGCGCATCAGGTCGCGTGAGGCGGCGTAGATGTTGAAGGTCGGATCGAACGTGACCTTGTTCGCCTTCTGCTGCTCGAGATACGCAATCCATTCCTTCGAGCCGGGCTCGTAGGTCTGGTTCCAGATGCGAGCGATGTCGCCGAAACGATCCTGCTCGTTGTTGTAGTCGTAGCCGATCGGGTACTCCTGGATGGTCTTGTCTTTCAGGAGCGATTCCATGTGGCCGTAGTAATGGGTGATGGTATCGAGGTGCGCCTCGCCGGCGTTGCGGCCGTTGAAGTTGGCGACGCCGTTCTGCGACAGGTGGGCGACCGTGCCCATCTTGTTCTTGTGCGCTTCGTCGATAGCGGCGGTGATGATCTCCGGCGTCTCGTCGCCGCGGTTGAAGAACTTGATGCCGTCGATGTTGTTGGACGCCGCCCACTTGACCCACTCCATCGCCTTCTCCACCGTCGTCACCGGGCCGTTCGGCCAGCCGGAGCCCAGCGTCTGATAGTTGAAGATGCGCGGCGCGACGATCTCGTTCTTGGCGGATCGGTTCTTCTCCGAGCTGGCGACTTCGGCCGACGACAGCGAGACGCCGCGGACGGTGGTGACACCGTGCGCGAGCCACAGCTTGTAGGCGTAGCTCAGGTCCGGCGCTTTGCCGCGGCCGGAGCCGTGCACATGCATGTCGACGAAGCCGGGCATCACATACATGCCCTTGCCATCGATCTCGAAATCGGCGTCGCGCGGTTCGCGATTGGCCTGCTCCGGCAGACCGGGCCACCCGCCCTGTCGCACGGACGTGATCTTGTTGCCTTCGATGACGATGTCCATCGGGCTGAGGGGAGGACCGCCGGTGCCATCGATCAAGGTGACGCTGCGAATCACCATCTTCTTGAATGGCCCGGCGCCCTCACCCGGCTTGCGCGCGGGTGCGGCCGTGTCGCCGGCGCCGCCGCGGCCCTGACGGGGAGCCTGCGTCGCGGCCGCTGGCGCGGGCGCCTGCGCGAGAGAGGTCTCGGTGGAACCGGCCGACAGGGACAGGGTCGCCATGACGGCGGCGGCATAGATCGTTGCGGTTTTGCTCATGGAATTCCTCACGGTAACTTGGACCGCCGTCTACTTTACCGCCGCGGCACGTACGATGTCGAAGCCATGACTCTGTCTTAATCACCGCCTCAGAAAACAGTGCTCGTGTCCCTCTAGAGATGCAAAAATAATCATTTCATTATCATTTCATTTTTAGTTTCTATAAATGCATTAACATGTAAATTACGGCCATAAAATTAGAAATATAACTACTGTATAATCATTTCATGAATGGCGACTTGCCGCCTGAGCTGAGCCGCGGAGTGCTGCATGCCTCTGAACTCCGAGAGCGCATCGGGGTGTCGCCGGCAACGCTCATGCGCCTGGTGCGAGACGCTGGGCCTGGCATCCTCCGAATCGGCCGCGGTCGGGCGACGCAGTACGCGTTACGACAACAATGGCCGACCCTCGACAGTTCGCGTTTCCCATTGTTCCGAGTGACCGAATCCGGGGCGGCGGTCTCAGCCGGCGAACTGATCACGCTGGCGGCGCGCCAGTCGGTCTGGATGCCTGCCGGTGGGGTCTCGGACGGACTTCCAATGGACCTGTCTGACGCGCGCCCCTCTGGTTTCCTGGGGCGACACTTCGCGGCCACTCAC
The DNA here is from genome assembly GCA_038919385.1 of Vicinamibacterales bacterium. Lineage (GTDB taxonomy): Bacteria > Acidobacteriota > Vicinamibacteria > Vicinamibacterales > UBA2999 > 12-FULL-67-14b. The sequence goes on along the minus strand of JBCKZH010000015.1, from coordinate 27,514 downwards.
GCAGACCTCCGGTTGCCAGCCCGATTGGCCGACTGGTCCGAACACCACATTCTGCTGGCGATGTCCCGACGAGGTGAGGATTTGCCCGGCCATCTCATCGTCGGCGAGGAATCGTTCGCGCGATGGCAAGCACTTGAGAACGTTCCGCGGGTCCGCGATGACTACCCGGCGCTGGCTGACGCGACGACTGCGGGTCATCCCCCCGGATCATCAGCCGGCGGCGAGCGGCCAAAATTCGGCACGCTGGTGAACGACCGGCACATGCTCGTCAAGTTTGCTGCGCGGCGAGGAACGGCCGATGTCGTCGCGCGTCGCTGGTGCGATCTGCTCATCCTTGAAGGACTCGCACTCGCAGTCGTTGGCGCACGCGGGATTGCTGCCGCGCGTACGCACGTCGTCGAGACGCAATCACACTGGTTCCTGGAGAGCGAGCGATTCGATCGTGTCGGGGTCCGCGGGCGGGTTGGGGTTCTGAGTCTTGCGGCTGTTCATGACGACCTCGCGGACTCGTGGGCACGCGCGGCCGCGTCACTCACGGACGCACGACGTCTGACCGATCAAGATGCCAGACGACTGCAATGGCTTGATGCCTTTGGCGCACTGATCGGCAACACCGATCGGCACCAGTACAACATCCTGTTCTTTACGGAAGGCTCACGCCTGCGCCTGGCTCCGGCCTTCGGTCAGGTGTCGATGCGGTATGCGCCAACCGCTGATGGCCAGGTGCCACCCCGCGGGTTCGAGGTGCCCAACGCGACTTCATACACGCTGGACGTCTGGGACGATGCGCGCGATGCGGCGCGCCAGTTCTGGGCGCAGGGAAGCGACGATGCGCGATTGTCGGATGACGCTCGGGTCTTCTGTGCGAGCAACGCGCAGGTGCTCGCGAAGTAAGCCCGCGCTGGGTGGGGACTTCCACTATCGTAACCTCTTACGGAACGCCCGCCGCATGAGACCCAAACCACAGATCACCGAACCTTTCGAGGAGCACCGCGACCGCCGCTGGCGCCGGGAGGGCGCGCGACAGGTCGAGACCGCGGCCGACGCGGAACGCTTTGTCGAACAGGCCGGGTTCTCCGCCTGCCTGACCGACTCGCGCAAGCCGGGGCCATCGCTCTACGTGGCGGTGTGCGGACGCCGCGACGCGGTGATGCCGCGCAACGTCCAGAAGGATCCCGAGGCCTCGCTCACCTGGGTCATCAAAGACGAGGTGATCAAGCGCGGCAAGGTGTATTACGGCAAGCTGGCGCGCGGCAAGACCATGTTCCTCGCGCCACGGATGATTCCCTACTTCCACGCCATCTGGGGCATACGCAAGTCGGAGGAGCCGGACCGCTTGAGCCAGCCGGCGCGGGCCATCCTCAAGGTGCTGCGCACGGAATGGGAGATGGCCACCAGCGATCTTCGCGCCGAGAGCGGCGTGACCGATCGGCAGGCGTTCATCAAGGGCCTCGACGAGCTGCAGGCGGCCATGATCGTGATCCCGAGCGAGGTGCTCTACGTCCCCAAGTTCGCCTACATCTGGACGCTGGGCGTCGGCCGCTTTCCTGACGGGCTGCGGCAGCGCCTCAAGCGGGAGGTCGCGGTGCGCGAGATTGCCCGCTGCTTTCTGACCGGCGCGGGCATGACGATTCCTGGAGAACTGGCGCGCGTCACGGGCCTGTCGCGACCCGAAGCCGGCCGTGGCAATCGCGCGCTGGTGGCCGAAGGCTTCGCCACCATGATCGCACCCGGGCTTTATGAATTGAATCAGCGTAACGGCGACCTGCCGTGACCCACCGAATCGCCACGCGATGACGTATCCTCGTGAGGTGCAGCCAGACGACGGCGACGATCGACAGGCACTGAGGACACGCCGCTTCCTGATGGCGGTCGGCACCTCGCTGATGGTGATTGCCCTGCTGGGCGTGGCGTACCTGTTCGGCGGGCTCGAATGGACCGGGCTGGTGCAAGGCACCGCGCTCATCCTGTTCTGGATTGCCGTGTTCTACGTCGCGCTGCGCACCGGACTTAACCTCAAGCTCAAGGATTCCAGTCTGACCGCACCGCAGATGGCGGCGTCGATCGTGACGATGGCCTACATCATGTACTACGCCGATCGCGGGCGCGGCGCGTTGCTGCTGGTGTTCCTCGTCGCGTTCCTGTTCGGCGTGTTCTGGCTGCGCACGCGGCAGCTCCTACTGCTCGCCGCCACCGCGATCCTGTCGTTCGGCGTGATGGTGCTGGCGCTCTATCGCTTCAAGCCGGGCACGGTGGAGCTCTCCGACGAGATCCTGGAACTGATCGTGCTGGCGGTCATCCTGCCGTGGTTCGCGGCGATGGGCGGCTACGTCAGCAAGCTGCGCGACGACATGCGCGACTCGAACCGCCAACTCGAATCGGCCAAGACCGTGGCCGAGGCGGCCGCGCTCGCCAAGACCACGTTCCTGGCGAGCATGAGCCACGAGATTCGCACGCCCATGAACGGCGTGATCGGCATGACCGGTCTGTTGCTGGATACCAAGCTGAGTCCGCAACAGCGGGAGTACGTCGAGACCATCCGGTCGAGCGGCGACGGCCTGCTGGCGATCATCAACGACATCCTCGACTTCTCGAAGATCGACGCCGGCAAGCTGGAGCTGGAGCGCCAGCCGTTCGAGCCGCACGGTTGCATCGAAGACGCGCTCGACCTGGTGGCAGCACAGGCCGATGCCAAGGGCCTCAACCTCAGTTATCACGTTGAACCGTCGGTGCCGCCGACGATTGTGAGCGACGGCGGACGGGTCCAGCAGATCCTGGTGAACCTGCTGGGCAACGCGGTGAAGTTCACGGACGCCGGCGATATCTCGGTCACCGTCAGCGCCACGCCGCTCGCCGCCTCGCCGCTGCTCGAGGTCCAGTTCGTCGTCGAAGACACCGGCATCGGCATTCCCGCCGATCGCCTCGGCACGTTGTTCGACTCGTTCAGCCAGGTTGACGCATCGACCACCCGCAAGTACGGCGGCACGGGCCTGGGCCTGGCGATTTCTCAGCGGCTCGCCGCGCTGCTGGGCGGGCGCCTCCGGGTAGAGAGCAACTTCGGCAAGGGCACGAGGATGTCGTTCGTGATTCAGGCGTCCGCTGCACCCGCCCTCGCATCCCCGGTGCCGAGCCCCGATCGACACCTGGCCGGCCGCCGCGTACTGATTGTGGACGACCACGCGGCGACCCGGCGGTCGCTGTTGCGGCAGTTCGAGGTCTGGGGACTCGCGGCCAAGGCGGCCGCTTCAGCGCGCGAAGCACTGGCCTGGATCAGCGAGGGCCAGCGATTCGACCTCGCCTTGCTGGACATGCAGATGCCGGAGATGGATGGGGTCGGCCTGGCCGCGGAGCTGCATAAGCGCCTCGGCAGCGCGACCCCGCCGCTGATCCTGTTGTCGTCGCTCAGCCGCCCAGAGCTTGGCGCGCCCGACACGTTCGCGGCCGTGCTGACCAAGCCCGTGCGCAGCTCTCGTCTCTACAGCACGGTGTCAGATTTACTGGCGCCACAACTCACGCCAGAGCGGCTGGCGTCTGACATCATGTCGATCCCCCGGCTGGCCGATCGGCATCCCCTGCGCGTGCTGGTGGCCGAAGACAACATGGTCAACCAGAAGGTCGCGGTGCTCATGCTCAAGCGCCTGGGCTATCGCGCCGACCTGGTCGCCAACGGGCTCGAGGCCGTCAATGCCGTACGACAGGTGCCGTACGACGTCGTCCTGATGGACCTGCAAATGCCGGAGCTCGGCGGCCTGGATGCCACGCGCCAGATTCTGGCGGAACACAGGGCGGGCCGCCGGCCCCGGATCGTGGCGCTGACCGCCAACGCGTTTGAAGACGATCGCCTCGAATGCCTCGCGGCGGGCATGGACGATTACCTGAGCAAGCCACTGCAGAAGGAAAAGCTCGAGCGCGCGCTCGAGCGTGCCACCCGCATTAGTCCTGCAGTTTGAACGTCACGCTGACGTTCATGAACACCTCGACCGCTTCGCCGTTCAACAGGGTCGGCGTAAACCGCCACTGACGCACGGCCTCGCGCGGGCGCACCCGACGGCCGCTGGTCGCGCACAGTGCTGGTTTCCTGGATGGTGCCAACCTGGAACGTGAGCGATAGCTCCCACTGCCGAGGGTCCTCCAGCGTGATCTCGTGGATGACTGGCAGGAAACCGGGAAGGTTGGTAGCGAGGCGGTAGCGGCCCGGCGCCACGACACCGAAGTCGAACCGGCCGGTGCGATCGGTCGCAACCGTCGTGCGTTGACCGGAGGCGTCATCGAGCGTCAGGGTCACGCCAGGCAGTACCGACCCGGTGACGTCGTAAGCCGCGCAGGCCAGGACCAGGGTGCGGCGCGTGGAACGTCTGGCCATCGGGACGAGTGTCGCCAGCGGAGACGGCGGCCGGCACGCCGGCTTCGAGCACCGCGTCGTCGCAGGCGGCCTCGCTCTCGCGGCGCAGCCGCGCGCAAGCCATCCAGAACAACGGGTTGAACCAGAAGGCCGCCCGCACGACATTGATGATGGGCTCGATCGCGAGCGTGCGCGGCGCCGCCGGCGGCACTTCGGCCTTGCCCGGCGACCGTTCGGAATCGCCGATCGCGGTCTTCGCGGTGGCCGGCACCAGCGGTGCTTGTGACTCAGCGGCCGGCGCCGGCAGATCCCAGGCCGGCAAGGCGACGCCGAGCGGCGCTACTGCGGCGGCGGAGAGAATGCCAGCCGCCAGCACCCAGTGACGCAGCGCCGCCGATTGGCGCCGCAACGCAACCGAAGCCACCAACGCCATGAGCACTACGACGGAGGCACGCAGGCCGATGTCGAGGTCGTCATCCGACAGCCGCGACGCGTCGCTGCCCAGCAGCGTGGTCACGACCTTGGCGTGCGAGCCGTCGAAGAACGTGTCGACTAGGTGATTGAGCGCCGCCCTGTCAAGCCGGGCGCCACTTGGGCTCCGCGCGCCGGGCCAACCGGTGTAGGATGCGGCGCATGCGTACGCTCATCCTCGTCGCTTTCGTCGCAGCCATCGCCGCGAATGCCTCGGCACAATCCTTTGGCGTCAGCGGGCTGCTGCCCTTCGAACAGAAGTGCGCGAGCTGCCACGTCAAGCCGGAAGCCGGCAGTCGCGCGCCATCTCGCCAGCAACTGCAGGGACAGCCGCCCGAGACGATTCTCGCGGCCATGACCACGGGCGGCATGGCGCCAATGGCGACAGGCCTGACCGACGCGCAGATGCGGGCGATTGCCGAGTACGTGTCGGGACGCGCCTTCGGCACGGCGGCCGCCGGTCATGCGGCCACCATGACCAACCAATGCGCGGCCAAGCCGCTCGGCAACCCGCTGACCGGACCGGCATGGAATGGCTGGGGCGTGGATGCCTCGAACACGCGCTTTCAGCCGGCCGCCGCGGCAGGGCTGACCGCGGCCACGGTGCCCAACCTCACCCTCAAGTGGGCGTTCGGCTTTCCCGAAGGCCGACAGGCATTCGGCCAACCCACGGTCGTCGGCGGCCGTATCTACGTCGGCTCCGACAACGGCTTCGTCTACTCGCTCGATGCCGCGACCGGTTGTGTCTACTGGTCTTACCAGGCCAAAGCCGGCGTGCGCACGGCGATCACCCTGGCGCCCATCAACGCGGGCGCGTCCCGGTTCGCCGTGTTCTTTGGTGATCTCAGGGCCAACGTCTACGCCATCGACGCCGAGAACGCGTCGCTGATCTGGACCAAGAACGCCGACTCGCATCCCGTCGCGCGCATCACCGGCGCGCCGGCCTTTTACGACGGCCGGCTCTACGTGCCGGTGTCATCGATCGAAGAAGCCGTGGGCGGCAATCCCAACTATCAGTGCTGCTCGTTCCGCGGCAGCGTGATCGCCTACGACGCGAGCACCGGCGAACAGCGGTGGCAATCGTTCACGATCTCCGAAGCGGCGGTTCCGATTCGCAAGACCTCCCTCGGCACCCAGTTGTGGGGCCCGGCCGGCGCCGCGGTCTGGTCGGCGCCGACCATCGACCCGCAGCGCCGGCGAATCTACATCTCGACCAGTAACGGCTACACCTATCCCGCCGTCAACACGACCGACGCGGTGATGGCGCTCGATCTGGCATCCGGCAAGCGGTTGTGGACGCGCCAGCTGACCGCCAACGACGCCTACGTCATTGGCTGCGGTCCCAACGCCAAGTCGGAAACCTGCCCGCAGGAGACCGGCCCCGACTTTGCCGTCGGCACCTCGCCCATTCTCCGCACGCTCGCCGGCGGCCGCCGCATTCTCGCCGTTGGACAGAAGTCGGGCATTGCGTGGGGTATCGACCCCGACGATGGCACGGTGGTGTGGCAGCACCGCGTGGGCCAGGGCACGGCGCTCGGCGGCATCGAGTGGGGTGGCGCTGCTGACGATCGCTTCGTCTATTACCCGAACGCCGATGGATTGCTGGGGATGAAGGCCGCGGGCGGTCTCGCCGCCATTCGTCTCGGCACCGGCGAACGCGAATGGTGGGCGCCGCCAATCGCCACCTGTCCGGATCAAACCATGAAGTGCATCCCGGCACAGTCGGCCGCCGCCAGCGCCATTCCCGGCGTCGTGTTCTCGGGCGCGACCGATGGGATGATGCGCGCCTACGACGCGCGCGACGGCAAGGTGCTGTGGACGTTTGCGACCGCGCGTGACTTCGAGACCGTCAATGGAGTCAAGGCGCGCGGCGGCTCGATCAACGGCCCGGGCGCGACCATTGTTGGCGGCATGATGTACATGACGTCGGGGTACGGCAGCTTTGGCCAGATGGCGGGCAACGTCCTGCTGGCGTTTGCCGTGCAGTAAGCTGACAGGGTCTTGGGCGCCGACCTCCTGATCTGCACGGCCACCGAACTTGAGAGTACGTTGCTGCGCCAGCAGACGGATCCGGCGCGGGTCGAGGTGCTGTGCACCGGCGTGGGTCCGGTCAATGCCGCGCACGCCGTCACCCTGGCCATCTCCCGCGCGCGGCCGGTCGCCATCATCGTCTGCGGCATCGGCGGCGCCTATCCTGATTCCGGGCTCGCGATCGGTGACGTCGCCTGCGCGGAGACAGAATGCTACGGCGACCTCGGTGCGACCAGCCCCGGCGGATTTCTCGATATGCAGGCGCTCGGCTTTCCGATCGTTGACGGGCCGCCGCCGATCTTCAACGTGCTGCCCTTGCAGGTGTTCCCGGCATCGACGCGTGTCCGCTTCGTGACGATGTCGTCATGCACGGGCACCGACGTGGCCGCGCGCGCGATTGCCGCGCGGACGGGCGGCGTGGTGGAAAACATGGAGGGCGCGGCCGTCGCGCACGTCGCCGCCATCCACGGCATCCCCGTCGGTGAGCTCCGCGCCATCAGCAACATCGTCACCGATCGCGACACCAAGGCGTGGCGCATCACCGAGGCCGCCACGGCCGCGCAGGAGGCGCTGCTCGCGTGGATCGCCCGGCGTTAGACTTCGGCTTCTCGTCGTGCCCCAACGACACGTTCGCGTTTCACGCGCTGGTGCATGGACTGGTGCCCGGACCGGCCGTGCGGCCCTACCTCGACGACGTCGAGGCGCTCAACGCGCGGGCGGAACTGGGCGGCGCCGAGGTCACCAAGATCTCGATTGCCGCCTATCCGCGCATTCGCGATCGCTACGCGTTGCTCAGAGCCGGCGGCGCGGCGGGATTCGGCGTGGGCCCGATCGTGGTCGGTCGCTCGCCGCGAGCGGTCGGTGGGCGCGTGGCGATCCCCGGTGAACGGACGACCGCGGCCCTGTTGTTGCGATTGATCGGTCAGTTCGAGACGATCGCCATGCGGTTCGATCGGATTGAAGGCGCGGTGCTGCGCGGCGATGTGGACTGCGGCGTGCTGATCCACGAGGGCCGGTTCACCTACGAGGCGAAGGGCCTGACGTTGCTCGCCGATCTTGGCGCGGTGTGGGAAGAACGGATGCAATGCCCGCTGCCGCTCGCCGCGATTGCCATTCGCCGTGATCTCGTGGCGCCGGTCGGCGCAGCGATTGATGCGGCGCTGCGCGCCAGCGTCGAGTATGCGTTCGCGCGGCCAGAGGCGAGCCAGGCGTATGTCGCCCAACACGCGCAGGAGATGGCGCGCGATGTCATCCAGCGGCACATTGGCTTGTATGTCAATCGCTACACGGTCGAGTTGGATGAACGGGCCGTCCAGGTGATGCTCGACTGGCAAGCGCGAGAGTCATCGGCAACGACCTCCGACGAGCGTCCCATCTTCGCCTGACGGCTCGTTACGGCGAGGGCCTCTTACACGGCGTCGGCCAGCTCTCACACGGCCCTACGTTCGTGACCTTCGTGTAGACCAGCGCGCTCGCGGCCTTCTCGGCTGCCGTGCTCGTGATCCGCACGGTCAGCACCTTGCCATCCGCGCTGATCGACAACTCCTCGCGCAACGTCGTCGTATCGCCGTTAGGGGCCTTCATGGCGCCGTCGCTCACGAGCGAACGACCTTCCCACTTGGTGGTCATCATCACGGCGCCGCCCTGCCCTGCCGGCGTGGAGGTTTGTCCGCCGGGTTGGTAGATGCGCACGTGGGCTTCGTTGATCTGGCTTTCGACGACCACGGCACCATTAGCCGGCTGCGTGATGTGCAGCGTCGCCGGCGCACCGGCGGAGATCAGGCCGGTGAACCCAGCGGTCGCCACCACCTGGCTCTTGGCCGTGTCGAGCACCCAGGTGCCGGAAAGGTCGGGCGCCTGGGCAACGAGCGACGTCGTGGTGAAGAGAACCAGCGCGGCTAGCGCGAATTTCGGATCCCGGATCCCGGATCCCGGATCCCGTCTGAATCTCATCACTGCGCCCCCAGGTTCAGTGCGACGATCTTCTCGCGATCGCGCGCATACAGCGTCTTGCCCACGAGCGTGGGAACCGTCCACGACGTCGTGTCGAACACCTTTTTGGCTTCCGAGAGAATGGTGACGCCTTCGGGCGCGAGCTTCGCCAGCGCGAGGTCGCCGTCCTCGTCCATGATGATCGCCTTGCCGTCGGCGTAGAGCAGGCTGGCGCGGCCGAAGCCGCGATGCTGCCACGCCGCCTTGCCGGTCTTGATGTCGAGGGCGGTCAGGAACGCCGGCCCGAAGTCGCCGGTGGTGCCATACACGTGATCGCCGAGGCGGATGGCGTTGAGGAACATGAACCGAACGCGGTTGGTGAACCACAGCTCCTCGGCGTACGTCGCGGCGCCGTCCTGCCTCAGCTGGATGGCGCGGCTACCGGCGCGATAGGCGGACGACACGAACAGGATGTGGTCGGGCCCGAAGAGCGGCGTGGCGCAGTTCAGGTCGTTGCCCGGATCGTGCGGATGCGACCACAACACCTTGCCGTTGGCGGGGTCGAGGCCGTTGACGGTGCCGCCGCCGACGATCACCAGTTGCGGACGGCCGCCCATCTCGATCAGGATTGGCGGCGCCTCGGAGGTGAGGAAGTCGCCGCTCTTCCACACCACCGCACCGTCGTTCTGGCGGAACGCCATCACCGCCTGGCCGGGCCCGCCGACGCTGCAGATGATGGTGTCGCGATAGGCAATGGGGCTGCAACCATATCCGGTCTTCACGACCGGACGGATCAGTAGCTCTGGTGAATTGAACTCCTTGATGAGATCGTGCGACCAGAGAATGCGGCCAGTCTTCTTGTCGAAGGCGAAGAGCTGCTTGTTGGTGCCGATGGTGAACAGCCGATCGCCGGCAATCAGCGGCGTCGAGTGCGGGCCGGCGCCAAAGCTGAAGTCTTCGCGCCGCGACGGATACTTGTGCTCCCACAGCGTCTTGCCCGACGCGGCGTCCATGGCGACGACCGTTTCTTCGGCGTCCCACGGGCCCTGCTTGGCGCGGCCGTTGCCCGCGCGGTACATCGTGTAGAGTCGGCCTTCGTCAGCGAGAATCGCCGAATGCCCCGGACCGAGTGGCCGGCTCCAAATCACCGGCGGGCCCGCGTCGGCCCACTTCTCGGCGAGGCCGGTCGACGGCACCATGAAGTTGCGCGTCGGTCCGCCCCACTGACGCCACGAATCGGCCGCGGCGGGCGGCGCTTGCGCGCGCACCGCCGCCGACAGTAGCAGGGCCGATGACAGCCCGGTCACGGCGATCAGGACCAGCAGAATTCGCATACGCGGGACTATGTCACAAGTTGGCGCGCCGCGACGAGACCCAACCACCCCGCCACCAGACCGCCCACCAGGGTGGTCGCGATGTTCACCAGCGCCGTGCCCGGCGCGGCACCCGACAGCAGCGCGAGCGTCTCCTGATTGAAGCTTGAATAGGTTGTGAAGCCGCCCAGGAAGCCGATGACCACCGCGCCCCGCAGCTCAGGGCTCCAGGCCGAGGCGGCAGCCAGATGCGCGACGACGCCCAGCACAAAGCAGCCGGCGAAGTTGACGATCAACGTTCCATAGGGGAACGCGGATCCGAGCCGCTCGAGCGCCCAGAGCCCGACGAGGTAGCGCGCGCCACTCCCCAGGGCGCCGGCCGCCATGATCCACCACAACATCAGCGCCAGCCTTTCCGTGTCTTGAAGTCTTGAGGTTCTGAGGTCTTGGGGTCTTGAGGTTGCTGAGGTTCCAGCTCGACAAATCGCTTGAGGTCGTGCAGGCGGGCGACCCAGAACACGCGATAGCCGGTCAGCCAGCCAGCCACGGCCGCGAGCGGGGCCGGGTTCAGCGAGTAGTGAAGCGTCTGGCGATCGCGCGACTGGCGCACCAATCCGGCGTCGCGAAGGACGCGGACATGACGCGACACCGCCGGCCGGCTGATGGGAAAACGCGCGGCCAGTTCACCGGCCGTCTGTTTGCCGTCGCGCAGCAGATCCAGGATGGATGCCATTCTAGTCAACACATTAACTATTACGTGCATAATGACGAGATGCTCAGACTTCGTTTTGCCATCCTGGTCGCCCTGATCGCCCCCACCGCGTCGTTCGCGCAGTCGACCCAGCGGCCCGCCGTCGTCCTGCCGACGGTGATCGTCACCGCGCAGAAAGAAGCGGCAGATGTGAAGGCGGTTCCCGCCAGCGTCACCGCGGTCACCGGTGAGACCATCGCCAACGCCGGCCTGCGGGTGATTAGCGATGCGGCCATGTTTGCGCCGAACACGGTGTTCACCGAGTTCACGGCGCGCAAGGTGAGCAACGCGCGGTTCCGCGGCATTGGCTCGAGTCCCGGCAACCCCGCCATCACCACCTATCTCGACGGCGTGCCGCAGTTGAACAGCAACTCGTCCAACGTCGAGCTACTGGACGTCGATCAGATTGAGTTCGTGCGCGGGCCGCAGAGTCCGCTGTTCGGCCGCAACACGCTTGGCGGCATCGTCAACGTCACCAGCACCCTGCCGTCGATGACGAAGTGGACCGGGTCGGTGGTGGCGCCGTTCGGCGACTTCGGCGCGAAGGAAGCGCGGGGCAACATCTCGGGACCGCTCGGTGACAAGGCGGCCGTGAGTTTCGCGGTCGGACGGCAGCAGCGTGAAGGCTACACGGTGAATCAGATCACCGGCAACGACCTCGACTTCAGGGACGGCACGTCTGCCAAGGCGCAGCTGATGGTCACGCCGAACGCGAACTGGCAAGCCCGCGTGATCTACGCGCACGAACGCAACCGCGACGGCGACTACGCGCTGGGCGACCTCAACGCCATTCGCGCGACGCCGTTTGTCGTCTCGCGCAATTTCGAGGGCTTCACCAACCGCGACATCAACGCGACGACCGTGAACCTGCGCGGCAACGGCGAGCGGGTGTCGATCGAGAGCACCACCGGCTTCGTGAAGTGGAACACCGAAGACGAAACTGACCTCGACTACACGCCGCTGGCCCTCGCGACGCGCAGCAACAAGGAAGCAGCCTTCCAGTTCACCCAGGAGATCCGCGTGGCGTCGCCGGCGAACGCGCCGCTGCGGATTTCGGACAGCGTCACGCTCAAGTGGCAGGGCGGCGTCGAGTACTTCAACCAGAACTACGATCAGCTCGCGGTCAATTCGCTGGGCGCGTTCGTGCTGTCGCCGCGAATTCCCTTCCCGGTGGCGCAGACCTCCCCCGAGGCCGCGATCGACAGCAGCGGCGTCGGCGTCTTCGGCCACGGCACGCTGAGCTTCAACGACAAGGCCGACCTCACGGTGGGCTTGCGTGTCGATCGCGAGCAGAGCGATGCCTCGCTGAACTCGTTTTTCTCGCCCGCGATCGCCCCTGCCAACCGGGTGGCCGCTGAAGACACGTTCTCGGATGTCTCACCGCAATTCGCGTTCGCCTTCCGCCCGAGTGCCAACAGCTCGCTGTACGCGTCGGCCAGCCGCGGCTTCAAGGCCGGCGGCTTCAACCCCGCCGCGCTGCCCGGCAGCGAAGCGTACGGCGAAGAGCATGCGTGGCACCTCGAAGGCGGCGTCAAGTCGACGCTGGCTGGCGGCCGCGTTTCGGCCAATGCGGCGGTGTTCTCGATCGATTGGGATGACCTGCAGCTCAACGTGCCGAACCCGTTCGTGCCGGGCCAGTTCTACATCGCGAACGTCGGCGGCGCGCGCAGCCGCGGCCTGGAACTGGATCTCACGGCTCGGGCGCATCCATCGCTCGACATCTTCGCGTCGTTCGGTTACACCAGCGCCCGTTTCGCAGCGGGCACGATCTCTGGCGGCGTCGATGTGACGGACAACAAGCTGCCCTTCACGCCCGACTACACCGCGGTGGCCGGCGCCCAGTTCAACCGGGCCGTCACCTCAGCGGTATCGCTCTACGCGCGGGGTGAGGCCGTGATGTACGGCGCCTTCGCGTACGACGAGGCCAACACGGCCCGCCAGGACGCCTACAGCCTGGCCAACTTCCGCGCCGGCGCCCGTGGCAAGTGGCTGTTCGGCGAAGCCTGGATCCGTAACGCGTTCGACACGATGTACGTGCCGATCGCCATTCCCTACCCGGGGTTGGCACCGTCGGGCTTCATCGGCGAGAATGGCCGCCCGCGGACGTTCGGCGTGAGCGCAGGGATCACGTTCTAAACCGGCGTCCGGGGCCCGGGGCCCGGGATCCGAACGGGAGGCAACATGGCGACACAGACGATGAACCCCTCGGCGTCGATTGCGATGGAGTCGCGCTCGTTAGTGCCCGGTCCGGCGGCGATGACAGCGGCTGTGATCGCGCTGGCCGCCTGGTATCTCTACGCCGCCATCAGCTGGCGCCAGGCTGCGCTCTTCGTGGTCGGCGCGGGCGCCGGTGTCGTTCTCTATCACGCCGCCTTCGGCTTCACTTCTTCTTGGCGGGTATTCATCTCCGATCGGCGCGGCGCCGGCTTGCGCGCGCAGATGCTGATGCTCGCCATTACCTGCGCCGTATTCTTTCCGCTGATCGCCGCCGGCACCGTCTGGGGCCAACCCGTGCGCGGCTCGGTGTCACCGGTCGGCATCGGTGTCGCCGCCGGCGCCTTCATCTTCGGTTTGGGCATGCAGCTCGGCGGCGGCTGTGCCTCGGGCACGCTGTTCAGCGTCGGCGGCGGCAGCACGCGCATGCTCGTCACGCTGTTCTTCTTCATCATCGGATCGGTCGTCGGCACGGCGCACACGCCGTGGTGGAACGCTCAGCCGGCATTCGCCGCCACCTCGCTAGTGACCACGCTCGGACCCTGGCTGGGCCTGGTCGTAAGCTTCGCTGTATTCGGCGGCATCGCCTGGCTGGCGAGCGCCGCTGAACGTAAGCGTCACGGCGCGCTGCTGGACGAGACCAAGCCTGCGCGCGGGCCGCGCTGGCTCACCGGCCCGTGGCCGCTGGTGGCCGGCGCCATCGGCCTCGCCGGCGTCAACATCGCCACGCTGACGATCGGCGGCCGGCCATGGGGCGTGACGTCGGCCTTCGCGCTGTGGGGCGCCAAGCTGTTTGCGGCGCTCGGTATTGACGTGGCGTCGTGGGCCTACTGGACGACGCCGGCGCAAGCGACGGCGCTGCGATCGAGCGTGCTGATGGACGTGACGTCGGTGATGGACTTCGGCATCATCCTCGGCGCGCTGATGGCGGCCATTCTCGCCGGCAAGTTCGCGCCAGTGTGGAAGGTACCAAACCGCTCGCTGGCCGCGGCGGTCGTTGGCGGCATCCTCTTGGGCTACGGTGCCCGCATTGCCTACGGCTGCAACATCGGCGCCTACTTCAGCGGCATCGCCTCGGGCAGCCTCCACGGCTGGCTCTGGCTGGTCGCCGCGTTCGCCGGCAACATTGTCGGGACGAACCTGAGGCCGCTATTCGATCTCAACGTTGAGAAGACGCAGACGGCTTGCTGATCAAGTTGGCCACAGAGACACAGAGAACACAGAGAATTCACCACTTATCTAAACGCCAGTACCCGCCATCGGGTGTCGGGCATTTAGAAAAAGTTTTCTCTGTGTGCTCTGTGTGCTCTGTGGCCAACGTTCATTCCGCGCGCAACGCGATCACCGGATTCAGCGGAAGACGTCGGTCTTCGAGAAGTCGGTGCCTTTGAAAAGCAAGGGCTCGCCACGCTCGGTCGCCAGGGCGTAGGCGAAGCAGTCGCCAAAGTTCAGGTCGGCCGCGTGATGACCCTTGCCATAGCGCGAGTAGGCACGCCGGGCGGCCCGGCCCTCCGCCACCGATACTTCGATCAGCTCGATTCCGGCGCGCTCGATGAAGAGGTCGAGGTCGCGAACACCTTCAGCGCCGTAGCGCGCCTCGATGACGATCGACGCCTCCACAAACGTGGCCACCGAGACCGCTCGGGTGTCAGCCGCTTCAATCGCCTCGTTAAACGCGCGCCGCTCAGGTTCGTTCTGCAGGATCGCCAGCAGGGCCGAAGTATCGATCACCATCAGCGAGGCAATCCGGATTCGTCGAAGCCGAGAATCTCGTCAGCGGATCGGTTGTCCCGCACGCGTCGACTCGCGCACTGCAGAGCAATCTCATCAAGCTCGTCGGCCAATCGCCGGCCGGGCCGGTTCCGCGTGACCCTGGCCAGGCGGTCGCGCAGGGCCTTGGTCACGGCTTCGGTCTTGTTCTCTCCCGTGAGCTTGGCAAGACGGCTAGCCAGGAGTTCGGCCTCAGCGTTCCGGATGTTCAGTGCCATTTTTCCCCACGTGTAGCTTGCAGGATACATTGTAGCATTGGCCTGGTTGTGACCGCCTTTTGGCGAGCCGCCCGCCAATGCGCGACTCGCACGGTCATAATGGCTGGGCATGTTGCTCAGCGTCCTGGTGGCCCTCACGGTCATCATGGTGACCGCCCGTCTCGTGGGCGCCCGGTTCAAGCGATTTCATCAGCCGGCGGTCATCGGCGAGGTGATTGGCGGCATTCTCCTGGGCCCATCGCTGCTGGGCCGCGTGTCGCCAGACCTCGCTGCCGTGCTGTTGCCGGCGGAGGCGGCACCCTTTCTCGGTGTGATCGCGCAACTCGGGGTGATCCTCTACATGTTCCTGGTCGGCCTGGAACTCGACCTGGACGTGCTGCGCAGCCGCATCGCGACCACCGTCGCCATTTCCCTCACCAGCATCGTCGTGCCGTTCCTGTTGGGCACGGCACTGGCGTGGACCATCTACGACGGGCTGGCGCCAGCTGGTGTGGCCTTCATCCCTTTCGCGTTGTTTCTTGGCGTGTCGATGTCGATCACGGCCTTTCCGGTGATGGCTCGCATCCTCGGCGACCGTGGGCTGCAGCGCACGCCCATGGGTATTCTGGCGCTCACCTGCGCCGCGATTGACGATGCGATCGCGTGGTGCTTGCTGGCGTTCGTGGT
The DNA here is from genome assembly GCA_038919385.1 of Vicinamibacterales bacterium. Classification (GTDB taxonomy): domain Bacteria; phylum Acidobacteriota; class Vicinamibacteria; order Vicinamibacterales; family UBA2999; genus 12-FULL-67-14b. The sequence goes on along the minus strand of JBCKZH010000015.1, from coordinate 11,806 downwards.
CGGCGTGACGCAATCGACGACTGACGCGGCGATTCGCACACTCGCGTTCACGGCCGCCTACATCGCGGCGATGCTGACCGTCGGCCGCCGCGTGGCCACGGCGACGGTTGCGCGCTTCGACGCCTCGCCGCGGATTGGCGAACGCAGCCTGGCACTAATTCTCGTCGCGGTGATGCTGTCGGCGGTCGCCACCGAGTTCATCGGCATCCATGCCATTTTCGGCGCCTTCCTGTTCGGCGCCATTCTCCCTCACGAGAGCGTGATGGCCAGGCACGTGACGGCCCGGCTCGAGGACATCGTGCGGGTGATGTTCCTGCCGGCGTTCTTCGCGTTCACGGGCTTGCGCACCGAGATTGGCCTGGTGCAGGGCATGGATGACTGGCTGCTATGCGGCGCGATCATTGCGGTGGCCATCGTCGGCAAGTTTGGCGGCGCCGCCCTGGCGGCGAAGCTCGCCGGCCTCGACTGGCGCGACAGCGCGGCGCTGGGCATCCTGATGAACACGCGCGGCCTGGTCGAGCTGATCGTGCTGAACATCGGCCTCGACCTGGGCGTGATCAGCCCGCGGTTGTTCACGATGCTGGTGATCATGGCGCTGGTCACGACGCTGATGACGTCGCCAATCCTGTCGGCCTTGCTCAAGAAGCGGCCCTGGAACCTGTCTGGCTGAAGGCGATCGGCCATCGGAGCGGAGGCGTATTACTGTATACAACCATGGCCAACCCTGCCATTCCGTCCCAGGTTCTGACCATCCGTGTGCCGCGCGACGTCGCCCGCCGCCTGAGCCGGGAGGCGCGTCGGCAGCGGCGCACCCGTAGCGAGGTGGCCCGATCCATTTTGACGGCGGGATTGGCTGAGCCTCCGGACGACCCGAAAGCGCAAGCGAGCCGTCAGTCGCGCCTCGTCACGATCCAAGCGCAAGCATTCGCCAAGGTGCTGCGATCTCTAGCAGAACAGCCCGCAGGAAGTATCCAAGTTACGTACGCTACCCACAGCCCGTACTTTCTTGAGGCCAACAAGTTCTCGCAGATACGACGCCTAACTCGCGGAGTTGGTGCGCAGGGGGAAATCGCTGGCCATGATTCTAGTCTCACCAAGGTCAAACAGATACTAGATGGCACGATGGAATCTGATGTCGTGGATCGACAGCTTGACGGGACGATATCCGCGCGATTGTCAGTCGCACTATTTGCAAACGGTGTCTTGCTTGTCGAAGGTACTACTGAAGCGTCAGTTATTCAGGGGATTGCGGACAAGACAAAATTGGGCTAATGGAGCTCGGCCTTCCCGGAACCGGTGACGATGGGGATCTCACGCATCCAGAGTTGCTTCTCCCAGACATGCCGGTGCGTGCGGTACCACTCGATGGTCTTCTGCAACCCTTGCTCGAAGGTCATGCTCGGCTGCCAGCCGAGCAGCCTCCGCGCTTTGGCGGCGTCGGCCGTATGCCGGAACACCTGTCCGGGCCGGTCCCCGACATAGGTGATCAGCGACTCGGGCTTGTCCATGAGCCGAACGATGTGATGCGCGACATCGGCGACACTCAGGCTTTCGTCGGTGCCGATGTTGATCACCTCGCCTATCACATCGTCCTTCGGCGCATGGACGATGCGGTCGATGGCAGCGCAGGTGTCGTCGACGTAGATCCAGTCGCGTTGCGCCGCGCCCTGGCCGTGAAGGCGCAAGGGCTCGTCGAGCAGGCAGCTCGTGATGAAGCGCGGCACCGCCTTCTCGAGGTGCTGGCGGGGGCCGAAGTTATTGAACGGCCGCACGATCACCGCGGGCAGGTGGTACGTCGCCCAATAGGAGTAGACGAGGCGATCGGCGCCGCACTTCGCGCTCGCATACGGGCTGAGCGGCTTCAGCGGGTGCTCCTCGTTCATCAACGCCATCTCCGCCGTTCCGTAGACCTCCGAGGTCGAGATATGCACGAATCGTTCGATGCGGTCGGCGCAACTGAGCACCGCGTTCGAAATGACCTGCGTGCCCAGCACGTCGGTCTCGAAGAAATGGTAGTTGTCGAAAATCGACCGGGTGACGTGGGTCTCAGCCGCGAAGTGAACGACGACGTCGACACGGCGCATCAGGTTCTCCACCAGCGACGCGTTGCGCACGTCGCCGTACCAGAACTCGATGCGGCCGCTCGTGCGCGCGTCCTGAAAGCCCGTGGGCAGGTTGTCGACGCTGCCGGCGTAGGTCAGCAGGTCGAGCACCAGGATCCGGTAGTCCGGATACTTGTCGAAGATGTGGTGCACGAAGTTGCTGCCGATGAAACCGGCGCCGCCCGTCACGAGGAGTGTCTTCATTCCGTGGGTCCGCCCTTGAGGATCTCGGCGCTACTGTCGCCGCAGTTGAGAAGCAGGTCGACCGCCGAGAGGCACGGCACGAACTCGCCATACTGCTGTGGGTAGACCGGATGTGGAAAGTTCTGCCAGGCGACCTCAATACCGTGTCTGGCGAAGAGAGACACGTCCAGATATGCGCGCGCGGCATCGCCGCTCAGGTACCGGGTGGCGCCGAAATGACAGCACAGGTCGACCAACCGCTGCGATTGCGTGCCCTCGATGCCGAGCGTCGAGGTCCGAATCGTCGGCGCCGCGAGGCCCAGCCAGCCCGCTATTAACGCGGCGACGGCGATGTCGAGGTCCGCCAAGTGCGTCCACGGGCGGCTCAACATCTCTTCGATCTCCGGCAGGTAGCGCGTCGCATATGGGGCCTTGGCATAGTACTGCTTCAGCGAGGCAATGTGCTTCCGTTGCCAGTTGGAACGGGTGTCGATTTGCGTCTCCAGGACTGTCGGCTGGCCCTGGCCATGATGCCGCACAGGCACCGTAAGCCACAGCGGCCCCGTCGGCGTCTTGATGCGATTGCGATTCCGCCAGCCGTGCTTATCGAACTGCACATCGTCGTAGTAAGCGAAGACATCGGCCCGCCGGACCTGGTCAAAGAAGCCGAGCCAGGGCAGGTAACCGGGCTGGAGCACGACCAGGGTCTTGGCGGGGGCGGCGGTAGTCATGCGAGGTAGAGGTCGTACCACTCCTGGAAGACCACGAAGGCGAGCACCTTGTTGACGTCGGTGTAGTCGGCGCCGGGCTGGTAGAGACGGTCGACGAGAGCGCCGACCGTCGCGGCGTCGAAGAGGTCGTGGCGGCGCAGGCGCGCCGGGCTCAGCGTGTCGCGCACGTAGGACTGCAAGTCGCCCAGCAGCCACTGCGTCACCGGCATCAGGAAGCCCTCTTTCGGCCGGTCGACCATCTCGGCCGGGAAATAGCGGCGGGCAGCCTGCTTGAGCAGGTACTTCGTGTCGCCCAACTTGATCTTCACGCGTCCCGGGAGCCTGGCGACAAACGTGACGAGGTCGGTATCGAGGTACGCCGTGCGCACCTCGAGGGAGTGAGCCATCGAGAGGCGGTCACCGTAGGTCAGTACCTGGTCCGGGAAGATCGTCTTGAACTCGGCCTCCAGGATGCGATTGAGCGGATCGGTTGCCGACAGCCGCGCGAACGTCGCCTTCAGGTACTCTGCGGTGCTGGTGCCGGCCAGCTGGCGCTGAAGATCGGGGTGATAGAGGCTGCGCTTTTCATCCTCGCCAAACACCAGGAGTTTCGCGCGCCATTCCCAGTCGGCCGCCGGCACGTCGCCGGAACCCAGGAGGCCCTTCAGGTACTCCGGCCGGTTCTCGAATGGGCGGATCAGATCGGCGTTACCCGTGCGCTGGTATTCGGCGAACTGCGCCATGGGCTGTGCAAGACGATGCGAGAGATAGCTGCCAAAGAGCTCGTCGGCGCCATCGCCGGAGAGCGCGACCTTGACGTGCCGCGCGATCAGTTGCGACAGGAAGTAGCTGGAGACGACGCCGGCAAACGGTTCGTCAAAGCACCCGAGGATCTTCCTCAGGTTGCCGGGATAGTTACTGAACTCAATCGTCTCTTCGTGATGCTCGGTGCCGTACTTCTCCGCCACCCAGCGCGCCCAGCGCCGGTCCTGTTCCTTGCCCGGCGTCGTCGACTCGTTCGCATACGTTAGCGTGAATGTCTTGATGCGGCCGGTCGCTTCGGCGGCAATCGCGGTGGAGAGACTCGAATCGAGGCCGCCGCTCAGGAAGAATCCGATCGGCACGTCCGACAGCAGGCGACGCTGGACCCCCTGGCCGAGCAGCCGGATCACTTCATCCGTCAACTCCTCGTCCGTCTGCCGGTCGAGGTCAGGGTCGACGGTGAAGTCGACATCCCAGTAGCGGCTGATCACTGGCCGCTCTCCCGGCCGGAACGTCAGCCGGTGAGCCGGCGGCAGCATGTAGACGTCCCTGAAGATCGTCAGCGGGTGCGGGACGTGCTTGAGGCTGATGAAATGATGCATCGCCTCAACGTTGAGGGTCTTCGTGAAGCCCGGCACGGCGAGCAGTGCCTTGAGCTCCGAGGCGAAGTACAGAACATCGCCATGGTGCCAGTAATACAGGGGCTTCTTGCCCATGCGGTCGCGAGCCAGCAGGCCGGTCTGGCGGTTCTCATCCCACACGGCGATCGCGAACATGCCGTCAATGTGAACAGGCAGGTCTGCGCCGTGGTCTTCGTACAGGTGCGACAGCACTTCGGTATCGCAGTGCGTCTGAAGCTGATGTCCTGCCTGCAGCAGCCGCGGCCGTAACGACGGGTAGTTATAGAGCTCGCCGTTCTCGACCGCCCAGATCGAGCGATCCTCGTTGGCCATCGGCTGCCGGCCGTGCGCAAGGTCAAGAATCGCCAGACGCCTGGCGCCGAGAGCAAATTGCTCACCATGCGCGACTTGGCTATCGTCGGGACCACGGTGGCGCAATGTCGCCAGCATCGACTCCGTTACCGCGCGATCACCGCGCCCAAACATTCCGCAAATGCCGCACATCTCAGTGAACCTGCCGGGAGTCTGGAATCGAGAGTCGAGAGTCGAGAACAGGCATCATCGAGCCAAGGGCGCGTAGCTGCCTGGGCGCGCGCCTTCGTGCACAGGAGAAACCGGCGACACCGCCGACACGTTCACGTCGTCGCTGAGCACCCGGTCGATCACAGTGCCGGCGATGGGGTCGACCGTAAACTCAGCGGCCGGAACGAAGACAAACCGCTCGGGCCCCGCCGCAACGCTGACCCATTCGAAAACGATTCCCGACCCCGGCGCGTGAGGAATGGTGCGTGCGTAACGCAACAGGCGGTCGACGAAGAGTTCACGATTGCTGGGATAGTACTTCAACGTGGTGAAGACACTGGTCAGCGCGATGCATTCCGCCACCTGCGAGTAACGCCACGGTCCCGTCGTCCGGTAGTCGGACACCAGCCGGCGGGCGTCGTTGGCAGGCGCCTCCCAGACACGCACAAAGAAGTTGACGATGTCGGCGGTGAAAACACGCCACAGGATCAGGCCAAAGGTATTGGCGTAGAGATCAAGGGCACGCTGCAATAGCGCCGGGAGGGAACGGTGCTTCAGCTGGTTGTAGAACATCCCGGCCCGCACGAACGGCAACAGCGCGAGGTAGCCCCAGCACAGCACGGTGAGCGCCGATTGCGCGAGCGCCGGTAGAGGCTGGCTGGCGACCGCCGCCGCCGCCGGCAAGACGGACAACAGCCACACCTCTGCCACGCTGCCATCGCCGACGAACAACAGGCAGCAGACCATCACCATCTCGGGCAGGAAACCGAGGCGAATCTGCGTCGCAATGAACACGAAGCTGAGGAGCATGAGTAGGCCACCCAGCATCCGGGTGGACGGAAACAGCATCAGCAGGCCGCAGATGACCTCAGTCCCCCACGCCATCTCGTTGAACAACCGGAACAGCGGATGTGAAGGACGCCAGCCGGCCCAGAAACGCGGCCAGTAGCCCCACTCGGGGTTGACCATGCCCAGTTCCATTCCGTGGTTCTGGCGATAGCCGGCCGCCAGCTTGTAGAGGCCCGCCGAAAGCATGATGGCACCGAAATCCACTTGCAGGGTGAGCAGCGCCAGGCCGCGCAGCCCAGGTGCGTGCCGCGCGGTGAGCTCGAGGAGGAACACAGCCGCGCCAAGCCACAGCGCGATGAAACCGGGCGCTCCCATGCCCCGCGACACGCTCTTCCAACGCAGCCGGTTGAAGAAGTAGTAGCAGAAGACCAGATTGACCAGTGCCGAAGGGAGGACGGCACGCCCGAAGGTGAGACCGGCGGCCGCCAGTAGCCACGACGCGAGCAGAATGGGGACGACAACCGGGTTCAGGATCGCGTTGACGATTGGTCCAGATTCTGCAAACCCCTGCCAGCGCTCGCTCAGAAAGTACCGGCGTGCATGAGGCAGGGCCGCCAACAGGGTCAAGCCGATCAGCACGCCATACAGCAAGCGCACGAGCGCCTGCAGCTCATGGCTGATGCTCGGAAAGGCGAACGCTGAGTCGATCACGCTAGTGAAGCCGCATGCCAGCCGCCAGTCCCAGGCGCCGAAGGGCGGCGATGGCGGCCGGTTTCCCGTCAACTTCCACTCCCAAAATCATCAGGTCACCTTGCCCCGCTGCCACGCGGACGCCGGCGCTTTCCACGTCGATCATTGTACCAGGTGACGTGGGCGGACCGGCGGAGTCCACCGGCTCGACCCGTCTCAACACCAACTTGGTCTCACCGAGGAAGGTCCGTGCGCCGGGCCAGGGCGCCACCAGCGCGCGCACCAAGTTGTAGATCGCGATATTCGGCGTCGACCAGTCAACCCGGCCATCGGCGGGAGTTCGCAGCCGGTAGTAGTGAGCGTGCGATTCGTCCTGCGGCACCGCCGGCGCCGCGCCTTGCTCGATGGCCGGCCACCACTTCATGAGCAGCGCCTCACCGGCCGTTCTCAACTTCTGGTGGACAGTGACCACATCGTCGCGCCACTCAATTGCGAATCGGTGCTCATCGACGACCGGTCCAGTGTCGATGCCGGCGTCGAGGTGGTGCAGAGTGACGCCGGTCTCACGTTCGCCGTTGATCAGCGCCCAGTTCATGGTGTGGCCACCGCGGTAGGCAGGCAGCAGGCCGCTATGCAAGTTGAAGGCGCCCTTGGCCGGCAAGGCCAGCAACTCCGGGGGTAACAGCATGGGATAGGACCAGACGAGAAGCACGTCTGGAGCGATCGTGCGGACGATGTCCAGGAATGGCTGCACCCGGCTTCGCACGGGCTGCACCAGCAGCCGCCATCCGCGGGCGGTGGCGCCGGTCACTATCACGTCGACATCGTGGCCCTGGCGACTGCCTGGAACCACGACCGCAACCGGTACCACGCCGAGCCGATCGCAGGTCTCGAGCGCGGCCAGTCCCAGCGAACCGTAGCCAAAGACGATGATTCTGGCGGCCGGCACGGTTACTTCGTAGGCACGTCGTGCTGCGGCTGGTAGACCTCAACATCGACGCCAAGGTCCTTCTTCATCACTTCCTTCAGGTGATCGCCCGACGTCTTCAACACCTTGAGCCAGCCGTGCTCCCAGTCGCGGACACCAGCCAACCACGCCGAGCAGCCATTGCAGGGCCACGCCTCGGCGCCCTTGCCATCGAGGTGCAGGCGGCGGTACCAGCTGAACCGCTCGCCCTGCCAAATTTCCTTCAAGCTGGTGTCGTTGACGTTGGGAAACAGGTCAGCGGTCCGGAACGAGATGTCTTGTCCGCACAGAGCAACACGGCCCAGCGTGTCGACGTTCAGGCGCTCGAACGGCCACACGCACGGTTCCTTGCGCTCGGTCGGCGTCGCCTTGTAGAGGTGCGGGTCCATGGCGTGCCCAAGCTGGATCGTCGTATTGTCGTCCCACGACAGGAACTTGCGCGTGATGACTTCGTCCACGCCGACCTCTTCCATCCAGAACTTCACCGCCGCTTCCATCTTCCCTTCCATGATGTCCTGCCGAATCATGGAGACGACAATGCGGTTGGTGGTGCGCAACTCCTTGCGCATGGCCAACGCCGCGCGGACGTTGCTGACCTGATTGTCGAACCACTTCAGCGGATCGCGAGGCGCGCCGCCGTGCGGCGGACGGACCTTCGCATAGGTCTCCGCGTCGCCGGCGTCCATCGAAAACTCGATCAGATCGATGCCGGCTGTGAGGATGCGTTCAAGCTTGTGGCGAAAGGCCGGCAGCGGTCCGAACATGCTGCCGTTGGTGTTCATCCAGATGCGGGCGCCCCCGGCCTTCGCGTACTCCACCATCTCCACCATGTTCTTGTGGAGCATCGGCTCGCCACCACCCGTGCACCGCATCCAGGCGCCGTACGGTCCACACTCGTCGGCCATCTTCTCCCAGAGGCTGACCGGTATGAGGTCGCCGTGATGCTCGTGGTAGAACTTGCGAAGCTCGGAGTTGCCGTCGGTGTACGGGCACATCGGGCAGCCGAAGTTGCAGGGGTAGATGATCGAGATCACGACCATCAACGGAAACTCTTCGGCGCCGGGACGGAGGCCGTACTGTTTGGGGTCGTTCACGCGCGGGCTCCTCCCCGATAGGCCGCGATCACCTTGCGAACGACGGCGACCACATCGTGAGCGTCAGTGTCGGTCATCTTCGGGTATAGAGGCAAGGAAATCGTTCGGTCCGAGTAGTACTCGGCGTGCGGGAACATGCCGCGGCCACAATGCCACGCGGCCATGTAGTACGGGTGGAGATGGACCGCTCGAAAATGCACACCGACACCAATATTCTCCGCCTGGATGGCGTTCATGATGCCGTCACGATCGGTCGTGAGGGCCTCGGTCCGCACGATGATCGGATACAGGTGATAGGCGTGAGCACCGTAAGGCCGTTCAACAGGCAGCTGGATCTCCGGGATCCCCGGGAAGGCGGCATCGTAGAGCGCCTTCAGTTCAACGCGACGCTTCCAGAATGCATCGATTCGCGCCAGCTGAGGAATCGCGATCGACGCCTGCAGGTCGAACATGTTGTATTTGTAACCGGGATAAATGATGTCCCAGTGTTGGTAGCCGCTCGAGCTGTAGCGCTTCCAGGCATCTTTGCTGATGCCATGCCGGCTCATGATCGCAAGCTTCTCGGCGAGATCGGCGTCATCGGTCGTGAGCGCTCCGCCTTCGCCGCCACTCGTGATGTTCTTGGTGGCGTAAAAAGAAAAGGCGGTCAGATTCCCTGACCCTCCCACGCGGCGGCCCTTGTACTCAGTGCCGATGGCGTGCGCCGCGTCTTCGATGACGGCAACGCCATGACGCCTGGCGATCGCATTGATCGCATCCATGTCGCATGCCTGCCCGAAGAGGTGAACAGGAATGACGGCCTTCGTCTTCGGCGTGATCGCCGCTTCGAAGGATGCGGGATCCATGTTGATAGTGTCGGGCTCGACATCGGCGAAGACAGGCGTCGCTCCGCGATGAACGATCACATTGGCCGTCGCGGCGAAGGTGATCGGCGACGTGATCACCTCGTCGCCGGCTCCCACTCCCACGGCTTCGAGGCCCAGGTGCAACGCCGCCGTGCAGGAGTTCACGGCGATACAGTGCTGGGCGCCGACGTAGTCGGCGATCTGTCGCTCGAACAGCTTCGTCTTGGGTCCGGTCGTCATCCAGCCTGACCGTATCGTCTCGAGGACCGACGCTTCCTCCTCGGCGCCGAGCAGCGGCTGGTGGTACGGCAGGAACTGGGCACGCACCGGAGGGCCGCCGTCAACGGCGAGCTTGTCTGACACTACTGCATGGTAACTCGGCATCATGATCCTGACTCGCTGATCCCGGGGGCGCAGCCACACCGGCGGCCCGCTGCGGGCGAATCGCAGTGCAAGCCAGGCATGCCACAGCAGGCGCGGGGAGCGCACAGCGACCTGTGGGACTACCTGCGCACCACTACCTGATTGATCCCCGCCGCGGCGCTGCGGTAGTCAAACAAATGCTCGGCACGTTGTTTGGGGGCATCCTCATCACCGACTTCTGGGGCGCCTACAACGCCATCGAAACACTGGCCAAGCAGCGTTGCTACTTTCACATGTTCACCGAACTGGTCAAGGCCGACCAGCGCAACGCAAGGCAAAGCTGCATAAACGCCTTGACCAACTCATCGCTGCGGCCTTCGACGATGCCGATGCAAAGCGTCTCATCAAACGCCTGCGTCGCCACCGCGACGCGATGCTTACTTTCCTGGACCACGAGGGCGTGAGCCCGTATCACAACCATGCCGAGCAACAGATGCGCACCGCCGTGCATACGCGCAAAGTCAGCCAACAGAACCGCTCACGGCAAGGAGCAAACACTCACGCGATCTTCCTCAGCCTGTTTCGTTCGGCGCAGCTCCAACGAATCAACCCCGTCGAGCACGTGCTGCAACTGGCCCGCGACGCAATCTCCGCCCAATCTACTGGCACAATCGCACCTGCGCAGTTCCAGAAAGCGGCCTGATCGTTTCAGACGGCTAAAGTCACACGATTTGCCTATCCGTCAGTTTGCCGCTGGCTCAGCTCGCCAGCGGCAAACTGATCTGGTCGATGCGGGTCAACAGCTCCGGCGTCAGTTGGGCGATGATGTCGATGGCGCCCAGGTTGTCACGCAACTGCGATAGTTTGGACGCGCCAGTGATCACCGTGCTGACGGCCGGGTTGCGCGCGGCCCAGGCAATCGCCAGTTGGCCAAGACTGCAGCCGAGCTCAGTCGCGATGGATTCGAGGTCCGCCACGGCTGAGTTCTTTGCCGCGTCGGTCAGGTCCTTGACCAGAAAGTCCATGCCTTCGAGCGCGCCGCGGCTGCCTGCGGGGACGCCGTTGCGGTATTTGCCGGTGAGCAAACCGCTGGCCAGCGGGCTCCAGGTCGTCAGGCCCAGGCCGGTGTCTTCAATCAGCCGCTTGTATTCCTGCTCGACCCGCTTGCGATGAAACAGGTTGTACTGTGGCTGCTCCATCACGGGTTTGTGCAAGTGGTGCCGCTCGGCAATGTTGCAGGCGCTGCGAATCTCGTCGGCCGACCATTCGCTGGTACCCCAATAGAGAGCCTTGCCGCGACTGATCATGTCGCTCATGGCCCACACGGTTTCCTCGATCGGCGTGTTGGGATCGGGCCGATGGCAGTACACCAGGTCGATGAAGTCGAGCCCCATGCGCGTCAGCGACCCATCAATGGCCTGCATCAGGTATTTGCGGTTCAGCGTGTCCCTGCGGTTGACCGCTTGACCGTCGCGGTCCAGTCCCCAGAAGAACTTGGTTGACACGATGTAGTTCAGGCGCGGCCACTTCAGCGCCTTGATCGCCTGGCCCATCACGACCTCGCTTTGGCCCGCGGCATACACTTCGGCGTTGTCAAAGAAATTAACGCCGGCATCGAACGCCGCAGCCATCATTTCGCGCGCCGCGCTGGTATCCACCTGGTTGTGATAAGTCACCCAGGAGCCGAGCGAGAGTTCGCTCACCTTCAAGCCGCTGCGGCCAAGACGTCGGTATTGCATAAAGTTGTCTGCTTTGAAGTGGAGGTCGGTTTGACTTTAGCAGATCAAGGAGGCGCTGGTTTCGTGGCCGAACACTTGAGTCGTCGAGATCACGTTCTTGCAGGGGCTGGTGTTTGCTGCACAAACATGTCCAGTCAAGAGCAATCGTAACTACTCAGCAGGCCTCCCGCCCCGGGAGGCCTGCTGGGATAGTTGGGCGAGATGCACCGGTTGGGTGAAAGTTACGAGGTGTTGAGGACCGGCACGAAGGGGTCGCCGGCAAAGACACGGCGCAGGGCGTCGAGGGCATCGACGGTGCGGAAGGTGCCGGAGATTGTCTGGCGCACCTTCAGCATCCGCAGATCGCGCTCCGAGCGGTGATTGTCGAAGGGCACCGCGAAGTCGCGCATGACGGCGAGGATGCCGTCGGGATGGTCCCGG
>JBCKZH010000014.1:0-50029 GCA_038919385.1 Vicinamibacterales bacterium | reverse complement strand
GCCTCGACGACCTGTGGGGCATGCGGGTCGCGGTCGATGAGGGCTCCATCAATCACCTCACGCTGCGGTTCCTGATGGGCGCCCTCGCGGACAATGCCACCGAGGTGCCGTTGCGGGTGGCGCTCGATCGACTGAAGGCGACCGGCGAGTTCGATCGCATTGTCGAGCAACACCTGAACAACCCTGTTCGCCGCACCTGGATCGATCGTTACGCTGCGATGCTCGGCATCGCCGGCGGACTAGTGATGTTGCTGTTCGTTGGCAGCACGGCGTGGAACCGATCGCTTCAAAAGCAGGTCAAGGTCCGCACGCAAGCGGTCGAACGGACGGAGCGGCGCTACCGGGACCTCGTCGACAACGCGAGCGACATGATCCTCACGGGCGGCAACATCGAAGGCTTCCAGGGCATGGCCCGCGACATCACCGACCGCGTCAACGCGCAAACCCAGCTGCGCGCCGAACGCGACTTCGTGTCGGCCATCCTCGACATGGCGCCCCTGCTCGTGACCGTGATGGACCACGAGTCGCGCTTGGTCCGATTCAATCGCGCATGCGAACAGCTCACCGACGTGACGGCCTCGCGGGAGCTGGAGCGCCTCAAGTCGCAGTTCGTGTCGATGGTGAGTCATGAGCTGCGCACGCCAACGCCAATCGCCTGATCCGCATCGTCAACGACATTCTCGACATGTCGAAGATCGAGGCGGGCGAGATGATGGTGACGTTGAAACACACACCGTTGCGACCGATCCTTGATGACTCGGTGCGCTCGGTCGCCGGCTTTGCGCGCAATGCCGGCGTGACCATCGTTGGCCCAGCCGGCGACCTGGCCGAGGTGCTGGCCGATCCCGATCGCAGCGTGCAGGTGCTGGTGAACCTGCTGTCAAACGCCGTGAAGCACGCCCCGGCGGACTCGCAAGTGGAAGTCTCAGCCGAACGCGAGGGCGCCATGATGGCCATCGCCATCCGCGACCATGGCCCCGGCATCCCCGCTCAGAAGGTGGACTTCATCTTCGAGCCATTCACCCAGCTCGATGGCAGTGACACCCGCCGCATCGCCGGTACTGGTCTGGGCTTGACGATTGCGCGGGCCCTGGCTGAGAAACAGGGTGGGACGATTCGCGTGGCATCGCGCGAAGGCGAAGGGGCGACGTTCACGCTGGCGATTCCGCTCACTACGAATAACAAATAACAAATTTAGAATAACGAATTACGCCTGCTTTCCCTGATTCGCAACCGTGTTCCTGACGATCGCAGTCAGGATTGCGACCAGTTCCGATGACTCCTCCAGCAATGCCGGGACTGATTGATGGCCCATCAGTTGGGTCGCCGCGATGATCCGCAACCAGTAGTTGGCTTCCCTCATCTCCCGCAGCCCTCCCCTTGTTATCGAGAGAAAGTGCGCACGGCTGCCGCCCGCGGCGGCTTCTTCCAGGTGAGCACCGGTCGAAGTCGCAGCCGATATCAGTTGCGTCCAGATCTTGAGGCTGGGCGGATTGAGGTGCGACTGCGGGAACGCCGAGACGACTGCGCAAGCAAAGCGAAAGGTGCGCGCCTTGATCTCGAATCGTTTCGATGTTTGATTGTCCATACCCTTCGAGGTGCATGGAGCGCGCCGTCAGGATCTTCGTGAGAAAGCTGCCATGCCGTGGTCGGCGATCGCGATTTCTTCACTATGGTGGCAGGTTCGACGCGGCAGATTCTGAGGTCCGACCGACTTACTGCTGGCGCGAGGGCGCTTGCTGGCGAAACTGTCCTCGTTCTTTGGTGCGCTCGCGCTGGTGGTCGTGACGCCATCTGTAGTCTTTCTCTCGTTTTTCGTTCTTCGTTCTTCGTTCTTCTAAATTCGTTCTTCTCTTCAGTGTGCAACCACGATGTTCCGCCACTTGCCCTGGCGGAAGCGGATCACCGTTAACACGCAGCGGGTGAAGTGGCCAAGGACGATGGCGAGCCAGATGTCGCTGGCCTGCAACGGCCGTGTGGCCTGAATGAGGGTGCACATGCCAATCGGCACGGCGACCTGCGAGGCCAGCGTGATGAAGAGCGGGCCACGGGTGTCGCCCGTGCCCTGCAGTCCGCCGGTGTAGGTAAGCGCCACGGTGATGAAGAAGCCCGACACCGCGAGGTACTGCAGGAGCTGCTGGCCAAGGGTCGCGACGGCCGGCTCGGTGGCGCCGAAGGCTCCGAGCAGGGTCTGCGGAATCGCGACAAAGAGCAGGCCGACAATCGCGGCTACGCCCAGGCCGATGCGCGAAGCGGCGTGGACACCCTGCATGGCGCGCTCGGGATGGCCGGCGCCGAGGTTCTGTCCGGCAATGGTCGCCGCCGCGCCCATCAGGCCGACCGAGGTCCACGTGATCAGCGAAAACAGTTCGGTGTAGCCGATCGTGAACGCCGCCTGCGCCGCCGCGCTCTGGGGGAGCGAACCGATGTAGCGCAGCATCAGGACGCCAGCCACGTTCATGGCAATGCCTTGCACACCAGTCGGCAGCCCGAAGCGAAACAACGACCGGATAATGGTCCAGTCTGGCCGCCAATCCATCTGACGCGAGACCTTGAACACCAGCCGGCCCTTGAAGAGCTGATAGAGCGCGTACGCGCTAACGGTGCTTGAAGCAATCGCGGTGCCGAGCGCCGAGCCCGCCGTGCCGAGCGCCGGAATTGGACCCAGACCCCGGATCAGGATCAGGTTGAGGATCACGTTCAACACCGTCATGGTGACGCCGAGGCGGAGCGGCGTGCGGGTGTCACCCGCGGCGCGCAGCGCGGACGTCAGCATGAAGAACGACAGCATGCCGAAGCTCAAGGCGAAATTGATGCGCAGGAACGGCAGCGCCAGCGCCTTGACCTCGCCCGACGCGTTGACCAGTTCCAGCAGGTAGGGCGCCAAGAAGTAGCCGACCGGCCCCATGACCGAGTACATCGCAATCACGGTCAGCAGCGACTGCTGAACGGTCTTGTTGACTTTCTCGATGTCTCCGGCGCCGACGTAACGCGCGACGAGGATTGCCTGGCCGGTGAACAGCGAGGCGATGAACACGATGACCACCAGGAAGATTTGCCAGCTGACGCCGATCGCCGCGTTGCCGGTGTAGCCGATGAGATGTCCGACGAGGATGTGATCGACCACGCCCTGGAGGCCGGCGATCATGTTCTGGAGCATGGTGGGCCACGCCAGCTTCCAAACGGCGGGACCGATGGGGCCTTCGACGAGCGAGCGATCGAAGGGCGACTTCTTCTTCTGGGGCGGGTCAGACAAACGACCTAAATTCTACCCTTAAACGTCGAGCTCCACGGCGTCTTCGGCCCTGTCCATGATGAAGCGGAAGCGCGCCGAGGCGTCCTTCCCCATCAGCTCGTTGATCACCCGGTCGGTCAGCAGTTGATCGGCCACTTCCACCTTCAGCAACCTGCGCGTGCGCGGGTTGAGCGTGGTTTCCCACAGCACCTTCGGCATCATCTCGCCCAGACCCTTGAAGCGGGTGATCTCGGGGTTGGCACGGCCGGTCTTGGTCTTGAGAATCTGTTGCTTCTGCAGCTCGTCGAGCGCCCAGAAGGTCTCCTTGCCGATGTCGATGCGATAGAGCGGCGGCTGCGCCAGATAGACCCGCCCGGCCGCCATCAACTGTGGCAGGTGCCGGAAGATGAACGTGAGCAGCAGCGTCGCAATGTGATGGCCGTCGGAATCGGCGTCGGCCAGGATGATCACCTTGCCGTAGCGCATGCGGTTGAGGTCGAAGTTCTTGCCAACGCCGCAGCCGAGCGCGGTGACCAGGTCCGCCAGTTCCTTGTTCTCGAGCACCTTGGCGGTCGATACGCCTTCGGTGTTCAACACCTTGCCGCGCAGCGGCAAGATGGCCTGGCGCGTGCGATCGCGGCCCTGCTTGGCCGAGCCACCGGCCGAGTCGCCTTCAACGACGAACAGCTCGCTGGTGATCGATCCGGGATTGGTGCAGTCGGCCAGCTTGCCGGGCAGGTTCACGCGGCCGGCGGTCGGGCCCTTGCGCACCACTTCTGACGCCGCGGCCCGGCTCGCCTCGCGGGCGCGCGCCGACAGGATGATGCGCGCGACGATCGCCTCCGCGATCGACTGGTTGTTGTTCAACCAGTGCTCGAGGCCCGGCCGCACCAGGCCATCGACCGCCGACATCACTTCGGGGTTGTTCAGGCGATCCTTGGTCTGGCCCTGGAACTGCGGCTCCTGGATGAACACCGACAGGATGCCGGTCAATCCCTCGCGAATGTCTTCCGCGCTCAACGTCACGCCCTTGGGCGAGAGGTTGTGCGTCTCGATGTAGTTGCGGACCGCCTTGCCCAGACCCGCGCGAAACCCGTTCTCGTGCGTGCCGCCCGATGCCGTGGGAATGCCGTTGACGTAACTGCGGAGGCTCTCGTCGGTGGCTTCGGTCCACTGCAGGACGAGCTCGAGCTTGGTGCTGCCCTCTTTCTCGAGCGTGAACGGCGCTTCGTGCACGGGCTTCGAGTTGCGCTCGGCAACGATCTTTTTGAGGTAGTCGACCAGGCCCTCTTGGTGCTGGAACACGTCCTTCTGGCCGGTGGTTTCGTCCTCGAAGGTGACCTTCACGCCGCGATGCAGGTAGCTGGCCACCTCGAGACGCTCGCGGATCAGCGCGGCTTCGAACTCGACCTTCGGAAAAATCTGCGGGTCCGGCCTGAAGAACACGGTGGTGCCGCTGCCGCGCGCCGGGCCGACCTTCTTCAGGGCGCCTTGCGGCTTGCCCTGCTTGAAGGTCATCTCGTACTGATGGCCATCGCGCCGCACCGTCGCCACCAGCTCGCGCGACAGGGCGTTGACGACGCTGGCGCCGACACCGTGGAGGCCGCCGGCCGTCTGGTAGTTGCCGGCCTCGAACTTGCCGCCGGCGTGCAGCACGGTGAAGATCACCTCGATCGCGCTCTTCTTCGTCTTGGGATGCGCATCCACCGGAATGCCACGGCCATCGTCTTCGACCGTGATGGACGAGCCGTCCTCGTGCAGCGTGACGCGGATGTTCGAGGCGTGGCCATTCATGGCCTCGTCAATCGAGTTGTCGAGGGTCTCCCACACCAGGCGGTGCAGGCCCGAGCTGCCGACGCCGCCGATGTACATGCCGGGGCGCTTGCGTACGGGCTCGAGGCCTTCGAGGACGGTAATGTCTTTAGCGGTGTAGGACACTACGCCCCTTTTTTCTTGCGCGGCGCGGCTTTCTTCTTTTCGGTCTTGGCGGCGACAGCAGTCTTCTTCGCGCGCGTGGCACGCTTGGCCTTCGGCGCGGGCTCAAGGACTGCGGCGTCAACCGGTAACGCGATGGGTTCCGCGATCGCGGGCGGCATCGGTTCGACGAGCGCCGAGGGCTCGACCGCGTCCAACGGCTGCTGTGCGTTGCCGACGACCAGGCCCCACCCGTGTGGAACCGTGGCGCGCGCGGTGGCGCTGTTGGCGAAGACGCGCAGGCCGCCCTGGCGATCCCGCTCGAGACGGAGGATGCCGTCCTTCTGGCAGGCGCGCATCAGGTCGGCGATCGATCCGTAGCGGCGTTCGTCGAAGTCGGGGTGTGCGGCCTTCAGGAACTGCTTGAACTGGCGCGGATACATCGGCCAACGCGGTTGTGTCGTGGCTTCGCCCAACAGGCGGCGCACCAGCGCCACGCCGTCGCCGAGCGACGCCGGTTCGGTCGGTGCCGGCCGGGTTTCCTCGTCGGCGAGGTCTGCGGCGCCCGGACCCGAATCGGGCTGATCGAGCAATTCGCGAGCGGCGCGACGGCCGGCTTCACGCGAGGCCGACACCGCGTCGCCCGGCGCATCCGTCACCAGCGTCGGCACGGAGGGCATTGCCGGTTCCGCCGCATCGCCATGGCCATCGTTCAATTCCACCAGCGTGCTGCGGCCCTGGTGCTTGAGCGTGACAATGCCCTGCTGCGCCAGCTTGTCGGCAAAGTCGCGGAAGCTGCCGACGCCGTAATCGCGCTCAGAAAATGACGAGTCGAGCTGGAGCAGCGTGCTCTTGAGCAGCCCCAGTTGCGGCGAGACCTCGCGGTCGGCCAGCACCTTGAGCGCGCGCTTGACGAGGGCCACGGACTGCTCGATCGGCTGGGTGCCGCTGCTCTGGCTGCGCGGCCGTTCGCTGCTGCCGCGCTCGGGCCGCGGATGGCTCGGGCGGCGATCTGGCACGATGTTCTCGTAGGCGATGAACTCGGTGCAGTTCTTCTGCATCACCTGGCTGGTGAAAGCGCGGCCGCCGACGACGAAGACCTTGCGGTCGTACTGCTTGAGCTTTTCCACGAGCGTGATGAAGTCGCTGTCGCCGCCGACGATCACGAAGGCGTTGATGTGGGAGTGGGTGAACGCCATCTCGAGGGCGTCGAGCGCGAGGTTGATGTCGGCGCCGTTCTTGTCGCCACCTGGCGTCATCACGCGCTGGACGAGCCGGACCGCATGGTTGGCCATCGCGCGACCGTAGTCGCCAGAGCGCTTCCAGTCGCCGTAGGCGACCTTGGTGATGACTTCGCCGCGTTCCTTGATGGCTTCGAGTACGGCGCCGATGTCGAACTGGAGGCCGAGCGTCGTCTTCACGCCGATTTCGACGTTGTCGAAGTCGATGAAAACGGCAATCTTGAGTTTCTGATCTGACATTTAGTAAAAATCCTTGTCGTCTTGCGGCTTGCGGCTTGCGTCTTGAGGCTTGAGGCTTGAGGCTTGAGGCTTGGGTCCTGGGGCTTGGGTCTTTGAGGCTTGGGGCTGGCCGCAAGTCGCAGGCTGCAGGTCGCAAGCCGCAAGTCGCAAGCCGTCCTTCAGTATACCTTCGGCATAACGGTTGCAGTATGGAAAGCTGGAGTATCCAAATGACATCAAAATGCACACGAAACAGGTCGCTTTTCGCCGCCATCATGGCCCTGGCCGTGTGGAATCTGCCCGGCTCATCGGTAATTGTGGGTGCGGAAGGGCAAAATCCGGAAGTTCAGCGGCTGTTCCAGTCGGGCTCGTACGAGCAGGTGGTCGAGGCGTCACGTGACGGCGATCCGGCCTCCACTTACCTGGCGGCGCAGGCTTTGTTGAAGCTGGACCGTTCCGATCGGGCTGTCGCGGAATTCACGCGTCTGCGCGCGAGCGATCGGCCGTCGTGGCGACTCATCGCCGAATCGGGCGAAGCCCTGGCCGCCAACGACGCCGGCCGCGCCATCGACCTGGCGCGCAAGGCTACTGAGGCGGACGGCGACAACGCGTTCGCGTTCTACCAGTTGGGTCTGGCCGCGAGCAAGGCCGGCGACTGGGGCACGGCCTCGGCTGCGCTCAACCAGGCGGTCAAAGTCAAACCCGACTTCGCTTATGCGCATTACTACGCGGCGCTGGCGTCGCAGCGCCAACGCCAACTGCCGAAGGCGGCGCAGCATTTCGAAGCGTTCTTGCGACTCGCTCCTGAAGCACCCGAGCGCCAGGCCGTGCAGGCGATCATGCGGTCCTTGAAGTAACAGTTAACAGTTGAGAGTTAAGAGTTAAGAGTTCCCAACTGGCAACTGTTAACCGGCAACTGGCAACTGGCAACTGGCAACTGGCAACTGTTAGAAGATGTGCCCAATCCCGAAGTACCAACGGCCGCCACGGAGGCTGTTGGTCTGCCGGGTTGAGACGGTTGACACTTTCGACGCCGGGATGCCGAAGTCCACCCGCAGCAGGCCGACCGGCGTGTTGAAGCGAAGGCCCACGCCGTAGCCCACCTTCAGCGAACCGAACCCGAACCCCTCGTCCGTGCCCATCACGTTGCCGGCATCGACAAAGCCGGCCCCATTCGCCCAGCGGTAGATTGGGAAGCGCACTTCCTGGTTGAACACGAGCAGGGCTTCGCCACCCGAGGGCAGCCCCGAGGCATCGCGCGGCCCCAGCGCTTCTTCGCTGTAGCCGCGCACCGTCGTGCCGCCACCGGCGCGGAAGCGATCGCCGGAAAACAAGTCGTCCGGCCCAAACTTCTTGCCCGCCTGCACCCGCGACGCCAGCACCAGGCCGCGAACCGGCACGAAGGCGTAGTGCTGCGCCAGCAGCTTGCGGTTGTTGACGTCGGAACCCAGCCACAACGCCGACTGGTCGAATGACACGGACGTAAACGTTCCCTGCCGCGTCGCAAGTGGATCATCACGACGGTCGTACAACGCGGCCGAGTTGAGCGTCGCGACGTTGACGGGGAAATCGAGCGGCGACGGGTCGCTCGGTGACGGGTCCGGATCGAACGTGCGGCTGTGCTTGAAGCTATAGCCGTAGACGATCTGGATGCCGCGTGTGCGCCAGCGCCGATCGGCGCTGAAGCCCTCGGTATCGGCGATCGCCAGAATCTCCTCGCCCGCCTCGTCGCGAATGCGATCGCGCGTGTAGAACCCATACAGGCTCGATCGGGCGGGCCAGCCGAAGAACCGGGAGCTGGTCAGGAAGACGGTGGCATCGCGCCGATCGTATTGATACATGCCGAAGACGCCTGCGGTGAGCGCCCGGCCAAACAGGTTCGGCGTCTTGATCTCGGCGACCACGCCGGCGTTGCGGGTACTCGTGAACTCGTCGATCTCGACTTGCCGCTCCCCTTCCAACTGGAAACCGTAGCGGAACGACCACGCCGGAAACTCTTCCACCACGACGCGCGCCTTCACTGGTTGCACACCATCGACGACCTCACCCACTGGCACTGCTGTCAGGTCGACGAGCCGGAACACGTTGGTGTCGTACAACCGCTTGCGCGCGCGGGCCCATTCGTCGAGATCCACCGGCTGCCCCAGGTCGAACCTGAGGGCCCGGGTCAGCACCTTGCCGTGGGTCAACTCCAACCCGCTGGTCTCGACCTCTTGCAAGACCTGTTGGGGACCCTCGGCGATGGCAAAGGTCAGGCTCACCGTGTCGTCTTCGGCCACATCCGAGACGACCTCGATATCGACGGCATTGAAGCCCTCGGCGCGATAGTGCCGCTCGACACGGGCGATAGCGGCGTTCACGTCCACCGCGACATAGGGTGCCGGTAGCGACAGCTCGGCGGCTTTCTGCACCGCCGGGAGGCGGGCATCGGGCACGCCGGCAAACGTCGCGCTGGTCACCTGCGCGCGTGGACCCTCGATAATCTGGATCGGCAAGACGCCGGTGTCGCCGTCGATTGACAGCGCGCCGCCCACCACTTGCGCCTTCAGAAAGCCGGTCTCGTTGTACGCCGTCAGCAGCACCTGCTCGACTGCCGTCCGATCGAGCCATGCTTGCACTTCGAGCCCGTCGGCGACGATTTCGGCCATCAGTCGATCGGCCGTCAGGTACTGGTTGCCGGTGAAGCGAATTTCTCGGCCGGCCACGACGACACCGGGCGTGACATCGATCCGCAGTCGCTTCGTATCAGACGTGGGCCGATCGACCGTGCCGACGACGACACTGCCGAGTTCGCTGGTGGTTACGAGGTAGCTGCGAACGCGGTGCGTCAGGTCGTCGATCAGGAACTGGTCGAAGGCGTTGCGATGCCACGCCTCCTCCAGTTCCGCGATCACGCCCGCTGGCAAAGTGACGCCGGTGATCGCCAGCACCGTGCGGGGCCCGCGGTCGACGCGGTACTCCACCGCCACGGTGTTGGCTTCCTGTTGCTCGATTCGACGCGTCCGAACGCGCGCCTCGAAGTGGCCCTGCGCCTTGAAGCGATCGCGCAGGCGGTCGACGTCACGTTGCAAGACCAGGAAATCGAACTCGTCGCCGGGGTCGAGCGAGATCTGCTCGCGCACCTCCTGCTCGATAGCCGGGTCCACCCCGTCCAACGTGATCGCCGACACCCGGGGCCTCACGCGGCGCTCGGACGGCGGCCGGCTGGTGCCGCCGCCAAAGCTGATCTGGTGGCGGATGCCCAGGCTGGCGGTGGCGTTGTCGCGCGACAGGCCCCGCACTTCGATGTTGCGGGTCGGAAAGTAGCTGATGATGACCGTGGTCTTGCCGCTCTCGCGCAAGTTCTGCGACACCGTCAACTCGACCCGATCGCTCAGCCGCTTGGACAATGTGAGACGGGTGGCCGGATCGGTGCGGTTGGCGCCCAGCAGCGAGGGGTCGTCGCGGAAGTCGCGATCCTCGAAGTCGCCGCGTTCCACGCGAAAGGCATCCAAGCCGATAGCGCGGCCGGTGACGCCGAGCAGGTCGGCCGACAGCAATGTCAGCGCCGCCTGGGAGTTGGCCTCGCCCACCAGCATGGCCGCCAGTTCGCCCGGCGTCGCCGATCCATCTTCCGACGTCAGATCGATGGTCGGCCGCTCGAGCGTGCCGGTCAGCGTCATGGTGACGTTGTCGCCGCCGCCGAGCGGCGCGACGGCAACGATATTGAACTCGGGATGAATGTGGCGAAGGTCGGTGAACGAGATGTCGCCGCGGGTGATGCGGAAGGTGCGGCCGGCGACGAAGATCTCGCCGCCCTCACGAAGGGTGATGCGGCCGTCCATTCCCGGCGCCGCCGCCGTGCCGACAATGCGCAGACTGGCGCCGGCTTCGAGGCGGCCGTAGTTGTTGTCCACCGTCATGTCGTCGCTGGTGGTCACCGCCAGGTTGAGGCGAATGCGATCGAGGTACGGACGGTCGGCCATCGGCGACACCGGCAGCGTTGCGCGGCGCGCCAGCGCGGCCAGGGTGATCGTCTCGGTGTAGGCGCTCTGGACGACGCGGATGTCGCCGGTGATGGAGGGCGCTTTCGGATCCGGCCGGTACGTGACCAGCGCATCGAGCTCGCTGCGCAGCCCGCGAATCAACTCGATCGCCACGCCTTGCGCCTGGATGTTGACCGCGCCACCGACCACGGCCATGCCGGCCACCTCGAGCGAACCATCCAGTGCCAGCGCGCCGCCGTTGGCCAGGCCGCGAACGCCGTCGAGCACCACGCGCTGGCCGTCGAGGAGGATCGGGCCGTTCAGTTCCGACAGCACCAGCCGCGGCTCGGCGATCGCAACCTCGGCGTTCTGCAGCATCACCTGGCCGTCGAGCAGCGGCCGCGAGAGGGTGCCTTCGATCAGCGTGTTCAGGTTCGCATTGCCGTCGAACGCCAACGTGCTGTCAAAGGCCGACAGCACGCGCAAGTCGATCAGGCCCTGCACTGATAAGTTCAGGGGAGGATCCTCGACGGCAAAACCAACGGATCCATCGATCGCAATCGGGTTGTTGGCGACCGACCACGAGATATCCGCGACCGCCAGCGCGCCACGCGCAAACTCCACGCGCGAGGGCCGCTGTTGCTCAACGGGAATGCCCGAAAACGTGAACCGTGCGGCAGCCACCGTCAACTCGCCGGTGATGGCGGCCAGCTCCAGCACCGGCACGTCCGCGCGCGCGGTGGCCGAGAAGCTGCCAACCACGCCGCCACTCGCGACGTCGCCGGAGATGCGCGACACCGTCAGCGACTGGCCCTGCAGTGCGCCATCGACGTTGAGGTTGGTCACCGCGTGCGGCCCGCCACCCCAATTGAAGGTGCCGGCCTTCAGCGACAGCGTTGCGTGCGTGCCGGCGCGGCTGCCATTGGAGCGCAGATCGACGGCGATCGCGCCGCTACCGTCAAACGTCACCGGCACGCCGAACGCGCGGCCCAGGCGGATGGCGTCCTGGAAGTCACCGGCGAACGTGCCCTGAAACGCACCATCGAGCCGCGTGCTCCATTCACCGGATGCGGTGAGCCGGCCGGAGCCGATCCGGACGTCGAGATCCTTCAACGTCATGTCATCGCCGCGCAGCGCGAGGTTGATCGGCGCGTTCAACGTGACCGGCACGCCGCCGAGGCCGGCGTCGAGCTGCGTGAGATTGACCAGAGTGACGCGGTCGCGGGCGTCGGCGAGGCGTCCCGAGGCCGTGACGCTGCCACTGGCGAAGCCGAGGATCTCCGCTGCCACCGCGTCGATCGGCGGCGACAACCGGGCCAGCTCCAGGCGATCGAGCACGGCCGTGGCCCGGTAGTCGTAGGGCGACGTGGTGGCGATGTCGGCGTTGATCAGCGCACCGATCGAGGGCAGGCGCGCGACGATGCGGGCCCGATCGCCGATCAGCTCCGCGGTCATCTCGCCGGCGCCGATCGGCGTGCCGGCCTTGCCGCCGGTGAGGGCAAAGTCCACGCGCGCCTGGCCACGCGGCTGGGCCACGGTGCCGGCGCCATCGAACTGCAGGGAGAACAACGCCTGCGTGTCGCTAGGGGCAAGCACCGTGCCCGCCCACGTCAGCCGAGCGCCCTTGAGGCTGGCCGTGTAGGCGCCGGTCTCCCACGCGTACCGCACGCGGCCATCAAGAAAGCCCGTGCCTTGCCGCAGCTCGAGTGAGGTCACGTCAATGGCTTCGGCCGTCACCATGGCCTTGGCGGCGGCGCGATCGATCGCCTGGCCCGCCCACCTCAGCGCCGATCCGGTGATGGTGGTGTCGAGCGTGTAGGCGTCAAACGTGCCGCCCAGCGCGGCGGTGGCCTGCACGGGCCCGCTCACGCGCCAGGCCTCCGGCACATCGGCCTGCAGTTCCTCCGCGTGCGGCGCATCCACGACCAGACGACCGGTCCAGGTGCTGGTGGTGACGTTGGCGAGTGCACGGCCGGTAATCGACGCCGTCCCGCGGCGAATGTTGATCTCGCTGATGTCGGCCCGGCGGGTGTCGGCCACCACATGCGCGGAGGCGCGAACGCGGCCGATCAGCGGCATGTCGACCGCGTCGCCCGAGACCTGCGTATCGACCTCGAACAGAAGGTACGAGCCGCCGAGCGTCATGGGAAGTTCGACCGCGCCGTGAACCTCGCTGGCAATCTCAGGCACCCAAAACGTCAGCGTCGCCAGGCTGCGCGAGGCTTCGGCCACGTCGCTCACGCGCGCAATCGCCGGTCCCGTCATGGTCGACAGCAACGCCGTCTCGCGATCGATCCGGCCCGACATGCGGCCTGAAAAATCGAAACCCGGAAAGCGATGACCGTGGTCGTACTGATAGTCGTCGCCGACGATGGTCGCGCGCATGGTCCCGGTCATCGGCACGTGGCGCGCCTTGACGCGGCCGGTCGCGCGGTTGCTGAGCGCGAAGCGCCGCGGCTCGCCGAACTCGAAGGTGCCGCTGCCTTCGAAGGCCGCGCCAATCGCCTGCGGGCTGACGTTGGCCATGTCGAGCGCGGTCTGCGCGTCCAGTCCCTTCCACCAGGCAGTGGCCTTGCCGATCGACGCGAGGCCCCACGGCACGGTGAAGTCCGCACGGATCTCGCCGCCCGATCGCGGCGTGATCGCCAGTCCGGTTCCGGAGAACGACTCGAAGGTGGCGCGCACTGGGCCAGTCAGGTTGAGCTGCTGTTCGCGGCCGACGGCCAGCGTGTGGCTGGTGACGTGGAGCACTGTCACGAAATTGCGCGCGGGTCCGGTGATGGTGCCGTCGATGGCGGCGACGCCGCTGACCGGCACGGGTGGTGGCGGCACCCACTTCGCGATGTTCTCGATGTCAATGGTGCCCTTGAGCGTCAGGTCGAGGCTTGGCGAGTCGAGCACGCGGGTGATCGGCCCGCTGAGAAACGCGTTGAACTCGGACGACACCAGGCGCGCCTCTTTCAGCGACACGTTCGTGCCGTCGAAGGTCAGCACGGTCTCGAACGGCGCAATCGTCATGGTGCGCTGATGGAGCCGCACGGCCAGCGGCCCGCGAATCGCAAACGCGCCTTCCGCGCCAAGCGCGCTGTCGACGAGCGCCGACTCGATCCGCAGCACCGCGATGCCCCAGTCGCTGACCATGTCGGTGTAGCGCACGTCGAGCCCGCGCAGCGTCAGGCCGCGGATATTGAGGTGGCGCGGGGTCTCCGGTGTCGGGCCTGATGAGCCCGGCGGCAGGTTCACCACGTCGTTGGCGTCGCGGAAGATGTCGACGACGCCGTTCTCGATGGCGAGATGGTCGATGGCGAAGCGGCCGCGGAAGACCACCCACGGCAGCTTCACTTCGATGCGGTTGGCGACCAGGAAGGGCCGGTCGTCGTGGCCCTTTGCCGCGAGACGCACGTCGGTGAGCGTGATGCGGCGGGTGAGCGCGTTGTAGCGGAGATCGGCCGCGCGGAGCGTCAGGTCGTAGCGGGTGACGAAATCGCCGGCCCAGGCCAGCGCGCGGCTGCGCGCCCACGGGGTGTGAATGGCCAGCAGGGCACTCAATGTGACCACGGCAGCGATTGCCACCGGAATCACGAGCGCGCGCCGAACCCAAACTCTCACAGTATCGATTCTAGCGTTGCAAGTGCGATACCATTCGGGCTAGTAGAGGATCAGAAGATTGGTGACATGGCCCCCGCGTTCTCGGCACCTGAATCGGACGGTAAGACCCACACGCTTGCGGAGTCGAAGGGCAAGCAGGCTGTGGTGCTGGCGTGGTTCCCGAAGGCTTTTACTGCTGGTTGAACGGCCGAATGCAAGTCGCTCCGTGAGAGCGGCGATCTGATTCGGCAGTACAACGTCGCGTATTACATGATCAGCACGGACACGTTGGAGGACAACACGAAGTTCGCCCAGATGCACGAGGCGGACCCGACGTGACTCACCCGGGCTAGAAGTCACACGGCACGTATACTGTGGTCTTGGCAACGCGCTTCTGGTCCGGCCTTCAACGTTGGCGGCGGCTGTCCCGTCGTGACCGCGCGACGACCGTCGTCGCGGCGCTGCTGGTGCCCGTCATCAGCGTCAGCCTCTCAGTCGCGGGTTTCCGGCGAACCTTGGCGTGGCTTGAGCAGACGGCGCGGCGTGGGCCTGACGATGAGCCACCGACCGCTGCCCAGGCAGGAGCGGCGGCCATCAGCAGGGTCCGACGGCGGATGCCATGGGCGGGCCGCTGCCTCGCGCGTGCCCTGAGCCTTTGGTGGATTCTGAGGTGGCGAGGCCTTGATGCCTCGTTGAATGTCGGCGTCAGGCTGGTCGCCGGCGAGCTCGACGCGCACGCATGGGTCATGCTCGATGGGCGCGTCCTGGCGGACAGCGCCACGGTCGGCGAGCAGTTTTCTGGAACGTTCAGATCAGCTGCCGGAAGCCTGTCTTTCAGCGACGAGACATCCGGGCGCGACTAACCCGCCGCGGAATCAGTACCGCACTTTTCAGTTTCGTCGTTGGTAGAACCCGGACCAGTCGTTGGGACCGGCCCGGGATTGCCGTGTTCTGCGGGAAAATAAACCAAGTATTCCCCTATTTCAGTGCCGCTGTCGCCGCCCGTGACGCCGCGCCGCTTACCCTATACCACCCTGTGAGTTGATACCTTCGCAGATGTCGTTGAAGGCGACCGTGTTGAACGTGCCCGCCGCCTTCGTCAGGTTGGCCTGCGCCAGAATCTGGCTCACGGTGTAGTTCGTGTCGTTCTGCAGGCCGATCGCCGTGCCCGAGGTCCCGACGTTGTAGACCTTGGCGCCGGTGCCGGTGCTCGAAAGGTTGAACCCGTAAGAGCCGGCGTAGCTGCCGCCGGCCAGGGTCGTGTTCGTGACGTAGACCGCGATGGCATTGGCCATCACCTGGGCTGACGTCTTCGGCGATTCAGCGCTGGTGAAGAGCTTGACGAACAGGGCCGCGACGTCAACGTTCGTCTTGTTCTTCAGGTTGTTCGCCGAGTTCGCGCCGTAGAGGTACGGGAAGCTCGACGCCAGCCAGTTGGCGAAGGTCTTCGAGGTCGGGGCTCCGTTCATCTGCTTGATCAGCGCCTGGCCGTTGCTGTTGTGCCAGAACCCGATGGTCGCCGTATCACCGGTGCCGACCCACGGCACGCTCGTCGTGTTCGTGAACGTGCAGACGATGTTTTCGCCTGGGTCGACGCCGATGGTCGCCGTCCGGCCGCTGATCGTGGTGTTGTTTCCGCCGCCGGTGCAGGCCAGGCTGGTAAACGCCCATCCGGAGGGCAACGCCGTCTCGGTCACGGTGTAGGTGCCGCTAGCGACGTTGCTGACGGTGACGCCCGCCGCCGTGCCGGCGGTAACCGTCCTCAAGGTGGTCGGCCCTGCCGGATTGGTGTTGGTGAAGTTGAAGGTGCCGACGCCGCCCACCGAGATCTTCTGGATGCGGACCGACGACGCGGGCGCAATCCCGAAGTAGTTGTCGGGGTCGGTGGCCGTCACGTTCGACCCGACCGGAGGAGTTCCGACCACCGTGCCGACGTTGGTGTACTGGCCGACCGTCGCAGTGCCGGTTGCGGTGCACGTCATGGACACGCCGATAGCCAGCGTGTTGTCTGGGCAGCCGAGCGCGCCGAGCTTGTCGTCGGTCAACGATACCGCCGTCAGCGGCACGTTACCCGTGTTGGTGATCAGGTAGGTCCAGGTCACCGTCGACCCGGTGGCCACCTGCACGCCCGGCGCGCTGTTGTTGTTGGTCCCGTTGGTCGTCTTCACCAGCGTGATCGCGGGTGTCTGGCCGTAGTAGCGGTCCGGGTCACATGCGTTGACATTCGCGCCCGACGGCGGCGCGCCCACCGCGCAGCCGTTGTTGATGTACTGACCCGCAATCGCCGGCTTGGTCGCCGTGAACGTCCAGGTCTCCGTCAGATCCAGCGTGCTGTCGCTGTCGGCGTCGCCCGACTGATACGTCGCTGCGAAGTCATCCGTCGTCGCCGCCGTGCCGTTGTCGTCGTTGACGACCACCGTGCTCAGCGCGACGTCGCCGATGTTCGTGACGCTGTAGGTCCACACCACCGGCGACCCGACCGCCACGAACGGCCCCGTGCCGCTGGTGTTGTCGGTCCCGTTCGTCTTCTTGACGATGCTGATCGACGGGCCTGACGCGAAGTAATTGTCAGGATCCGTCGCCGACACATTCGACCCGGCCGGCGGAGTTCCGACCACCGTGCCGACGTTGGTGTACTGGCCGACCGACGCAGTGCCGGTCGCCGTGCAGGTCATGAACTCGCCGATAACCAGCGCGTTTTTTGGGCAGTTGAGCGCGCCGAGCTTGTCGTCGGACAGCGTCACGTTCGAGAGGACCGTGCCACCGGTGTTGGTGACGAGGTATGTCCAGGTGATGACCTCGCCGGTGGTGACGCCCAAACCGGGCGTCGTGTTGTTGTCGCTGCCGTTGGTCTTCTTAACGAGGCTGATCGCGGGCGCGGTGTTGACGAAACCGAAGTCGCGGCGCTCGTGTGCGCTCTTCGACGGGCCCATGTCGAGACCGCTGAAGCTAACTGGCGTCGTGGCAAAAAGCCCGTTCAGAACGTTGACGGCCGTGATGGTGGTGCCGGTGGCCGCCCCGTCTAACGTCGTGGTAGTGGCGTAGGTAAAGGTCGTCGGCGAAGGCACCGACAGCATCGTGAAGGTGCCGTTGTAGCCCGCTGGGCTGGCGCCGGCAATCGTCACCTTCGCGCCGGCCGCATAGCCATGCGGCGCACCCGTGGTCCCCGTCACAATCGCGCCGGTGCCGGTGTTGACGTGGGTCAGGCTCAAGACGCCGATCGGCGCCAGCGTGTTGACACGCACGCTGAACACACCCGGCGCAACCCGGAACTTGAACTCGCCAAGCGAGTCGGTGGCCTTCGTCTCCGCCACGCCGGCCGACATGAGCGACGCCCCGTCCTCCGTATCCAGCGCCGAGCCGCTCACCGTGTACGTGAAGGTTGTCGGATCAGTCACCGATGTAATGGTGAACGTGCCGTTGTATTCGGGTTGAACGGCGCCGCTGATCGTTACGCTCACACCGGGCACATAACCGTGTGCGCTGACAGTGGTGACCGTCGCCGTCGTTCCGGAGTGCGCGATCGACGTGATCGACGCCTGCTTCAACAGGTCGACGACCGCACCTGCAATACCGGACTCACCCGTCTGCTTGACGCCGTCGCCATTGCTGTCGAAGAACACATATCGATCGATCGTGTAAAAACAGTCGCGGCACACCGGATCCGGACCGGTCACGCCCACGAGGTCGTAGGCGATATACCAGAAGTTCTGGTTTCCGACGTCCATACCTTCCAGTTTGATTCTATAGAGACCCTGGAACAGCGAAGGCACGGTTTGCTCCGCATCGGCGTCCGTGATGTCGTTGTTACCGATCTTGAACATCTCCCACTCGAGATTTCCGCTGGGATTCAGGTTCTTGAAATCCTGGCCGATCGGTGACGTGATCTTATAGACGACGTTGTTGCCGTACGACGGGCTTCTCCGCAGGTTCGGACCGAGCGCATCGTCGGGAGGATTGCCGACGCCAATGCCAGCGCCAATGCCAGCGGGCGCGCAGGGGCGCGTGGCCCCGACCGCGACACCCTCATCCTTGGCGCCAGGGCTTACAAACGGAAAGGGAAAAATGGTATTGGGCGCCTCCGCTGGCGACAGATTAGGGGTATTGCCATCGTTGGTGTCGAGAGAGCTGCAGAGCGCGTCGCCGTAATCGAAGTCGCCGTCCCATACGGTAATCGAGGCCGGCGCCTCGCTGATCTCGAAACCAAACGACCAGGCGCCATCGTAGCTGGCATTCAAGTTAGCGAGGCCGGTGCCGAACGCACCGACGGGCCACGATCCCTGTGGTGGCGTCAGGAACCCGAATGCCTGATTCGTGAGCCCCAGCGTACCGGTCGTGCGCAATTTGAACGCGTTCTGACCGAGATTCGTGTCTGCAGCCGCCACTGTCAATAGATAGACATACGGGCACACGCCGGTGCAGCCGGTTTTGAGGGCGGCTGCCTCGGTCGTGAAACCAGTGGGATGCAGAGCAGTCCAGATGTCGTTCACAAACGTCGGCGACGTGCCGGCCGTCGTCCATGTGCCGACCACATTCGGATTGTCCAGAACAGGAGCAGCGCCGCTTCCATCGCCCTTCGGATCTCGATACAACGTGAACCGGAGGTTCGGAGCTGGACTCAGCCCCGATGGCACGTCCCAATTGGTATTAATGTCGCCGTCGAAGATGCCGATGTTGAATGTCGATGCACCCGGCTCAGCATCCGGCGCGGCATAGATGTTGAACTTCAACGTCTGCGCCACGAATGAGCTGGTGTCGCCGGACACCACGAGAAAACGTCCGTCCCCCTTCTCACATGTCGGGAAGCAGACATATGAATCTGTCAGAACCTGGGCGTGCGTGCCGGATCCACTGAGCAGCGCCAGCAGCGCGATGAACGCGAGCGCTACTGCTGACCGAGTTCGGTATTCGACGATTGATTTGATCACTGTTGTCCTCATTATCATCTCACGCACCACCAGCACGACAGAAAGCTTATGCGATGCTCAGGGCTAAAAGAGTACTTGATGGGACAGCATATGTCAACTGGGTAGATTAATATGACATTCGACACTAGTTTGTTCCGAAATGAGACAGTTTGGCCGCTTAGGACCGCCAGCCGTGTGCAGGTGCGTGTAATAATCCTCGAAAGTGGGATTCGGGAATATCGGCTTGATCGCTGGTCAAGGCTCGGAAATCGCCAAGGCTGGCGCGGAAATGGCGGCTCGGCTTCGGCTGCCGGCGGCGGACGTCAACGTCATCTCTGGCGATCCGGCACTGCCGGGCCGCTCCATCACGCTGATTCAGTCAACGATCTCGACGACAGTTGAGGACGATTTCAGTCCGCGCGGGCAGATCACCTCTCGCGGGGCGGTTCGCATCGTCGCGGACGCGCGTCTAGACAATCGAGCCGCACTGTGCGCCGCAGTTGGCCTGCCGAGCCTGAACTCGATCTCGGACGAAACGCTCATCCTGTGTGCGTACGAGCGATGGGGACGTGAATGCGGGTCGCGCCTGCGTGGCGACTTTGCGTTCATCATTTTCGACGAGGCTCGTCAACTCGTGCTTGCGTGCCGGGATCCATTCGGCGTGCGCATCCTCGCGTACGCACGTGACGGCGACCGGATAGTGATCGCATCGACCATCGGCGCCGTCGAGGGTGCACTGCGCCGACGCCCGAAGCCAAATCTCGAGTACCTCGAGAACTTCATTCGCGGCACGGACGCCTGGATGCCGGGCCCGACGGCCTACGACACCATTTACTGGATCCCACCGGCGCATCAGATCGAAATCTGCCGCGACTCGTTCACCGTCGCTCGCTACGATAAGATTCGACCGGTCCCGCCGCGCAACCGCAAGCCCGCCGAGGTTTTTGCCGAATTCAGGAGTTTACTGACGGCCGCTGTCGAAACCCGGCTTCGCGGAAAGAGCCCCCTCGGCTTCATGGTGAGCGGCGGGTTCGATTCCTCATCAATACTGCGACTCGCGAACACTGCGGTTGACGAAGGACGATGTCCGGCGAAACTGCGGTCCTATTCAGCCGTCTACGATCGTTTCACGGAGGCTGACGACAGGCCGTATCTCACGTCCGTGCTGACGTCGTGTCAGCATGTTGCCGCGACACTGCTGCCCTGGGACGACCAACGATGGACCGTCGCCGGGCTGGACGGTCGCGATGGTGCTCCTTTCGAGGAGCCACCTCGCGGTCCCCGGTCCTTTGGCCCAGGCATCGCAAGGCGCGCGGCCGCCGATGGTTGTCGGATCATGGTGGGGGGGTTGTGGGCCGATCAATTGCTGTTTGGCTCCCCATACTCGTTCGGCCGGCTCCTCTGGGACCTCCCGCTCGGCCCAATGCTGCGAGAAGCACGCGCCTTCATGGCGGAGTCGGCGGCTGTGGCACTGACCCGGTCACTTGTTCCTGGCGGCGTCCTTCGCGTCAGAAGACTTGCCGCGGCCCTTGGGCTCGCAGACCCTCCCGTTCGTGCCGCGGGGTCGCTGCTGCTTCGACGAGTCGTGCACGGCAGACATGCGGGGATCATGGTCGACGCGGCACGAACGTCCAAATGGGTGGGGGTGGAAAACCGGCTGCCGTTCCTCGATCGCGACCTCCAGGAATTCGTGATGTCGCTTCCGTCAGAATATTTTTTCGAAGGCGGGAGATCGAAGCGGCTCCTGCGTGAAGGGCTGCGTGACACACTCCCGCCGGAGTTCCAGCAGCGTCGCCATGTCGCCCACGCCGGACGCTTCGTGTTTGAGGCCATGAAGGCGGAGCGCGATGAGATCGCCCGCCATCTGCGATCTCCACTGGTTGTGCAGAAGGGCCTGGTTCCAGCGGCCGTTGTGCGGCGCCTCGTCGAGACGCTCTGGTCGGACAGCCCGACCGGGCCAATCCCGGCGATTCAAAGGCTCCTGACCGCTGAAATCTGGCTGCGCGATCAGGAATGAGGCCGAACGACAATTCCGAGCGACGACATTCGGGTGCAGAAGGCCACGAGATCCGACCACAGCACATCAGGCGCGGCGTCGTATGTGTCGATGAGAATGTCGTGAACCGCGCCG
The DNA here is from genome assembly GCA_038919385.1 of Vicinamibacterales bacterium. Taxonomy (GTDB): domain Bacteria; phylum Acidobacteriota; class Vicinamibacteria; order Vicinamibacterales; family UBA2999; genus 12-FULL-67-14b. The sequence goes on along the minus strand of JBCKZH010000014.1, from coordinate 28,829 downwards.
AGTGAATGACCCGAGCCGATGAGCTCGAAGATCCGGCTGCCGACTTCGTCGAGTGCGTAATAGCGCCCACTCGTCGAGTTCAGGAGCACAACGTCGGTGCCGATCTGGCAGGCCAATACGGACGGGGCGTGCGTCAGGGTTTCATCGCGATCCGGGAGATCGGCAGAGTCACTCATGCGAATCGTCCGCCGCGCTCGCGCCACGCTGGATCGCAGATCTCCTCGCCGTCAAGCGCATAGCCCAATCGTTGCATAGTCGGGCCGTGTTCGTCGAGCAGCCGGAGGCGATCGGCGTCGGACAGCACGCGCCGGCCATCGCCGATTCGTCCGCCCCGAAAGAACAGGTCGGTCTCCGAGTGCCGCTCCGCGAACCCGCCTTGACGTTCCTGTTGCTGCAAGCGATCGAACGCCGTGAGCTCGACGGCTCTGTCGATGCGAACCGGATCCGGCGACACCTCGAGCGCCCGGATAACCCGCGCGAACACTCGCGCGGTGTCGGTCCGCAGGTCTTCGTACCGCACCACGATGATCGGCAGACCAGATTCATCGAGCCAGCTTCGCACGTGACTGGACCACGACATGATGCGCTCCGGAAAATGGGTGCGCTTCGCCGAGCCGAAGGTGCCGATGGCAAAGGTATCGTTCCCCATCAAGGCGACGGCCTCACTAAGACTGATGTTCATGTGCGGCGCCAGTGAGGCCGCGACATCAAGCGGATTGCGGACGGCGTAGATGACCGCAGCCGTCGCGTCGGCGGGGAACAAGGGCTCATTGATGCTGTTTCTCGACCACGCCTGATGGGTCTTCAGGAACACGAACTCACGGGCTGATGCAGCCAGTGCTCGATACACGTCCGGCCGCATCAAACCGGCCTCGGTGTCGGTCAAGTCCGAACTCTCCACGACCGACCATTCGTCGAAAATCAGTCGCGCACTGGCGAGCCGGCCGAACCGGAACTGGTCGAGATCAATGGCGTCGTGGGGGTCGGAGTCAAAGTAGTCGGCCAGCAGCAACCGAAGCCAGGTATTCCCCGATTTCGGGAACGATGCCAACCAGACAATCCGGTTCATGAACGGAGCGAAAGGATCTGATCGGCGATCCGGGCCACGGACGATGGTCCGGATTGGGACCGACTGATGCGGAATACGGGCACGCGGTTGGCGACTTGCGCCAGGCTCTGGAAGTCGCCGGCCGGGTTCAGCCCTTCTGTGATTCGGCGGCCGCGGACGTAGCTGCGGAGTGTCGCAAAGGCGGTCTTCCCCTGCAGCCGCTCGCAGGCGATGTCACCCCACTGACGCACTTCGATGCACGCGACGGCCGACAGCTCCGGTCGGGCGTCGGCAGCCTCGGCTGGCACCCGGTACTTCTCGACGCCGGAACGCACTTGCTCGAACCCCTGGATCGGCATGCCAAAGTGGTCCAGGGTTTCGCGCCAGACGTGGGCTCTCGGGAAGCCACGGTTGATGCGAATCGGCCCCGATGGGCCGACCGCGAGGGCGACCAGATCGTCGGTGACAATCCTGCCGCCGCGTCGGACGCACTCGAGCAGGAGCGTCGATTTGCCCGTCCCGGCGTGACCTGCCATCGCAATCGTGCGGCCGTCTATCTGGACGGCCGCCGCGTGAAGCGACAAGACTCCGCGCTGATGCAACAGGACGCCAATAACGCCTTGGAGCAGCACGAAAGCCACCTCCGCGGCGGTACTACCGTCGAGTGGCGTGATCAGGATTTCGCGGCCGTCCGACACCAGAAAGCGGGCGATCTTGTCAACGCGGAGAAGGACGCGGCCTGGGCTGGCTTCCCACCACGGTCCAACGACGGAGGGCGAGTCTAACTGGGAGGGAGTGTCACCGAATCTAAGAACGGCGTCTGGCGGCCCGTCTGAGGTCTCGACGCCATCGAGCGGAAGCTCGGAGTCAAGGACCAGACCGTAAACCGTGTACTTCACTGGAGGCGAAACAGGGCGACAGCTTCAGGTCGGCCCTGGCTACGTGCCTCTCACCGAAAACGTTCCCAGCGGTGTATCCGCCCGGCCTGTGCCCGTGCCGCTCGTCAGTTCCAGCACTGAGCCGAGTTCTTCGACCTTCGGCGGAGAATATGGTTGCTTTGCGGCGGCGGCGGCCGCGGGCGCCGTTTCGATTTTCGGGACGACCTTCTTGCTTTCCACTTTGCTCATTCTTGTCGAAAGGCGAATCGTCTGCGGTGCAAACGAGCGATCACGCGATGGCTGCGACCGAATCCGATTGTGCGGCATGGTAGCATGGGAGGCAGGATTAGGAACAGCGCAAGAATAGATTCAGTGAAGCAGGCGCAATTCTGATCTTGTGGGACGTGTGATGCCGACGCATCGTGGGGAGCCTGGTTCCATCGATAATCAGGGTATTCACGAGCAAATGTGGCCGCCTTGGCCTACCATTCCAGCTATTCCCATCGGGGGAAGTACTACACGCTCGACGAGATCGCCCGGTTCGATGCGCGGGGGCTCTGGTCGTGCCGCTCGGTCTGGTTTTCGGCGCATGAGACCCTCCGGCGGACGTGCGAGGTCCTGGTGACGGACGCGGAGGCCGGCTACGCGACGGACGAGTTCGAGCAGGTGCTGCACGTCGGCGTGAAGGACCCGCTGCGGACGCTGGCCGGCGAGGGGCGGATCGTTCGCGAGCGACGAGACCCTCCTCAACTACATCAGCACGACGACGACGACCGGCCTGCGCGTGACGGCACACCTCGTGAACCAGGAATACCCGAAGGGCGTGCGGATCTCCGATGCCCTGATGGCCACGCTCGACGTGCGTCCCCACGCGACGCAGCCCATCCGGAACGACACCATCCACCCGAGGGCGTCGCGGTCGAAAATCTGAATCTATTGTTGCGCGGCGACTAAGCGCCGAGGTTGATTTCCCGAATCACCCGTAACCCCGGATTGGTGTCTTGCAACAAGAACAGCGACCGATAATCGCGGTTCGTTTCGGCATCCTCCCACCACGCGCCTTCGACGATCGCGGCGTGAGGGCCGATCCAGCGCCGATCCTTCATGACCTGGAGAAGTATGTCCTGCGCCACGGATCGACCTTGCTCGTAGAGCGCATTTCTGACGTAGAAGCACAAGATCTTCCGGCCCGGCTCCACCGGCTCTCCTTGGGGGCACCGAGCGAACCGCGTGACATCACTCACGCGCTCGATTGCGGGATGACCGTGAAACTGCAGGTACGAGAAGGTCCGCGGGAGTGTGTCTTCGAGAACCACGACCCAGTGGCGTCTCAGCAGCCGACGTTGCGGCAGCACCAGCCCGTTGATGGCCGAAATCGCTGAACCTCGTGTGACCACCATCTGGCGCGCGCGGATCAGCGCTCCATCATCAAGCGTCACCACCGCGCCATCAGCATCCACCGTGGCGTGTGTGACCTCTCGTCCCAGGCGCAGCTCGACGCCGGCGTCGCGGACGCGATCCTCGAGTGCCCTGACGATCTCGCCAGTTCCGCCCGGTGGATAGAGCAACGGTCCCGGCGCCGCGAGTCTGCACGGACTGGCGAAGCAACCGCATGGAATGCGCGCAAAGCCGCATCGCATCGCCCAGACCGCCGCCTGGTCCCAGCAGGCTCTGCCCGGCGCGCCGCACGGCGCTCAGCCCGGAAACGACGCCTTCGAGCAGCGGCGCGCCATAGGGGCCCTGGAGATAACGGCCGCGAACGTAGTAGACAGTGCGCGGCGCCGGCAACAGCGGAGCGAGCGACACACGCCACAACGACTGCAGCGCCACGCCGACGCGTACCCCGGGGATGAAGAAGTAGGCCGGCATCAGCACGGCGCGGCCGACGACCGGCTCGATCCATTGCTCTGGCCAGTGAGCGTCAGGGGACACGCCGAGATGTGTGGGCGCGGCAACGCGTAGCCAACCGTGCTTCGCGTTGACATCGTACGAGACGTCCGGGCGGACGAGGTAATAGACGCCGCTCATCCACGCCCGTGGATGGATATGCGAGTGGTGATGGCTGCGCTCGGTCGATACGACAGCCCACCCCTCGAGCACCCAGTCCGCCGGCCGAGCCACGGCGAAGGGGTGCGAGTCGACCGCCAACCCATTGATGTAGTCGCGCACGCAGCTCTCCAGCGCGGCGCGGAATGCGGTGGCGACCGGAGTTGCACTCGTGAGCAGTCGGTCGTTCCGCATCGCATGCCGAATCGCGCGCTCCGGCGGCTCATCGTACGAAGTGAGATCGCCGAGAATCTCTGCGGTGAGCGCGGCCTCCAGCTCACCTGGCGGCCAGCCCTCAACGGCCGGGAGCTGCCGGACCGCGAGCAAGCGCGCGTGATCAACGAGGGATGCCAGCTCCGCATCGTGCCGGACGCGGGCGAGCGCGATTGCGAGCGCCGCAATCACCGGCGAAAAACCGGCGCCGTGCGCGATCAGGGACCGCGTGCGCGCCATCACGGCGTCAGGATTCGCGGCGGCCTGGCGTGACAGGTCCTCGCTCGGATCCTGCAGATAGGCTTCACGAAACCGGGCCGCCGCTTCCACATCGGAGCCTGCCTCGAACAACGCACCCGACAGCGCGCGCATCGCCGCGCTGGTCGGGTGGCGGGCTACGGCCTCCCGAAGCAGCGCAATGCGCACTGCGACCGGCGGAAGATGCTGACGCCCCGACGGATCGGAATCGGCCATCGATACGATCTCGGGAATGCCGTTCTGGTCGAGCGCCATTGAAGTATCGTGTAGACTACCAGTTCACTACGGCCATGGTTTCCAAGATTATTCGCGAAGAGCCGCCCCGCGCGCGGCCGCGAACGGGGTCTTGGCGTTGAGCGGTCCCGGTCCGCGATTGCTGCGCCGATCGCGCTTGCAACTCGTCGTCGAAGCGGGGTTCGTCACGGTTCAGAGCGATCACGGCTGGGTGCGCATGCCTGAAATCGCACTGCCGATCCTCGACTACTTCAACAGCAGCCACACGACCGCTGAGGCCGTCAAGGCCCTCGCCGTTCCCTCAATGGGCATCGAGCACTGGAAGCTGCTGACGTCGACCATCGTCAACCTGACCAGCTGTGGTGCGCTGGTGCCCGAGTCCGAGCCGCGCACCCCGGTTCTCTCTCCCACAGGTTTTGCCGCGCCGCCGGTGCACATACGAATGCTGAATGACGTGGCGCGCACCGGTGCCTATGTGGACGCCATCAGGCGATCGGTCCGGCCCGACGACGTCGTGGTGGACCTCGGCACCGGTGTCGGCGTGCTGGCCATCGCCGCGGCCCAGGCGGGCGCGCGGCGCGTCTTCGCGATCGAACGCTCCGCGATCGCCGACGTGGCGGCAGCAATGTTCATCGCGAACGGGGTCGCCGATCGAGTCGAACTCCTCAGGGGATGGTCGACGTCGTTGCAGTTGCCTGAGCGCGCAACGTTGTTGGTGAGCGAGATCATCGGCATCGATCCGTTCGAAGAGCACGTGGCGGAATTCACCAACGATGCCCGGCAGCGACTGCTGGCGCCCGGGGCGCGGCTGATTCCGTCGCGCATGCGGGTGAAATGCCTGGCCGTGTCAGTGCCTGAAGAGAGAGTCGCGCGCGCGACGTTCCGCCCGGAGTCGATCGGGCGATGGGGGGAACGGTACGGGATGGACTTCTCGCCGTTACTTCGTCAGGCGGCAGAACCTGCGCCACTCAAAGCGACGACGCCAGACAGCTTGGCAATGCGTCCTCTGAGCGAGGCGGTCGAAATTGCTGATATCGACTTCACTCAACCGCTGCGGGCGAGTCTCTCGTTCGAGGCGCCGATCGACATGGCAAGTGGCGGGTTCTTGAACGGTGTGCTGATCTATTTCGAGCTCGCGCTCTGCGCCGGTGTCGATCTCACCACCAGCCCGACGACGGCCGACGAGCGAAATTCGTGGGGCAACCTGGTCATCCTGCTTCGCGAATCTCTCGAAGTGAAACGCGGACAACGCGTCAAGCTCCGGGTGACGAGGACAGACGGCCAATTCTCGGCGACATGCGTCGCAGCCCGGGATCCGGATGAAGGTTCGCCCCCTCATCTGCCGTCACCCGTAGTGCGCCTCAGCTAATGGCGCGTCAAAGCTTTCTGCCATCCATCTGATCGAGCAACGACAGCTTCTGGTATCGGCCCGTAAGATCGATGAAACGAAAGCCGGTCGCGGATCTGCGCATCAGAAATTGGTCGTACGGCAGCGCGTAAATGACCGCGCTCATCGCTTCCGCGAAGTGCACGGCAAAGGGGAACACCAGCGTCGGGTCGAATCGAGGCTGATGCTGCCAGATACTCGCCATGAAGTCGTCACCGCCGATCCACCCTGGGATTCGGAGTAGGGGAGCGCCGTTCTGGCGGGGGTGGCCGAGCGGGATGAGTTCCCGCTACTCGGTCAGGAGCCGGCGGAAGCGCGGGGTGAGGGGGAAGGCCCAGACGCTCTTGCGAGGGAGTGCGTGGAGCCTGTGGCGGTCGAGCTTGCCACGGCCCTGGGTGTCGCCGAGGTCACGTGATCACTGGACTTTGCCTTGGCCCTGCGTCGCGCGGCGCGGTTTTCCACGCGGCGGCGCCGAAGCCGAGGAGCGCGACGACGCGATCGTCGACGCGGGCGACGTCGCGCAGCTGTGCGCCGGGCAGGGGCGTGTAGCCGAGGTAGTGGTAGCGGTCGACGTACTCATTCCAGAGCCGTGAGTCCCCCTCGCTCGCGACAAGCTGAAGCCGCAGGTTTCGCAGCTCGCTGACGGGCGTGCATACGGGCGGTGGCAGGCGCACGAGCCCGTCCTCCTGCATGCGAAGGAGCGCGACGCGGCAGCTCATCTCCTTCAGCCCGCCGTCGGGTTTGCGCCACCCGAGCGTTTCGCAGACTCGTTGTGAGATCGCCCATCGGGTCCGGTTCGGATCCTCCGCGATGAGCCGACGAATCTCGGCGAGCTCGACGTCGAGAAACTCCCGGCCGCAGTACCGCATCAGCCGGTACCCGCGCCGAAGCCGATCGTGAGGCGTCGGCCGTCGGCACGCCGCAACGATTGCGCACGGTCCTGACCGTCTCTCCCATCACGGCGCGGTCGCGCACGGTCGCGCCGAGGAGCAAGGCGCATTCGAAGTTCCGGAAGACCCCGAAGTGCTCGCCGCAGAAGACGACCACCTGGTCGCGATTCTTCATCTCCAACTGCCGGCGAAAGCGGCCGATGCCGGTGTCCTCGCCTCTGCGCTCGTCCACCGTCGCGTTCTTCCCCGAGCCGCGTCTGACCTGCTCGATCCGCTCCGTGTACGTGCAGCCCGGAAGGTCTCGACCCTGCGCGGCGAGTCTCTCTGCACGGCGGGCCATCTCCCGCGCATCGCTGGTGATCGTCATGTTGGACTTGGCGGGGATGTCGATGACGATGCCGTCGCCATCGAGCTTTGAGAGCAGCTTGCCGTCCAGGAAGCCGCGGTCCAGGGCCAGCGAGCGGAGGGTGGCGTACCCGTCGACGTTCTGGCGCGCCTGCTCCACCACCGCGTAGGCGTGCGCGTGGTCCGCCACGTGGATGTCGTCGAGCGCGATGGCCAGCGGGATCCTCGAGACGGGCTCCCACACGACCCACACCTTCCAGCCGAACACCGTCACCGTGATCGTCTTGGCGTGGCGGTTCGCACGCACGTCCGGCCGCTTCTCCCTGGTGACGCTCGGCACCTCCCCGCCGTCGTCGGTCTCGTACGTCGGCGTTGCCTCGTCGTCGGTCGCGTCGAGCACCGCGTCGATGCGCGTGGGGAACATTCCCTGCTTCGCGAGGCATCGAATCACGCCGTTGAGTAGCGCGACGAGCTTCTCCTTCGGCACGCCGACGAGGTTGTCTGCGACCGTCTCGTACGAGAACGGCCCCCGGATCTCGACGGGCCTGGTTCGCCGGCTCCACCCGCGGTCGTGGCTCCCGTCCCGGACCTGCGCCGCATTGAACCCGACCACCCCCATCAACGCCTCGTCCGTCAGCAGCACGTCGCGAGTGGCCAGCATGCTCGCCACTCCGCCCACGCAGCGCATGAGGGTGACCAGGACGAAGCGGATGAACGGGTACAGCGCCCCTGCGCGCGTGCCGGGGTCCAGTTCCTCCAGCAGCTCCCATGCGCCGATCGCTCGGACCAAGTGGAACAGCTCGTCGAAGAACGCCGCCTCGTTGAGGGGGGAGACCTGATCCATCGCCCGGGTGGCGTGCAGGGTGCTCGCCACCTCGGCGTCGTCACGCGTCGCCGTCTGCCAGCTCGACAGCTCCGCCAGCCGCGTCCGAAGCTCCTCCTTCCTCGCCGCCTTTCGACCCACACCGCCACGCGACACGTCGCGCGCGTCTGTGTCCCGCGGTTTCTGTCTATTTACCCCGGTCCTCGGCCCCTACGGCGCCCGAGCGCCTACTCCGAATTCCAGTGTGTAGTGTGAGATTTTCAGCTGGAGCTCTTTTCTGACAATCGCGATGAGCACGTAGGTGGCGATGGCACACCAGATTTGCGTCTTTACGGGGTTCTCGCTGGTACCCAGAAATTTCTTGATGCGCAGATGCTGCTTGATCCATTTGAAGAACAGCTCCACCTGCCAGCGGGCCTTGTAGATTCGTGCGATGGTACGTGCCGGACGCGTGAAGTTGTTGGTCAGAAACCTGAAACGCTGCCCCGTTGTCACATCGAGATAGCTGACGCGACGCCGCGCGTCCGGATCGGCTTTAGCGGAATCGATGGTGGTCAGAATAACGGTGTGATCGGATCGAACGCCCGTGCTCTTGTCAACCGGATGAGAGTAGCGGCGCGGCCACTTCACGTTGGACTTCGTGCGCGTGACGAAGAAGGCGGCGCTGAGCGTGAAGACGTAGCGGCGCTCGAAATCCAGATCGCCGCGATCCATGACGTCGAACGCCCCGGCCTCGGGCTGGATCTCATCGAGGATGTTCGGGTTCGCCATCCTGGTGATGGCCCTGTCGCTCGTGCTCACCATGTCCCGCTCGGGCATCACGGGGCTGGAGCCGGCGATCGTGCTGGCGGGCACGTGAGGTGCTCACGTTGCCAAGGCGGTAGCATTTTGCTACCATCGCCTCTATGAGCCAGCCCGTCAAACTGTCTGACGATCTCGTGCTCGACGCCCGACTGGCCGGAGAGCTGCTCGAACGCTCGATTGCCGGCCAGATCGAGTTCTGGGCGCAACTCGGTCAAGCCGTTGAACCTCTGCTGCAGGGGACGACGGTGATGGCTCTTCGAAAGGCGGGCAAGGTTCAATCCCTTTCGGAGTGCCTGGCCTCGGTGGATGGCCCGGAGGGCCGCCGGCGCGTGATTGAGTACCTGGAAAGCCGGCCCTTCCCCCATTACGCGCCGGCCCCCGACCGCCCAGGCATTCTGGTCCGCATCGATGAAGACGGCACTCGCACCGAAGGCCGCTTCGTCGACCGCCGCTTTCAAGCGGTACCGTGACACCCTTCCCAGTCTTCGACGAGCGGCCCATCGTCGTGGCCCTCGCCGGCCCGAACGGCGCCGGCAAAACCACCTTCTATCACGCGCATCTGGCGCCCGCCGGCCTGCGCTTCGTCAACGCCGATGTGCTGGCCTCGGAGCTGGGGATCACCGCCACCGAGGCGATGGCCACGGCCACCGCCCTGCGCCGCGCCCTTGTGCTTCGCCGCGAAAGCTTCGTCTTTGAAACGGTGTTCTCCGATCCCGTGGGCGACAAGCTGTCATTGCTCGCCGACACCGCATTGGAGGGTTACACCGTCGTCCTGTGCTTCATCTGGATTGCCGGCGCTGCGCAGTCGAATGAACGTGTCGCGATGCGTGTGACGCAAGGCGGGCACGACGTTCCCCGCGAGAAGCTCGACTCGCGCTATCCGCGCACCATCGCTAATCTTCACGCGGCAATTCACCAACTTCCGCACGTCCTGGTCTTCGACAACAGCGACCTCACACGGCCGTTCCGGCGGATTGCGATCTTCGAGCGGGGACACTGCATCACGCGGGAAGAGCCGCTTCCCCAGTGGCTCAATGTCAACTGACCTGGCACAGCCTGGGATTCGGAGTAGGGGAGCGCCGTTCTGGCGGGGGTGGCCGAGCGGGATGAGTTCCCGCTACTCGGTCAGAAGCCGGCGGAAGCGCGGGGTGAGGAGGAAGGCCCAGACGCTCTTGCGAGGGAGTGCGTGGAGCCTGTGGCGGAGGAGCTTGCCACGGCCCTGGGTGTCGCCGAGGTCACGTGATCACTGGACTTTGCCTTGGTCCTGCGTCGCGCGGCGCGGTTTTCCACGCGGCGGCGCCGAAGCCGAGGAGCGCGAGGACGCGATCGTCGACGCGGTCGACGTACTCATTCCAGAGCCGTGAGTCCCCCTCGCTCGCGACAAGCTGAAGCCGCAGGTCTCGCAGCTCGCTGACGGGCGTGCATACGGGCGGTGGCAGGCGCACGAGCCCGTCCTCCTGCATGCGAAGGAGCGCGACGCGGCAGCTCATCTCCTGCAGCCCGCCGTCGGGTGTGCGCCACCCGAGCGTCTCGCAGACTCGTTGTGAGATCGCCCATCGGGTCCGGTTCGGATCCTCCGCGATGAGCCGACGAATCCCGGCGAGCTCGGCGTCGAGAAACTGCCGGCCGCAGTACCGCATCAGCCGGTACCCGCGCCGAGGAGCACGGCGCATTCGAAGTTCCGGAAGACCCCGAAGTGCTCGCCGCAGAAGACGACCACCTGGTCGCGATTCTTCATCTCCAACTGCCGGCGAAAGCGGCCGATGCCGGTGTCCTCGCCTCTGCGCTCGGCCTCCTCGGCGTGCGCCTGGTGCAGGCGAAAGGCCGTGACCAGCGCCATGCACGTGAAGACGCAGTACGCGTGGACGCGCACGACGGTCTTGCGCTCGTCCACCGTCGCGTTCTTCCCCGAGCCGCGTCTGACCTGCTCGATCCGCTCCGTGTACGTGCAGCCCGGAAGGTCTCGACCCTGCGCGGCGAGTCTCTCTGCACGGCGGGCCATCTCCCGCGCATCGCTGGTGATCGTCATGTTGGACTTGGCGGGGATGTCGATGACGATGCCGTCGCCATCGAGCTTTGAGAGCAGCTTGCCGTCCAGGAAGCCGCGGTCCAGGGCCAGCGAACGGAGGGTCGCGTATCCCTCGACGTTCTGGCGCGCCTGCTCCACCACCGCGTAGGCGTGCGCGTTGTCCGCCACGTTGATGCGCGTGGGGAACATGCCCTGCTTCGCGAGGCATCGAATCACGCCGTTGAGTAGCGCGACCAGCTTCTCCTTCGGCACGCCGACGATGTGGTCTGCGACCGTCTCGTACGAGAACGGCCCCCGGATCTCGACGGGCTTGGTTCGCCGGCTCAACCCGCGGTCGTTGCTCCCGTCCCGGACCTGCGCCGCATTGAACCCGACCACCACCATCAACGCCTCGTCTGTCAGCAGCACCTCGCGGGTGGCCAGCATGCTCGAAATCCCGCCCACGCAGCGCATGATCGTGACCAGGACGAAGCGGATGAACGGGTACAGCGCCCCTGCGCGCGTGCCGGGGTCCAGGCCCTCCAGCAGATCCCATGCGCCGATCGCTCGGACAACGTGGCACAGCTCGTCGAAGAACGCCGCCTCGTTGAGGGGGGAGACCTGATCCATCGCCCGGGTTTCGTGCAGGGTTGTCGCAACCTCGGCGTCGTCGCGCGTCGCGGTCTGCCAGCTCGACAACTCCGCCAGCCGTGTCCGAAGCGCCTACTCCGAATTCCAGTGCGGGAATGGTGGGGTTGAGTGCAAATTTGTGATATCGACCGTTGTCATGCACCAGGGGTGGATGGCGGCGAACCCACACGTCACTCCGGAGCAGATTGATGAGTTCTTACTTCGTCGGACGCCGCTCGGCTGGGGCCCCCCGATAAACGAAGGTGGACACGTACTACAGTCTCGCCCGCGACGGGATCCCGGGCTCGAATGGCTCGACGATCGCGACTGCGCCTCTGCCTACGGGGACTCTTTCACGGCTGGGTCTGGCACAGCTGACGACGACACCTACCCCCACGAGCTAGGGTCGATTCTCGGTTGTCGTGTCTCCAACTACGGCGTTGGCGGCTACGGCTCGGACCAGGCGTTCATGCTGTGGCGTGCGCAACGCCACCTTGACACCGCCCCTGTCGTCGTCCTCGGCCACCTCTCCGAGAACATCCTCCGCAACGTCAACCAGTACCGGAACCTGCTCTATCCAGGGCGGGAGTTGTTCTTCAAGCCGCGCTTCGTGCAGGACGATGGCGCGCTGGTCGAGGTGCCGGTACCGATTCGAACCGCGCAGGATTTTCAGCAACTCGAAAGCGATCCCGCGAGCGTGCTGCGGCACGAGGCCTTCCTCGATCGGCCACGCCGCGCCTTTCCCTACACGCTTGCACTGGCGCGATGGTTGGTGGCCGACTTCCACGTGCGCAGCCAGCTCGCCGGCGTTCCTCGGCACGAAGCGTTTTATCGCTCGAATCATCCCAGTCAAGCACTGCAGCTGACGGCGCGTCTCCTCACTGCTTTTGCTTCGGAGGCGGGCGCAAATGGTCAGACGCCCTACGTCGTCCTGATACCAATGGGAGACGACTTTGTCTACGCGGTAAGGACGAACCGCTGGCCTGACCAACCGCTGGCCGCTGCGTTGCGCGAAGCCGGCGTGTCGGTGATCCACGCCGGACCACCGATGCTCGCGTGGGTATGGGGGATCCTTGCCACCTCGGTGCTCCTCGTCGCGACCCACCACATCGCGCTTCGCCTGCACGGCACCACTGTGGCGCGGATTAGCCTCGTGGTGCTGCACGTCGTTGTGCTCACATGCGCGACGGCGCTCCCGCTGGCGTGGTGGGGCGCGCGCAATCATGCGCTGTTTGGTGTCTTCACCTTGGCGACGAACACCGGCCGCAACCTCTTCCTCGGAAACCACGCCGGTGCTTCAGGCGGGTATCCGGTGCAGGGCGAAGCGCCGTTTGGTCTGGTCTCCGTTCGCGGACTCAACGAAGCTGCGCAGTGGCTGCTGCACGAACGCAGCTACCCGGCGTGGTTCAAGTACCGAATCTACGCGACTTCGCAGTTGTCCTACCTGTTACTCCTCGTGCTGGTCTCGCTGCGGCTCCTGTCGTTCGCTCATCGACGCGAACGGCCGCAGGGGCTACAGTGGACCGGATGGATCGTTGGCGCGACTCTACCCTGGATGATCATCGAGGCATCCGTGATTCTTGTGCGGCTCGCCGGATTCCCTGCTAAGCCAGGTGAAGTCGCGAACGATCTGTAGGGTATAGCACCAGATTCAGCCACCAATAGATTAATCTGCCGAATGCGCTTCAGTCACAGATCGCGGCTGTCCCACCGAGCGAAGATGGTCGGCGGCGCTGGCCTCGTCCTGATCCTCGCGATCGCCTTCGGGCATCGGCTGCTGTTGCAGGCCGCCGGCTCATGGCTGGTCGATTCCGACCCACCTCGTCAAACGGAGTACGCGATTCTCACGCCGGAAACCGATCGTGCCGGTGAACTGGAAGCGACCGTACTTTTCGAAAATGGGCTGATCAGGAGAGTGGCCATCCTCGTGCCCGACGAAGGCGGGATCGACCGGGAATTTCGGCGCCGGGGCGTCACGCTGTCGAATTCACGTGTCGAGCGACTCCTGCTCCTCGGGATCCCGCGCGAGCGGGTCACTCTTATTCCGGCAGGGGAAGGCGGCACGACGGACAGCACAAGCGCACTCGCCGCTTGGTTCCGACAGCATCCGACGGCTGACGCCATGATCATTACCGGCGTCACGCACTCGCGACGATTCAAGCGAGCGTTGAATCGGAAATGGCCGAACGACCAACTGTTGCCACTCGTGCACGCCACGCGGTTCGATGACTTCCGGGCCAGCGATTGGTGGCAACATCGACCGACGCTGCGCGGGGGAATCGTCGAGCTCCAGAAGCTCGCGCTCGATTATCTTGTCCATCCGTTCTGAACGCCAGGACCAATGAATAGCGGCGCCGCCGTCCTGCTCGAGCTCTTGCGTTCGGCCCTCGACGTTTCCGGACGACATGGCGACGGCGCGGTGTCGACCGGCTGGGAGGATTTTCTCCGCCTGTGCTCGCAGCATCGCGTCAGCGCGTTGGCCTACCACGGCGCCAGCCGGCGTGGGTCGACCGCCACGCTTCCGCCGGCAGTCGTGGAAACATTGAGGGACCGCGCCAAGGCCAATGTCTTGCGGGTGCTCGAGCTGTCGGCCGAGAGCGAAGCTGTGGCGCTTGCCCTCGCTGAACGTGGCATCCCGGTTGTGCTGCTCAAAGGAATGCATCTGGCGACCGCCGTCTACCCGTCGCGGGGGCTGCGCGAGATGGTCGACGTCGACCTGCTGGTCCAGAAGCCGGATGTCGCGGCGACGCTGGCGATCCTGGCCGATCGGGGCTACCGTTCCAGCAAGCCATTCTCCCTGGATGTCGATATGAAGGTCGCGCATCATGCCACGGCATTGCGGCGCGGGGGCTGCTCGTTCGAGACGCACTGGGCGCTGGCCAACCCCGCGTGGGATATCCGAATCCCGACCGCCGATGTCTGGGCACGGACGCGTCCCTTGACGCTGGGGCGCGCGCAACTCCTCTGCCTGTGCGACGAAGATCTGTTGGTGCATCTGTGCTACCACGCCGTCGCCGGGCACGATCTCACCATGGGCCTGCGACCGTTCATCGACATCACCGTGCTCCTGACCCGGCGCCAGGGGGCGCTCGACTGGAACCTGGTCCATGCCATCGCCAGGCAGCCGTACGTGGCTCGCACGGTGAGCCTTATGCTCGCGCTCACGCAACGGCTGTTCGGCGTCGATCTGCCGTCGCGCGCGTTCGCGACGAGGTGTCCGGACGATATCCTGGACATTGCCGAAGGGATGGTCTGCAGGGGTCCGGCTCCCGAGCGGCTGCTCGTCAACGTGGCCCGGGCACGCGAAGGGCGTACGACGGTCGAACGTCTGAAATGGATCGCGAGCCGTTTCCTGGTTTCGCCAGCGGTCCTCGCCAAGCACTACGGCGTCTCGGATCGGTCGCCGTCGCTGCCGTTCTTGTATCTGAAAAGAGCCTGGTACCTGCTCACGCGCTACAGCACGGTCATGGCGCGCCTGCTGAAAGACGACGATGCGGCGTGGCACGACGCGGCCCAGCGTGCGATCGTCCGCAGCTGGGTGGCTCGGGCGGACTGAGAAGGCGGGGATCTGGATCATCTCGCGCACGTCACGCCGTCGGCGCCCGATCGGAACGCGTCTCGGGAGGATGAAGGGCAATGGCGATCAGCAGGGCGAATAATATCGCGTTGCCAGGCAACTGAAGACTGAAGTCGGTCAGCTCCTGAACCGCAATTCCGCAGAGACCACAGACGGCGCCGGTCCGAATCCAATAAGTCGAGGATTCCTGCGGGGCGCGTAGTGCCCGTCGGACCCCCACGATAACAACGGCCACTCCGGCGGCAACGATCAGGGCCAACGCAAGACCACCCTCGGCAAGCAGTTGGAGATAGTCGTTATGCGCCTCCCGCGCGTGAAAGGCCTTATCCGTCATGTCGTACAAGGTGGTCGAGACCCCGTAGGTGTTCCAGCCGGTGCCCAGCCACGGGAAGTCGCGAACTATCTGAAGCGTGTCGCGCCACAGATCCAGCCGCCACTCCAGTGTATTCGTGTGCCCGTACCACGCGAGCACGCTATCGACGCCGCGCCAAAGCACAGCCGCGCTGACAAAGGTGATCAGCATGAGCGCGACGAGGGCACCACGGCCGCCACGGATCTTGGCGGACGATCGCCCAGCCAAGAGCACGAACCCGACAGCGAGGCCGAAAATTCCCGATCGCGAAAAGCTCCACACGACGGAGATGGACATCACCAGCACGGCGAACGTCGCAAACACAATCATCGCGGCGTCTTCAGAGGAAGCCCAGGCAGCACGCTGTCGCCACGTCGGCGACTCGGAGTGCGCCCGCTTCGCAACCTCGCCGCACAAGTAACCGGCGCTCAACGTCGTCGCCATCAGCATCCAGCCCGCGAAGTGGTTACGGTTGACGAACGGTCCGAATGCGTTGGCGGAGTCGTTCACCGTCGTCCACACCCAATACAAGCGCCCGTTGAATGTCGCCTTCTGGATGATGGCGAAAACTGCCACTGCCAGCCCCAATGGAATGAGACTCGCGACCAGGGCTCGGAGCGAGAGCCGCGAAAGCACGGCCATGCATCCGGTCGTGAAGAGGCCGAGCGGCAGCAAGAACAGCAATCCGCGCACCGTGGCCTCGGGCGCAATCGACAACGAGTGCGCCGTCTCGAGACCCGGCTGAGGCGCGAGCGCGTAGGCCACACTGTAGTCGCGCAGAACGCGATCGATCCCGGGACTGACTCGTACCAACGACTCCGGCGCCATCGGGATGAGTTGGATCACTATCAGTGCGACGCCCGCGAGCAACACGCAGGTGAGTGGTATAGCCGCCCGGCGATTGGATGGCGAAGCGGCAAACCACCCGAACGCGCCGAATGACGCCGCCGCGATCAACAGCGGTTGATACGCCCACGCGTAGACGGCACCGAAGGCCAGTACGCCCCAAGCGACGAGCACCCAGAGCCATGTCGTGACAAGACGCCGCGGCCATCGTCGGAGTCGACTGACCTGACCGATCGACCGTCGAGAATGTCCTGACCGAGGCAGCCGCTGCGCGACCAAAGTACCTTCTGCTGGCGACGTCACGGCTGCGTGCCTCCCTGTGCGCGAGTTGTTTCGGCGCCGCCGGCCAAGGCCGACACCACGCTGGCAAACGACGCGAGCGTCCGGTTACGTTCCCATCGCTCTCGTGCGAACGTCCGGCCAGCGTTGCCGGTTTTCAACCGTTGCTCAGGATCTGCCTGTAGCCGCAGGACGGCCGCGAGCAAGGCGGCAGGATCTTCTGGCGGCACCACGAGGCCGGCCCCGGCCGCGGTAATGACCGCCGCGACTTCGCTCGCACTCGTGACTGACGTAATCACCGGCTTGGCTGCCGCCAGCAAGGTGAGCACCTTAGATGGAAAGACAATGTCTGCTACCGTGCGCTGCTGAGTCACCAGGCAGACCTGTGCGGTTGCGAGCAGGCGCTGAAATTTTTCACGCGGCAAGAGGGAGATGATCGAGACGTTTGAGAGACCCAACCGCCGCGCGCGCGACTCGAGGGCGGAGCGGACGGCGCCATCACCAACGAGAACGTAACGCACATTCGACGTGGGCGGCGTCAGACTGGCTGCGTCGAGCACCACGTCAAGACCCTGCTTGACTCCCATATTGCCGATGTGAAGCACGAGAAACGCGTCCCCCACTCCCAGTTCGCGCCGGATCGCTGTATCTTCCGCCTCTTGCTCAAGCGCGAACAGGGCAGGATCTGCCCACAAGGCGAGCCGATGAACCTTCTTGGGAGAGGTGCCTTTGAACACGATGCGTGCGCGCATGGCGTCGGTTATCGTCGAAATGGCGGCCGCGTGCTGATAACCAAGTCGCTCTACAGCAAACAGCAGTTTCGTGAACAGGCCGGGTTTCACCATGCCGAGATCCAGCGCAGCGTCGGGCTGGAGGTCCTGGACGTCGAACAGGTAGGGCACGCGCCACCACCAGGCAAGCAAGGCGGCAAGCACGGCGAGGCCGAGAGGCGGCGACACGATCACGAGGACGTCTGGTTTTTTTGCAAACAGACTTCGAACCGATGCGGACGCGATGAATGACGCTTCATGAATGATGCGACGGACCGCGGTGACTCGCGCCGGCACATACAGGGGACATCGAAGAATAGTTACCCCTGCGCGTTGCTCGCGTTGGAACCACCAACGACGGTAATTGGACGGGACTTTCCACTGAGGGTAGTACGGCGGCGCCGTACACACGCTGACAATATGCCCACGGGATGCGAGGTATTCGGCGCGGCCGGTTGAAAAGCCGGCGATCCCGGTCTCGTCTGGCCAGTAGTTGATGCCTATGATATGAACGCGCATCAGCGGCTCAGGCTATCTTTTCGAAGATGACTGCCAGACGCGTCGCCGTATCGCGCACGTCGAATCGGTTCGTGAAACACAGCCGCGCCTTCTCTCGCATTCGCAGCTGCGTGGCTGGTGGCAACGACATCCAGCGCGCGAGCAACTGGTCGGTGCCGTTCTGATCATCCGCTTCAGCAATTCCAGCTCCTTCCGCGAGGATTTCTCGCCAGATGTTCACTTTGGTGGAGATCAGCACGGGAACGCTGCACGCCAACGCCTCGACGACGGCCACGCCAAAGTTTTCCTGGTGAGAGGGAAGGGCAAACACGTCGGACAGCCGTAGCGCTGCCCACTTGGATTCTCCTGACAGCATGCCGATCCACGTCACGTGTTCGCTCAAGTCGTGCGCGATCACCAGACGCTCCAGCCGCCGCTGATACGACGCGGTCGCCGGCGGGCCAGCCATCACGAGGTGCCACGGCTGCGGCGACGGCGGCGCGGCGCGCCGCGCTTTCGCAAAGCCATTGATCAGTAGTTCGCAGCCCTTTTTTTCGTGGATGCGGCCAAGGAAGAGCACGACACGCTTGCCCTGAAGCTCTGGAAAACGCTCGAGGAAGCGGGCGCGTTCGCCCGCCGTCTCCTCTGGTGGCGGCGCCGTGCCGTAGTTGATCACTTCCTCATGGCAGCTATAGAGCCAGAAGGATTCGCGGGCCATCCGTCGTTCGTCTTCCGACGTGAACAGCACGGCTCGCGCGTCACGCAGGACGCGGTATTCGGCCCACGGCCAATACAACCATTTCTTGGCGTGCTTCAGAGGGTAGCGACGCTTGAACCAGGGATCGAGCATGCCGTGGGGAAAGACGACGTAGGGTGTCGAGCTGTGCCGCAACGCCCGCCACACGGCAAAACCCGTGTACTGCCAGAGCCCGTTGACGATCACCCAATCGAAGTCGGACGCGTGGGCGCGCAGCCATGGTAGCAATCGGCGCGAGTAGCCATATTTCGTCGACACCGGTCCCAGGGCGTGAGTCGGAAACGGCAGGTCTTGCAGCCAGGGCGAGTTTGGCGGGTCGAGCGTCACGACTTCGACTTGCCTCCCGCGATTGATGTGCTCTACGGCGAGGCGCTTCACTACTTCGATCGGCCCGCCTCCGAGCGGGTCTGCCGATCGGATCACGTGCAGGAGTTTGTTCAACGAAGCATCCTGGCGCAGGTGTTGCGCATGCCGACTAACCGGCGGTCCCGGCGAGCATCGCCCGATACCACGCGACGGTTCGCGCGATGCCTTCGCGAAGCGGCACCTGCGGCTCATAGCCGAGATCCGCGCGTGCGCGCGAGATGTCCGCGCACATCCACATGGTCTCGTTCTGCCGATAAGGAATGGCCCCCACCTTGAGCCGGCTACGAGCATCGCCGCCAACTTCCTCTGAGACGATTTCGAAGAAATCCAGTAGGGTGAGGCACTTTCCAGAACCAATGTTGTAGGTGGCGACGGGGCTCGGCAACGGCCGAACGGCTGCAAGCAGAAACGCTTGCACGTGATCATCCACGTGCGAGAAGTCGCGGCGCTGCTCGCCCCTGGTGACTTCCAAGGACTCACCTCGGAGCAGACGATCGATCATGGCTGGCACGACACGGGAGGTGTCGTCAGCTTCGCCGAACGGTCCGTACAGCCGCAGCACCACGACTTCGCGTCCGGTTTCGCGGCCCAGTGTCTTCAGTAACGTGCCCGCGGCGTTCTTGGTGGCGGGATAAAACCAGGATGGCTCGCAAGCCGTTGACTCAGTGGAAAGTCCGTCGGCGCTGCCATACTCGCCGCAAGTGCCGGCAACTACTATGCGACACGGCACCGTGGCGAGTGCGTTCCACAAGTTCCACGCGCCTTCCACGTTGACTCGGTAAGCGCTCTCCTGACTGCGCTGAGGTGTAATCGCGCCGTAGGCGGCCAAATGGATCACGACCACGGGTTCGGCACGTTCGATAGCCCGTCCGAGCGAGATGACGTCCAGCATGTCGGCGGTATGCCAGTGAATGCCAGCACACGGCAGTCTGGTGGACGCCGTCTCGGTGCGGCGAATCGCATGTACCTCGGCGCCTTGGACAATGAGCGCGCGCGAAAGATGGGAACCGATGAAGCCCGTTGCGCCCGTCAGAAAGACGCGTAAGCCGTCAAGGCGCAATAAGTTATCGTGAGACACGTGCCTAAGTCCGCCAGTTATACGGAATGGCCGGGTCGTGGGCGTCGCGACGCTCGGCCTCGTCCGGATCGTAGGGTTCGGTCGCGCAATTGGCGAGCAACGCCGGAATGTGATCGAGCCCCTGCCAGCCGGTCCAGATCAGAGGCGGCACTGTCACCAGCTGATAGTTATCGGCTCCAAGCTGCAATTCAAGACAGCTACCTGCAGTCGCAGAACTCGAACGGTCGTCGAATAGCACCAGGCGCAACTGCCCGATAGGGACCGCGAGAAACGACGTGACACGCCGGTGCCTGCGCCACGCCTTGACTGCACCAGGGTTGACGACGCTGAAATAGATCTCGCCAAACCCCTCGAAGTGGCCGTCGTCGCGGCGCAGCATCCGCAGCACGACGCCGCGCGCGTCCTCGAAACGCTGCAGCGGCCTGACCTCGACGCCTTCGATTCTCGACATTACACCGCGGTTGTCGCTACGTAGTCTTCGATTTGCCGCAGGCAGACTTCCGTCATGTCCTTCGATTCGTGTGCCGCGCGATACCACGTGACGGTTTTCTCAACGGCGGTCTCAAAGTTCCATCGCGGCGTCCAGCCGAGCTCGCGCTTGGCTTTGGAGATGTCGAGCCTCAGCAGGCCCGCCTCGTGAGGCGCCCCATGTTCTGCGGCATGCGCCACCGATCCTTGCCCCCAGCAGGACACCACCAACTCGATGAGTTCCGCCACTGTGCGCGTGTTCTCGATCTCTGGTCCGAAATTCCATGACTGACTCGCGGTAGCCCGCACGTCCGCATCCCGCGATAGGAGGTGCGCCCCCAACAAGAGATAGCCGGACAGCGGCTCGAGCACGTGCTGCCATGGTCGAACGGCGAGTGGATTGCGGACGTGGATCGGTGAACCGGCAGAAAGCGCCCGCATACTGTCAGGCACGATACGGTCCGCCGACCAATCGCCGCCGCCGATCACGTTGCCCGCGCGCGCGCTCGCCAGCGCGACACTATCGCATTTGGAAGGCGTCGTGAAACTGCGCCGGTAACCGTTGATGATGATATCCGCGGCGGCTTTACTCGCGCTGTAGATGTCGCGGCCGCCCAGTTCATCGCGCTCGTGGTAACCACGTTCCCATTCGTGGTTCTCGTAGCACTTATCGCTGGTTATCAGCACGACAGCACGCGCCGAGCGCTCCCGACGGGCCAGCTCGAGCACATGCGCCGTGCCAAGGACGTTGGTCGCGACGGTCGATAGCGGCTCTTCATAGCTGCGCCGAACCAGTGCCTGCGCGGCAAGGTGGAAGACCACCTCCGGCTTGACGTCATGCCACACGCGCTCGAGCTGCGCATAGTCACAAATGTCACCCTCGACGTGGCGCAAGTGGTCTGCGATGGACGCGTCAACAAACAGAGAGGGCGACGTCGATGGCGGCAGCGCGTAACCTGTGACGTCGGCGCCGAGATGGCTGAGCCAAAGCGCCAGCCATCCGCCTTTGAAACCGGTATGACCCGTCAGCAAGACGCGGCGGCCGCGATAAATTGACAGCCAGTCCATTCAGCCGGTCTTTTCCCACACCGCCCATGGTGCATGACCGGTGGCCCAACCCTCGGAGAGCTGATGCAGGTCTCTCGGCGTGTCGACGCAGGACCAGAAGCCCTGGTGGCGGTATGCCATCAGTTCGCCGTCGTGCGCTAACTGCCGCAGCGGCTGCTGCTCGAGCATCAGCGTGGGATCGTCTGATAGTCGATCCAGCACGCCTCGCGAGAACACAAAGAAGCCGCCGCTGATCCAGCCCGCTTCGACCTGTGGCTTCTCGTTGAATGCACTCACCTGGCCCGATTTCTCGAGCGAGAGATCGCCGAAACGCCCCGGCGGATGGACGGCCGTCACCGTGGCCAGGCGGCCATGGTCGCGGTGAAAGCGCACCACGTCTCGGAAGTCGAGATCCGTGACGCCGTCACCATAGGTCACGCCAAACACATCGTCATCCTGCACGAACGACGCGATGCGGCGGATCCGGTGACCAGTCATGCTGTCCTGCCCCGTCTCGGCGAACGTGATGGTCCAATCGAGAGGCTCGGAAGCGCCATCGAGCGCACGCACGCCCGTCGCAAGATTGAAGGTGACGTCGCCCAGCATGAGCGGAAGATTCAGAAAGTACTGCTTGATGATGTCTGACCGATGGCCCAGGCAGAGCACGAAATCCTTGAACCCGGTGTGGGCAAAGCCCTTCATGATGTGCCAGAGAATGGGCCGTCCTCCGATCGGCACCATGGGTTTGGGCAGATCGTTCCCGGCCCCGGCCAGGCGGGATCCGTACCCTCCGCACAGAATCGCAATCTTCATCCATTTCCTTCGCCACGACGACGATGTCGCAGCTCGTAGGTTTTCGCCGCTGTCAACAACTCATACACGCCGTGGAGCCGCGCGAAGTAATAGCCCTCTGCTCCGTCGAGAAACCCGCGCTGCCAGATGTAGACATAGAGGAAACGCAGGAGCGGGCGGCACGGCAGCTTGATGCGGCGGTGCCACGGGGCGGCGCGCTCCTGGCCGGCCATGGGCGGCTGCAGCGCGACATGTGCTTCCCAGCTCGCGTAGCGGTTGTGTTTTTCGATAAACGACGTCACCGTGGGAAATGCGTAGTGCGCCATCTCGGCTTTCAGCCGAGCCGTCTTGCCGCCGACCACCAGATGTTCGTGGATCTCGATCTCGCCGCTTTCGGTTTCCGCGTCCGTCAGCTTTTCGAAACGTCCCAAGCGGTGCTTGAACAAGCGGAGGTTCCAGTTGGGATAGTAGGCATGGCGGAGCCAGCGGTCCATGAACAGGAAGCGGCGATTGATCCAGTAGCCTGCAGTGTCTTTTGGTTGGGCGACGATGCGGCGGATTTCGTCTTCGGCTTCCGGCGGCATCGTTTCATCGGCGTCGAGGAGCAGGACCCATTCGTGGCGGAAGGGCAGGTTGGCGAGTGCCCAGTTTTTCTTCTTCGGCCAAGGACTCCGGTAGGGAAACTGCAACGTCTGAGCGCCCAGCCGGGCGGCGCGTTCCAGGGTATCGTCATTGCTGTTGGAATCGACGACGAAGATCTCGTCGGCCCATTTGACCGACAGCAAACAGCGCTCGATGTTTGCGGCTTCGTCCTTGACCGGGACGATCACGGAGATGGGTACGCTGGGCATTTACGAATCGCGCCTGAAAGCATCACCTAATCAATGCCAAGTGGAGCGCGTTATCGTTCACGACGCGATCGCCGAGATCGGGCGCTGGCCAGTGTTTGGCCTGTTCAAATACGTCTCAGCATAGAACAACATCGATGTCATCTGGGTACTCAGATCGCATTCTGCGGCGTGATTAACGCCGCGTCATAACTGAATCAAATACCTTGGCTCGAAACACCATCAGATTATCTCGAAGGAATGGCGAGAGACGCTGGCATTCCGAGAGTCCTGAGATCATTTGTGTTTCTTTTTCAGGCCAGGTCAAGCTCATGGCCTGACATCCACACCCAAAGCCCGAGCCCACACACGGGCAAGGCGCGAGTACTCGAACCCGACTACTCGCTTGTGATGAGCGGCAAGGAACGCACTGAAATGACCTGTCCCACACCCAACATCGACGATTGACCTCGCTGCGGGAAACGTTTCCAACAGCACGCGGCCAAACAACGGAGCGTTGCGCCGCGCAACCATCGCAAACTCGAAGTAGACCCCGGGATTATAGGTCAGCCACTGCCATCCCAGTCGATCGCCGAACTTGGACGGGACATCGTAGATCTTTCTGAGCTGCCATTTCACGGAGCTGCGCATTGCAATTCCCGCCGAATCAAGCTCGTGTACACCGCAATGAGCTGTTCAGCAATTCGGTCAGAATGGAAATTTTGAAAGACGAAGTCATAGCACTGCTCACCCATTGCCGAAGCGACGGCTTTGGAATTGAGCTGATACATGGCGTCAGCGAGCGCTTCCGGTGTCGATTCCGTCAGGAGGATGCCGGGACCAATAATCTCCGGAATCCCACCGAAGGCGGTTCCTATGACTGGCCGACGAAGCGCTGCCGCTTCGAGCACCGTATAAGGGGAAGGATCGTCCCACTGTGAAGGTACGACGACTGCTGTACTCCGGGACATGATTGCCAATGCGTCGGCACGAGAGACGCGACCGGTAAAGGTCACGTTGTTGTTGAGAGATAACTCCGACACACGGGCCTTCAAGGTCGGCAGCAGTTCGCCATCGCCGACGATGTAGATCTGAAATGGACCGCCACGCTGGCGTAAGTGAGCCGCAGCTTCTATCAAGAGCTGTGGCCCTTTCGCTGGGGTCACCCGCCCGACGAATGTGAAGCATGGAAGATCCGGGAAATCAGATGTCTCGGCTCGGTCTGTGCCAACGGACAGTGACGCCTCGAAATCGATCGGATAGCGCACAACCTTCATTTCATGTGGCAGGTGCGCATCTTGCCGAATGAAGTACGTCGGGGCGAGTCGCATGTCGGCCATCGCCGCACAAGCTGTCCTAAATAGTATTCTGCCGGCAGAAGCCCCGAAATAGCGTCCGAATGCAGTGGTGACTCGCCAGCCTTCGCCATGTGACCACGGAACCGCGAATGATCGGCGAAAACATCCCCAGTACGTCAACTCTCGGTCTGCGGTCGTCGTTTTCCACGTTCCCCAAAAAGGGAAGTGGTAGTGCTGAATCACAGGCCGTCGAAAGACCTTGGCCCAAGCAAGACTGCGGAAATGATTCGAATTCAGATGTAGAACATCGGCCCAACGGACTAGGTCGCGGACTTCAGACGCTGATGCTTCAGCCGACAAGAGAGTCCTTACTTTGTGACCTTCTCGTGTCAACGCACGGGCCGCGTTTTCAACAAAAGTCACTACTCCGCTAATCTCGTCATGCCGATGAGGGTGCTGCAGCAAGATTTTCATGACTGCGTGTGCTTCCGTTCTCGCCTCGATGGTGTCACCCATTCGTCATGTATGGACGTGATCGTTTTCTCTTAGATTTGTCGCTTCAGTGGACCCGGGCAGCCGGGCGATTGTCTCCTGCGGGACTACGAAGTAACAGACATCGTTGTTCGCCTGCCGGATGCGGATCGGCAACTGATTCCGGCTCAACCAATCGTGAATTGCTTTGGCACAGCCGTCCCACGTGTAATAGTCATCGACCAACACCAGTCCGCCGGGAGCCATTTGGGGGATTAGATGGGTCAGGCACGTCATCGTTGATTCGTACCAATCGCCATCGAGCCGCAGCAGGGCGATCGGTTCAGGGGCGGTCCAGCCGGGTAGTGTGTTTTCGAACCAGCCTTTGATGAACGTGACGTGCCGCGCTCCGGATCGCAACAGCGCCCGCTCGGCCTCTTCGCGGCTTGCCGAGCAGTTGTCGAAGTAGCCGACCGCGGTCGTATTGGACTGCCACGTGAGCGCGGTCTCGCCATCCACTTCTTTGGCGGACGGCAAACCTTCAAAGCTGTCGAATCCGAAGTAATGGCGATCGGGTCCAAGCACTTCGGCGATCCCCGCCAGCATGCCCCCTTTCCAGGTGCCGCACTCGACGATGCACCCTGGCACGCTAGCCGCCCGCTTCGCGATTGAGAGATTCCTGGCATAGCTCGCCAGCGGAACCATCGTGAAGGGCCGGTATTTGAGGTACACCCTTAACGCACCCGGATCGCTGAAAGCCACCCGCAACAAGCGTCCCAGCCGCTTCTTTCCGTTGATGTCGCTAGCCTTGGGTTGCCCCATCGTCGACCTCCGCTGACCGGCCTTGGTCAATGCTTCCTCATTTGCTTGTCGCGACTGCTCATGGCTATGCCCAACCAATCCTTAGGGACCTGATGACCGCCTTCCAAGCCGATTGTGGCGGTGGCTTCATTGAGCGTAGACGCTTCTCGTGTGGCGGCGATATTGCTCGACGAATTACCACTCGCTGCCGTGAATACCGACGTAACCAACCCGTCCACCGATTCGGATGAGGTCCAACTGACGGTTGGTGCCAGATATCGAAGCGCTGCCTTGGAAGCGTCATCCCGGGCCCCATCGAAGGGCTTTGATGACGCAACGTGTTCGCTCATGACCCAATAGCCGAGATCGAGTGCTGACTAGCGGTCTTGCGGTGCAGGTTCAAATACGCCTCAGCATAGAACGACATTGGTGTGGTCTCGGCGTTGAGATCGCGCTGCGTTCGCTCGCAGCGCGTCTGGTATTCACGGTCTCCCATCGCGACCGCCGAACGCAGGGCGGCGGCGAGGCCGTCGACATCGCGCGGCTCACATAGTACAGCGTGTATGCCTGCGGCTTCAGGTAAGCCGCCGTCGCGTGTCGCAATGCACGGGACAGCCAGACTCCTCGCTTCGTGCGCGACCAGACCGAAGGGCTCCTGCCAATGAGAAGGCGCCACCAGCCATGAGGCGCTAGCGATCAGCCGCGCCTTGTCACTACCGGTAACAAACCCGTGAAAGCGCACGCCTGTGAGTCCGAGCTTGGCAGCCTGCGTCTCCAACTCCGCGCGCATCGGTCCCTCGCCGGCAATCGATAACGGCCACGCTTTCGGATCGAGCGCAGCGCGACGATAGGCCTCGAGCAGCACGTCCACACCTTTGCCGGGCACCAGCCGCCCAAGGAAGACAAAACCCCGCCGCTCGCTGATTGGGACGCTGGCTTGCAGACTCGAGGATGACGGCAAAACGCAGGCGCTTCCTTCGCGATGGCCGTGCGGCTCCCACGTGGCCCAAACGAATCGCGAGTTGTACCACCGAACGTCCGCCAACCTAGCGGACATCTGCCATGACAGTCGCCGAAGTCGAGGGCGCGTCGCCAAAACGTTGTGAAGAGACAGCGCGACCGGTTTCCGCATGACGGCGGCCATGAGGGCGACGTCTGGCGAGGCGTTCTGCGCGTGAACGACATCCGCCCACGCGATCGCGGACCACAGCTCGCGACTCGCCTTGCGAACGAACTCGACGGGCAGGCCGGCTGCCGCCGTCACCATCGCGCGATCGGGCGTGAAGGTCTGGACCTGCTTGAAACAGGCTCGAATCACAAGTCGCGGATCGCGTGTCAGCGATTCCGTCAGCGACAGCACGAATGCTTCCATGCCGCCGTAGGCGCCAAATGACGGCGCTACTATCAGCACGCGCAATGGAAGGTTGCGCTCCCTCATCTGGTGGAAGGTAGGCATGACCGGGGTCACGCACACATCATCCGGTACATGCTTGGCGGTAATACCGTGCAAGCACGAGTAAACTCGCGGATCGGATGCAAAACGCCCGAGGGGGTTGGAAGTGGCGTCAGAATGCTGGGCATCATTGGACTGAGGCGGGAAGTGCATACGCCATGTCTAAACCAGGCGCTTCGATCCGTCGGTAACCAAAGCCTAACAATTGGTCGACTAATTCGGGCTCACTCGGGTCGGGACTGCCGTCCCATGTCGCTCTCTCCCAATAGACGACGCCGATGCGCTGCTGGCGGAACAAGTCGATTGCAGCGAGTAGGATACGCACATCCAAGCCTTCGGCATCGACCTTTAGTACGGCAATATGCTCATCGTCCGGGATGAGCTGGTGTAACGGCCGCATAGGCACCTCGATGCCAATTTCACTCACCTTTGCGACCAACGGCCAGTCGGCGTTATAGGCCATTCGTACCTGCCGCTCGCCGTCGCCCACGCATAGGCGAAGGGTCCTCGCACGATCGCCAAACGCCCGGAGGTTTACTTCGAGCAGCTCGTAGGTCTCGGGAACTGGCTCGATCGAGACGACACGATTGTCGGGGCGGCAAGAGAGCCATAGGGCAGAGAAGTATCCGTAGTTGGCGCCGATGTCAACGAGCAGACCGCGGGCATCGCTTCTCAGAAGCTCACGTGTCAGAGTGTGGTCGTAGCAGCCGGTGAGCGCGAACTGTCTCGCGAAGATGCAACGGGGGTTCGTCCGCAGAACACTGTGGCGGTTCCACCGCGGGCGCCCAGTGC
This sequence comes from Vicinamibacterales bacterium, assembly GCA_038919385.1. GTDB lineage: Bacteria > Acidobacteriota > Vicinamibacteria > Vicinamibacterales > UBA2999 > 12-FULL-67-14b. The sequence continues at coordinate 793 of JBCKZH010000014.1, read as the reverse complement.
TGTAAAAGGAGGCGGTTTCGCTCCCCAGCTCGAATGCTTCAGTAACGTCGGCGGCAACGCGCAGGGCCTTGCCAATGGGCAGTCTACTCGCGACCGCGCGCCATAACGGTAGTGCCAGGCGAACTGGGAGTACCGTTGAACCAAGAACCATCCACCGCAGAATTGCTCTTCTCAGCATAATGAGCCGAGTACGAGCGAACGCGCTGCTCACGTCCGCTCGTACTCCCGAATCGGTCGACACGGCACGCCCGCGCACACGGTCCAGGCCGGCATGTCTCGCGTGACAACGCTACCTGCAGCAACGACGCACCCGTCGCCGATGGTGACGCCCATCTGCACGATCGCCCGCGCGGCAACCCAAGCCCGTGCGCCGATGATGATCGGCTGTGAAACGAGACGGAAGTCCCGCGATGCATATTCGTGACTGGCGCCGCAGAGGTAGGCGCCCTGAGAGACGACAGCGCCTTCGCGGATCTCGATCGTGCTCGGGTTGTAGACCTCTGCCCCGTCAGCGATTGCGGCGCCCACACCCACAACTAGATTCCACGGTGCCCAGATCCTGGCACCCGGATAGATGTGCGCGTGCTGGCCGACCTCCGCACCGAAACACCGCAGCACGAATCGCCGCCAGGCGTGGCACGGACGCGGGGTCATTCGAAAGAACAGTAACCACACCAAGGTCCAGCATTGGCGCCGCAGCCGGTTACTGAGAGAGAAGCTCGGGCGCAACGCGTACTCGGCGACCGATTCAGCGGCCATCGATCAACTTTCGGTAAATCTCCAGGTAGGCGGA
>JBCKZH010000013.1:0-50999 GCA_038919385.1 Vicinamibacterales bacterium | reverse complement strand
GGGTGAGCGCTGATCGTTGGGCCGGCATCGAATCGTCGAGACTTGCAGAGCGCCTCCGGGTACGCTGGAATGGAAGCGATGAGGCCGAAGGCGTACATTGAGACGACCGTCGTCAGCTATCTGACGGCCCTTCCGAGCCGAGATTTGGTGCTCGCGGCGCACCAACAGGTCACGCGAGACTGGTGGATCACACGCGACGCGACTCGCCGCCGCGCTCATTCGCGGTGGTGGCGTGCCGGAGAAGGCCAGAATTGACGCGCTCCACATCGGCGTGGCGTCCGTCCACGGCATGGACTATCTTGTGAGCTGGAACTGCACCCATATCGCAAATGCGACGATGCGCGGGCGGATCGAAGCAATTTGTCGCGATGCGGGCTTCGACCCGCCCGTCATTTGCACGCCACTCGAGTTGGTGAAGGAACAGACGCCATGAACGTTTCAAATTCGATTATCGATGAAGTCCGCGCTGCTCGCGAGGCCATCGCGAAGGAGTCCGACGATGATCTCGATAAGATCGTCGAAGCCGCGCGGGTTCGGCAATCCGCGAGCGGTCGTGAGATCGTCACGTTCCCTCCGAAGAAGGCGGATTCCGCGAAGCGCGCATCCTGACTGTCGTGACCACCGCTGCCCAGCACGCTCTGGTGGTCAGGGCGTCGCTGACCAGGCAGGCGTTGCCGCCGACCTTCCAGACGACGTGGAAGTTCGACAGCGCAAGATAGAGGCCCTACACGTCAAACACCTTCAGCACTTCATCCCCGTAGTGATTGATCACTTTCACGGCAATCTTCCCTGTCTCGGGCTGCGCGAACGGGCGGCTGACCGTGCTGTAGAGCGTTGACCACGCAGCCTCGTCGATCTCGGCCTTCAGCGCGCGCTTGAGCTTTTCATACGGCTCATCGGCGCCGGTGAAGTACGCGTGCCGGACGAAGAAGCTCTCGCCGTCGTAGTTGGTGTCGATGAACCAGCAGGCGATGTCGTCGGTGGTGTGGCTCCGGATCGCCCCCGTCGTCGGGTCGTAGACGTCGAGGCCGTCCAAATGGACGATGAGGTCGCCGCTCTTGTCCTGGCCTTCGATGCGCACGTCGGGCTCGCCGAAGACCATGAACAGGTTGCCGGCGCCGGTCTTCTTCAGCAACTCCTCGCCCATGCTGAGGTCCGGGTTCATCCGGGCCGACAGCACCTGCAGCTTGCCGTAGCGCTTCGCTTCTTCCGAGACGTGCGGGTCGAATGCGAAGCCGCAGACGATGAGGACGTCGTAGCCGACGCCGAGCACGGCTTCCTTGGCGGCCTCTTTCACCTGATTCGGGCCGACGGTGCCATACTCGGGACCGATCGACACCGCCACGCGACGAGACTTCCCATCGGCATCGGTGTAGCTCCCGCTCGCCTGCAGCCACGTGCCGGCCAGCGGCTCGAGCCGGTCGAACACCAGGCGCTCGTTCTTGACGGTGTTCTGCACACCCGCCTTGCGGAGGTTGTCGAGAATCATGGTCTCAAACTGCCCGGCCACGCTATCGCGCTGCCCTTCCTACTCGCTGCGCGGCCGCTCCTCGTCCGTGGACAGCACCCGGTGCGGCGACAGGCTCTCGACCGTGAACGGCCCGGTCACGCGGATGCGCTTGTTGTCTTGGTAGGGCTTGTCGTACAGCAACTCGGTGTCGGCATGCCGCAGAATGGCGGCGTCAATCGCCTCGCGCGTCATCCCCTCTTTGATGTCGGGGTTGTTGGCAATGGACTTGAGCGTGACGTGCGGGACGCGCTTGCAGACAAAGCCCTTCTTGATGTCGCCGTCGGTCTTGTGGGACGGAGGGATCTTACCGGTGATCTCCGCTTCCTTCTTCTGGCCTTCGGCGGAGTCGGACAGCAAGTACCACGGATACTTCGCGCCCATCAGTCGCGTCCGCGCCAGCGTAATGGCGACGCGGCTGGTATCGCAGGTGATCCAACGACGCCCCCACTGTTCTGCCACGGCAGCGGTCGTTCCAGAGCCGCAGGTTGGATCGAGGACGAGGTCGCCGGGATCCGTCGCCATCAGCATGCACCGTTGAATGACGGTTGTATTTGTCTGGACAACGTATGCAAGGTCTTGAGCGCCCATGACATCGGTCCACATGTTGCCCAAAGCCGAGACTGGGAAGTCGTCAACGAATCGAACGTATCTCAGTGAATTGCCGGATATCTGGAGACGACTGGCAGCAGCGAGCCTCTTAAGGCCATTCGCGTGTGTCTTCCAGTGTGCCTTTGAGTTGGGCAAGAATGTGCGGCCGCTAAATTCAAACGCTTGTGACAAGGACTCCGAATAACCATCCGACTGCATGGAGGTTGCCTGAAAAACACGCGACCCCATCGGGAGTAACTGTGGATTCGAATACTCGGCCTCGGTAATGGTCCGCACTAAGCCCGAAGACTCAAGAACCTGCCGATAGCCAGAACCGGCACCTTGACCGACGCCCTTTTCTAGATAGACCTGGCGGTATTTGACCTTCTCGTTCGATTTTGCGTACCAGACAATATGATCGCAAAGGTTGCCGATCACGTTCGTTCTCGCCTCGGGGCTACTCACGAGAGCGGTCTTTTGAAAGGGAATAAGACTACAGAAGTTCTCACTCCCAAACACTTCGTCCATCACCGCCCGAACCAGATGAACGTTCTCATCACCAATCTGCACGAAGATGCTGCCCGTCTCCGTCAGCAGCTCACGCGCCACGGTCAGGCGGTCGCGCAGGTAGGCGAGGTAGGAGTGGATGCCCAGCTTCCAGGTATCGCGGAACGCGCGGATCTGTTCCGGCTGGCGGGTGGCGTCCTCCACCTTGCCGTCTTTCACGTCGCGCTTGCGCGTCGACACCTGCCAGTTGCTGCCGAACTTGATGCCGTACGGGGGATCCAGGTAGATCATCTGGACCTTGCCCTTCAGCCCCTCTTTCTCCGCCAGGCTGGTCATTACCAGCAGCGAGTCGCCGAGGATCATCCGGTTCGACCAGTGCTGGTCCCAGCGGTAGAAGTCGACCTTCTTGTCGAAGTCGTCCAGGCCGTTGAAGTCGTCGAACAGCGTCAACTCCGGCTCTTTCTCGCCCGCCTTCGCGGTGTTGCGCAGGTGTTCGATGATCGCCTGCGGATGCACCTTCTCCTGGATGTAGATGGGGACGACGGGGACGGCGAGGTCGGCCTGGTCCTGCTCGTCCTTGCCCTTCCACACTAGTTGCGGGTCGAGCGACGGGTCGCGCGGGTAGAGCATGGTCTTCGGCGCCTTCTCATCGTCCGCAATGAAGTCGCGCAGTTCCTCGGTGGGGATGTTCTTGCGCGTGTCCTTGTGCTTGATCGCGTCGACAGGGGTCGGGCTCTTCGGCTTGGCTGGTCGCTTGCTCATGAGTGGGATGCCAGGAAGAGGGCCAGGCGTGAAATGAGGGGAGGGAGATCTTCGTGCACCGTCGCCCACACCACGTCCAGGTCGGCGCGAGAACGGCCCGCCGCAAAAGTCCGGGCATGCTGAGCGGCCTCCAGCATGTGTCGAAGGCGAATCAGATCCTGTTCAGGCGGCATATTTCACGACGGCCGACTTCACCACCTGATCGCGGAAGTACCGTGACAAGTCGCCCGCAGTTCTCAGATCAGCCTTGCGGCCGACGATCTGGGTCAGCTCGATCTCGATGCCGGCCAGCCGGATCAGGCCGGGCGTGTGACCCGGCGCGAACTCGACGAGCACGTCCACATCGCTGTCGGTATTGAAGTCGTCCCGCAACGCCGACCCGAAAAGCGCAAGGCGAGCGATGTGGTGGCGCTCGCAGAAGGCCTCCAGGACGGACTGTGGCACCTGCCAATCGAAAGACATCATCTAACTCCCGCGACAGATTGTAACGCAGCGGCCCGGACGGTCCCGGTCGCATCCCAAGGATCCGTCACTTCCACGAACGCCCACTGCCCAAACCCGCCGTGGTTGTTGATGGCCGGCACCCACAGGGTCTGCGCCGCGGCGACCTTGGCGGCCTTGTCCTTGCGACCTTCGCCGCTGACCTCGACAATCAGGCTGAGTCCCGACCGGCAGCGGACGATGAAGTCAGGGAAATACTGGCGCTGATCGCCATTGAGCATGTACGGGATGGTGAAGTTCAGGCCCTGGTTCTTCACGTAGCACTCGACCTCGTCCAGTTCCTCAAGCACCTGGGCCATCTTCTGTTCCCACGAGCCGGTGTCGGCCACCACATGCGAGATGTGCGACTTGTCCGGATCGGTGGCGTAGGTCGGCTTGGTCGTGTCGAAGCTCACATAACACGTCGTGCCCACCTGCTCCCCGCTGTGGGGCCTCAAGATCGGCTTGATGCGATTGGGCAACCCTGAAGGGTTGCCCCCACCGTTCTCGCTGCGGACAATCGCCTGGTAGATCTTGTCGGCAGCGTCGTGCTTGAACTCCGCCAGCAGCAACAACTGCGGGAAGGTGTTGTCCTTGCAAATCAGACACTCCGCCATCCACCGCTTGGCAATGCTCAGCAGTTGCGGGAACAGCCAGGTGCGATCGCGCGTCCGGCCGTCTTCGTCAACATCACTGAAGTACTTCTCGACGACGGCGTGCGCCAGTTGAAACGCGACTTCGTTCAGACGCTTCGAGCGCAAGCCTTCGAGCGTGTGCGTCTCGGACTCGCCGACGATGGGGGCGTTCTCGGTCTTGGTGGGCAGGCCGGCAGTCGACAGCGCGTAGTGTGACGCTTCGGTGAACACGGCCGTCAGTCGCTCGGTTGGGACGTCGAACCGATACCCTTGAACCCGCGGGAACGTGATCTCGAGCGCCGCCCGGTTTTCGAGTGCGCGCACGTGCGTCGTCGCCGGACCCGGCGTCGGCGTCGCCGTTGCACCGGAGCAGGGAATAAACGAGAACGGCACGCCGTAGACCTCGGCGTACTCCGGTGCGAAGCGCCCATCGTCTCCAACCGCGTAGCTGACGCGGCGGAGCCCGCGGCCAACCACCTGCTCACACAGCAACTGCGTACCAAACGCGCGGACACCCAGGATGTGCGTGACCGTGTTGGCGTCCCACCCTTCGGTCAGCATCGACACCGACACGACGCAGCGCACCTGCTCGCCCAGTTTGCCTTCCTTGCCAACAGTGTTCATGACCTCGCGCAGCAGGTCTTCGTCGGTCAGGTCGTCGGCGTCGCGGCCGGGGAACCGCGCGCGGTAGTCGGCCTTGAACTCCTCGATTTCGATCGCGGCGATCTTCTTGAACTCCGCGCTCATGGCGCCGTCCGATTCGAGCTGCCGGGAATCGACCAGGATGCTGGTGGGCCGCGACGACCACTGCCCGTGCGACTCGTTGTTGAACAGCGCCAGGCGGCCGGGCACGATCACCTGGGTGCCGTCCGCGAGCGTCTTCGTCCAGCCGGCGATGTAGTCGAAGACCATCTTCGACACGGTGACGTTGCTGCACACCACCATGAAGACGGGCGGCGTGCCGCCCTGTGCCTTGGTCGCCGGGTTGCTGGCCCAGCGTTCGAACGCCTTCTGGTAGTTCTGATAGAGCGACTGGATGGCGCCTTCGAGTTCCGCGGGCAGATTCGGCTCCACCGCCGCGACATCTGCTTTCGGTGCCTTCTTCGGTAAGTCGTCGCGGATGCGCAGCCAGAGGTCGCGATAGGTCGGCTGTTCGCCGGTCATCGAGTTGTCTTCGACCGGCACGCGCGGGATCTTGACGATGCCCGACTCGATGGCGTCGATCAGCGAGAAGTCCGAGACCACCCACGGGAACAGCGTGCCTTCGGGATAACCGCTGCCGCGCAGGAAGAATGGCGTGGCTGACAGATCGAACACAGCGCGAATGCCAATCTTCTTATGCACCGCCTCGATGCCGGACATCCAGACGCGCGCCTCTTCGTCGCGTTCCTTGGCCTCGACCCGATCGTGCCTGTCCTCGAGCTTGTTGAGCGCCTGCCAGGCGATCGGCATCGCCATCACGACCGTCTTGCCGGAGCCGGTGGCCATCTTCATGGCCAGGCGCGGCAGGCCGCCATTGAAGTCGGCGTTCTCCTTGCGCAGTTCGTTCTCGATCCAAGCGTCGCCGAAGTGGCTGGCCACCTCGGTCAGGTAGATCGCGGTTTCGAGCGCCTCGCGCTGGCAGAAGAACAGCTTGCGCTCGCGGTTCGAGTCGCCCCAGTACTGCAGCAGGCGCTCCGTCGTCCGCGTGCAGCCGACGTAGCCGCCAGACCGCCACTGATTGACGCGCTCACGGATGCGGTTGATGCGCGGACTCGAGAGGAAGCGGTCCTGCGTCCACTCGGTCTCGAACTTGAGCTGCCCGCCCTTCTTGCGCGGGCTGGCAATCGGCAGGAAGTAGCCGCTCTCGCGCCGTCCGTCGGCAATCTGGTCGGTGATGCCTTCGTCGTTGAACTTGAAATGACGTTCCGGCTCACTGAACGGAGGGTTCAGGATCGGGTTTGCGATCACCGACGGTGGCACGGGCGAAGTATATCGGACTGGCTTGGGGCTTGGGGCTTGGGGCTGAAGAGTCTGCGTCATCTGCGTCATCCGCGGCTCTGATGTACGCAGAAACAGAAAGGGGCACGATGCCGAAGCACCGCGCCCCTTTCCTTGTCTGTGTCTGCGTTAGAAGTTCAGCGAGAAGCCGACGCGGATGATGCGCGGCGCCAGAATCTCGACCGGGTTGAGGTAGCTGCCGCCCACGGCCAGGGTGCGAGCAACGGCCGTGTCGGAGTTGCCGATGTTGAAGAAATCAACGGTCGGCTGGAAGCTCCGGCTACCGAAGCGGAACGAGCGCGACAGGCGGACGTCGAACATCGTCACGTTGCCGTAGCGCTCGTCGCCACGTTCGCTCAACTGGATGGCCTGCGTGGCGCGCGTCAGGTTGATGCCCTGGGTCGCAGCGACCGCACGGCTCAATGAATAGGTCGAAACGTAGGGGTAGCCGTTGTTGGCAATCATCGAACCGGCGAGGTTGATGCGGCCGGGAAGCTCGTAGCTGCCCGACAGGCGCAGCGCCGTCTCGGAGTCGTTGCCGATGATGCCGGTCGGGAAGCGGGTGTTGTTCGGATCGTTGAGGTCGGTGCCGCCCGAGACGCCACCCTCGTTCTTGCCGATCGTGAAGCCCGCCTGCATCTGCCACTTCTGCGAGAAGCGCTTGGTGGCCGTGAACTCGATGCCCTTGTAGGTCGTGTCGAGGTAGTCGACGTTGTCCCGCACGTTCAGCGTGACCGCGTTAGCAGCCGCCGAGATGTTGTAAACCGACGCGGTGGTCGGCTTCGGGCTGGCCACCGTGCCACCAGGACCGTTCGGGATGGTGATGGTGTGTTCGGTGTACGCCGACGCCGGCTGCAGCGTGTTGACCTGGCCGATCTGCTTGCGGTTGGTGCGGTAGTAGAGCATCGCGCCGACGCGCACGGCGCCCGGCAACTGCGTCTCGATACCGGCGGTCGCCTCGTCCGAGTAAGGCCACTGCACGCCAGCGGCGTAGTTGGTGAGGGTGCCGCCGCTGAACGAAGCCGGGCAGGTGCCGATCTCCGAGGTCTGCACCTTGCCGTCGCCGTTCGGGTCGGTCCACACGCAGTCGCGCGAGCCGACCGTCAGCGGATTGACGTTGGTCACGCGGTCAATACCGACCTGCAGGCCGTAACGGCTGTAGCTGGCCTTGACCGCCGTGCGGCCGCTGCCGGTGACGTCGTACGCCGCGCCGGCGCGCCACACTGCGATGCTCTGGTTGATCGCTTCGCTCTCGGTGACGGTGCGAGCTGCGGCAAAGGTGCCGCCCGGGCTCGACTGGTCCGGTAGCGTACCGACATACTTGTCGAAACGGCCGCCGATGTTCAGGGTCAGCCGGTTCATCGACCAGGAGTCCTGGATGAAGAAGCCGGTGACGATCGCCTCGTTCTTCGAGAACGCCGGCGAGTTGAACTGGCGAACCGAGGTCGGCGCGCCGTTGTTGTAAATCACATGGTGATCGCCCCGCACCGAGTAGTCGGAGCCGTAGAACAGGCGGCTCCACTGGACGCCGGCCTTGATCAGGTGTTCGCCGCCCAAGCCGCTCTTGCCGAAGGTGAACACGTTGTCGAACTGGTGGCGCGAGTTGGGCTGGTGATCTTCGCGATTCGACGCCCGGGTCACGTCTGTGGTAACGGTGTCGATCCGACGAATGGCGTCGGCCGGAGTGCCGGGCTGGTAGGTGTAGTTGGTCTGGCCGTCCATCACACTGAAGTTCGACTCGAAGACCAGGCTGCCCTTGATGCCGGTGTACTTGGCTTGGGTCGTCTGCACCGGGTTGCTCTGCACGATCGAGGCGATATCCTCGATGCGCTCACTGGTGTCGCGACGGTGGCCGCGGATCTTGTCATTCCACAGATACGACACCGACAGCTTGTTATTGGTGGTGACCTGGGCGACCAACTTGCCCGAGTAGTTCTTCAGGTCGTTGTCATCGAGCGCCTGCGAGCCGTCCGAGTTGCGCGCGCTGACCAGCTTGTTGACCACCCACTTGCGGACCGTGCCGTTGACCCACACGCGGTTCTGCACCAGCGCGCCGCCGCCCGACAGGTTGAAGTCATAGGTCTTCTTGGTCGGGTTGCCAAGGAACAGGGGGTTGACCTTCTGCGTCTCGGCCCAGTTCTCGGCCTGCAGGTCGTCGTTGGCAAACGAATAGCGGGCGTTGCCCTTCCACACGTTGCCGCCGTCCTTGGTCACCATGTTGATCGAGACGCCACCGGCCAGCGTCTCCGCCGGGATCGCCGAGGTCATGTAGTTGATCTCTTCGAACATGCCCTGGTCGTAGTAGATCATGGTTGCGCCGCCGCCACCGCCCGGCCAGTTCACCGTGGCGCCGTCGATGTTGTAGCTGACGTCGGCGGTGTTCGAACCGTGCGCCGACATGCTGCTCTGCTGCATCGACTGCGTGCCGCCGACGTCATAGGTCGCCACCTGCACGCCGGGGATCAGCTTGGCCAGCGACCACGGGTCGCGGCCGGTCGGGATGCCTTCCAGAATTTCCTGGTTCATCACCGTCTGCTGCACGTTCGAGCGCACGTCCACGGTCGGGGACTCACCGGTCACGGTGATGGTCTCGGCGAGTGAACCGACCTCCATCTTGCCGTTGATGGTCGCGACGAACGCGGCGCTGATGCGCACGTCGGGCCGGTCAACGCTGCGGAAGCCCTGCAACTCGAACTTCACGCCGTACGAACCCGGTGCGAGGCGATCGAACCGGTAGGTGCCGGAAGTATCGCTCACCTGTGTTTGCGGGCCGCCGATCAGGCGCTCGCCGCTCAGCGTCATCGTCGCACCTGGCAGCACCGCGCCGCTGGCGTCGGTCACGGTACCCGTGATCGATCCGGTCGTCTGGGCGTACGCGAGGGGAGCCCCCATCAGCATCGCCATACAAGCGAGAATGCACATCCGCCTTACCATCGTCATTGCCTCTTCCTCCGTCGTGAATACAAAGTAACGGCTGCCAACGCCCACCAACGTTCGCCTGGTTGTTGGACAACCGACGCGCCATTGTCGCTTATTGTATGTGCTGTGTGTGTGTGTGCGGCCGGCTAACAGCGCTTTTCCGCGAACGGTGGGATGTGCAGGGCGCATATACTCGCCATCACACTTTTCGACCATGCGCAATGCGATCCAATTGATTGGTGGCCTTTTCCTGCTGGGGTCCATCCAGGCCCCGCGACCGTCGAACAGACTGCGCACGGCGTCCGCCCATCCCCGGCGATCGTGGAGAGCTTTGATGGCCTCGGCGCCGGCTTCGAGGGACCCCAAGGAACCGCCACGCCGCGAAATCCTTCCGACAATTCCCTGGCCGTCGGCCCAGACCATGTGGTGCAGACCGTCAACTCGCGAATGGCCATCTTCACGAAGAAAGGCCGGCGCGTATTCCGGTGGCGCCGTATCACTATCTGTGCGGTGGCCAACTCACCAACTGCGTGCCACAGCCCGGCACCCCAGCACCTTCTTTCCGCTGGATGGCGAGCCCCGCGATCGACAAGTTCGGCAATATCGGCATCGGCTACTCGTTCGGCGGTACGCCGCACTTCGCGGGACAACGCTTCGCCGGTCGACTGGCGACAGACCCGCTGGGCGTGTTGGGCGCGCGCGAGGCCATTCTCGTGGAGGGCGAGGCGGCGCAGACCACCACGCTGCGCTGGGAGGACTACACGCAGACGGCAATCGATCCGACCGACGACTGCACGATCTGGTACGTTGGCGACTACTTGAAGCGGAACACGACGGCGTACTCCAGCCGCGTTGGCGCGTTCCGGTTTCCCGGGTGCACACCATGATGGCGCGACAGTTGTTCCCTGCCCTGATCCTGACGTTGGCGTTGGCCGGCTGCTCGCGGCCGACGCCATGCTGATGGCCTACGTCCCGCGCGACCGCGTGCTGATCCAGGTGGACGCGTTCAGTCCCGGTGGACAATCCAATCCGTACGCCGCCAACTTGTTGGCGAATATCCAGTCACGCAAACTCGCCGTCGACCGCATCGTCCCGCTGCACGGGGCGATCGTCGCCGTCGCCATCGTCATCGCCCTGTGCTCGGTCACGCACGCGCAGGAACCGCAGAAGCCGTTTGAGCCCAAGAACGGGCAGTCCGGCAAGGACGTCGTGTGGGTGCCGTCGCCGCCGGCGATGGTGGACAAGATGCTCGAGATGGCCAAGGTCACGCCGAGCGACTTCGTCATGGACCTTGGATCGGGCGACGGCCGCAACATCATCGCCGCCGCCAAGCTGGGCGCCCGCGCGGTGGGCGTCGAGTTCAACCCCGACATGGTGGCGTTGTCTCGCCGCCTGGCGGCCGAGGCCGGCGTCGCCGACAAGGCCCAGTTCGTCGAGGGCGACATGTACGCGGCCGACATCTCCCAAGCGACGGTGCTGGCGCTGTTTCTCCTGCCGGTGAACCTGAATCGGCTGGCGCCAAAGTTTCTCGACATGAAGCCCGGTTCACGGATTGCGGGCAACACGTTCGGCATCGACGGCTGGGAGCCAGACGATCGCTTCACCCTCGATCAGAGCAGCGACTGTTCCAGTTGGTGCGAGGCGCTGCTGTGGATTGTCCCAGCGAAAGCCGCGGGCACGTGGACGTGGGCGAATGGCAGCATGACGCTGACGCAGAGTTACCAGATGATCCAAGGCTCGCTGACCATCGACGGCGCCGCGCACGTGATCCCCAACACCGCACTGCGTGGCGATGAGATCGCCTTCATCGCCGGTGGATTCACCTACACGGGCAGGGTCAGTGGCAATCAGATCGACGGGCTGATCACGACACCTTCGGGGCAAATTCCGTGGAAGGCGATACGGAATTAGTCCTGCGCGAGCTTTTCCATCGCCACCGTGAAAGCCCGGCGCCCAGCCTGCGGGTCGTAGACAATCACCGGCATCAGCCGCCCGCGAATGCGGTCTGGATTCGAGCGCGCATAGCCCATCAGCGTTGCCGCCAGCAGTTGTTGCGACCCCTCCTCGATGCCGGCCCGCGGCACGCCGGTCAGCAGGTCGTTCAGCGACAGATCCCAGGCTTCTCCCCACAACAGCGCGTCGACCACGGTTCCCTTCACGACGTTGTGCGAGAAGTTGAAGAAGAACGAGAGCGGTGAATAGGCCGTCTCCGTTGGCCGGTGGCGTTCGAACGCCGCCATCAGCATGGGCTTGTGCTTGGTGAACAGCTCGAGAAACTGGACGCGGTCGGCTTCTGACTGCGACAGTGAGGCGGGCGGCACGCCGACGAACGCGCGAGCGTCAGGGGTCAGGCCGTTGAGCAGTGCCTCAGCCAGGTGATCGGCTTGCGGCTTGCGGCTTGCGGCTTGCGGGCCGGTCGCCACGCGGTCGTACGCGCGCATCACCGCCGCCAGCGCGAAACACAGCCACGGATAGTCGGCGACGTTGTCGGCGCGGAGCGCGACCGTGTCGCGGCCACACTGCGCCTCGAAGCCGAATCGCAAGTGACAGCCCAAGCTGGCCGCGTGGCCCAGGCCGATCTTCGCCTGGTGATCCTCGTTGAGCGTGCGAACCCTGGCGAGCAGCTTCCCGTATCCCCACTCTTCCAATTCGTAGTGGGAGGTGCCGATCAACATCAGCGTTTCCGCATCGGCGGCGAACTGTTGACCGCTGCCGTCCGGCCCCTGGAGCTCGCCCAGCAGGTCGTTGACGCGGTCCAGGTTGCGATCCGGATCGCCTTCATCCCAGATGCGCATGGTCAACAGCGCCAGGACGTGAGCAAAGTAGTAGTCGAGCAGGATCGCCAGCTCGATGGAGGTGGCCGGCTCCGGGCCGCGCTGTTCGATCAGGAAGTGCAGCACGTCGACCGGGATGATGTCGGGGTTGACCTGCTGCGACACGCCGTCCCAGTCGTGCAGGATGTGGAACCCTTCGCCGCGGGTGCGGCCGTCGTAGGTCCGGACCATCCGGTCGAGAAAAATCTGGTAGGGGCCGGCCTTGAACTCGTTGGCGCGTATGCGGTCGCGCAGCCGCACCAGGGCGGCGCCCAGGTTCCGGGCCCGGGCCACGTCGGCGATGATTTCCTGCCGGGCAGGGCCGCGCAGGGCGCTGCCGACGAGATTGCAGGCATGTTCGAAAGTGATGTCCACGGTGAGGTCTGTGATTCTAAGATACGCGCATGAAACAGGCCATCCTCCTTTTGGCGGTCGTCGTCTCGGTATCCGGCCCGGCAGCGCACGGGCAGGGCCGCGCGAGCGGCGCGACGACCTTCAACGTGGTTGAGGCGACCATCCCGGCCATGCAAGCGGCCATGGCAAGGGGCCAGGTCACCTCGCGACAACTGGTCGAGCAGTACCTGATCCGCATCGCGATCTACGAAGACCGGCTGAATGCGGCGCTCGCGGTGAATCCCACCGCGTTGCAGGAGGCCGACGTGCTCGACCGCGAACGGGCGCAGGGCCGGTTGCGCGGTCCGCTGCACGGCATTCCCGTGGCGCTGAAGGACAACATCCACACCACCAACATGCCGACCACCGGCGGGGCGCTCGCGTTTGCCGGCTACGTGCCACCGTACGAGGCGACGCTCACGAAGAACCTCACGGCCGCCGGCGCCATCATCATCGCCAAAACCGGCCTCACCGAGCTCTGCCAACTGGGTCGCCGGCAATCCCAACGCGATGCCCGGCAATTACAACGCGGTCGGCGGCTTTGCGTTCAATCCCTACGATCCACGACCGGACCCGCGGCCCGAGCCGGGTGATGGTCGTCCGGTGCTGCAAACCGGCGGATCGAGCTCCGGCATCGGCACGGCAGCGAACCTGTGGGCCGGCAACGTTGGCTCCGACACGGGCGGATCGATCATCAGCCCCTCGAACGCCAACATGCTGGTGGGCATTCGGCCGACGATTGGCCGCATCAGCCGCTACGGCGTGATCCCGATTACCGCCGATCACGATACCGCCGGTCCCATGACGCGCACCGTCGCCGATGCGGCCATCATGCTGGGCGCCATGGAAGGCGCGTCGCCGGATCCGAACGATGCCGCCACGCGGACCTGCGCGCCGCCGCCCGGCCGCGACTACACGAAGTTCCTCAACGCCAGTGGGCTGAAGGGCGCGCGCATCGGCGTGCCGCGGGCCTTCTATCTCGATCGCGTGACGCTTCCCGGTGAGTCGAATCCACGCGGCGGCATCAACCCGGAGCAGGCCACGGTGATGGCCGAGGCCATCGCCGTGCTCCGGCAACAAGGCGCGACGATTGTCGATCCGGCCGACTTGCCGAGCTTCGTCGCGACCAACGCCAACGACAGCTTCCCGCTGTTCGACTACTGCTCGGGCGCCGAACATGCGAAGGGCAAAGACAGCGGCTGTTCAATCGCCTTCAAGTACGGCATGAAGCGTGACTTCAACGCCTGGCTGGCGAGCCTTGGGCCCTCAGCGCCGATCGAGACGCTGACCGAACTCAGAAACTGGAACGTGGCGCATGCCAAGGCCGGCGCGATCGAGTTTCAACAGTCGCGACTCGACATCTCGGATGAGATCGACCTGGCCGCCGACCAGGCGCGCTACGACGCCGACCATGCCAGAGATCATCGACTCAGCCGCGATCAGGGCATCGACGGCGTACTGAGGATGCACCAGCTGGACGCCATCATCACCCCAGGCGGCAGCGGGGCGGGCGTCGCCGCGCGCGCCGGCTATCCGATCGTCGCGGTGCCGTTCGGCATGGTGCCTAACGCTCCGAACCAGCCGTTCCCAGTGGGGTTCAACGCCAAGCCGGCGCCCTACGGCGTGGGGTTCGTCGGCGCGCAGTGCAGCGAACCGAAGTTGATCGCGTTGGCCTACGCCTTCGAGCAGGCGACGAAGAGGCGCGTGGCGCCGCCCGCCGCACCGTAGGAAAAAAGAGCAACGAATTCCCCATCGACTGCGGCCTTTTCCCCGGCCGGGCCGCGGCCGGTGCCGGCCGGCGGCCGATTGCCGCGCAAATGACGTCGTTTCTTCGGGGAAGGCTCTGGCACTGCCTGTGCAACGGATGGCGCTGAGAGGTATCGCAATGCGCCTGACACTCTGTGGCCTTGGCTTGGCGGCGGTGTTCGCAGTCACGCTCGGCACGCAATCGACCATCATCGCCCAGGAGCCGGCCAGCCCGGCATCGCTCGCCATCGCCGGCGCCAACAACTTCGCCCAGTACTGCGTGGCGTGCCACGGCAAGGACGCCAAGGGCACGGGGCCGCTCGCTGCCACCCTCAAGCCCAAGCCGGCCGATCTCACGGGGATAACCGCCCGCAACGGCGGCACCTACCCGCGCGACATGGTGTTCCAGGTGATCGACGGCCGGAAGAAGGTCAAGGGACACGGCGGCGGCGACATGCCGCAGTGGGGCGACGCCTTCCTGGCCTCGTCTGGTGCGGGCGACGCAGACGCGGTGAAGCGCCGCATCGACTCGCTGGTCGACTACCTCGCAACGCTGCAGGGCAAGTAGCTACTGCGGCAACGCGGCGCCGGGGGGATCGCTCGCCCCTCGGGCGCGGCCATTGCGATCGAGCAGGATGCGATTCGACGTGGCACCGGCTGGCGCCAGCGGCCGAGCCGGGAGATCACTCCACGAAAAGTCCGGCACGGCCGCGCCGCGCACGCTCACGAGTGCGCCGGCCGGCCTCACATCCCCCACCGACAGGCCGGCAAAACCCGGCCGCTGTGTGTTCACGGCATTGTTGGCCGTCATGAATGGCTCGCCGCAAGTGGCGTGACTCGCCTGACACCCCGAATCGTCGCCCACCCCCAGCGGATGGCCGGCCGGCCCGTTCCAGATCACATTGCCCGCGATGCGCAGGTCGTTGTCACCACGATTCGAGTTGGCAGCGCCGGGCCCGCTTGGCCCGCCGGCGTACTCGCCAGCGACCTGGAAATGCTGCCACTGACTGCCGGCGCCGTCGGGATTGAACACCACGTTGTTCATCAGGAACACGTGCCGATTGGGGATCCGCACGAAGTTGTCGCCATCATCCACTGCCGTGGTGCCCCAACCGCCGCTGCTGATGCGAGACTCACATGCGGCACGTTCGGCCGCCACGCCGGCGGCGTCGCAACTGCGCGCGCCGAAGCCGGTCTCCAGCACGTGACTGCGGGTGCCCACGCGGTACAGCGTGTTCCAGGCCACCAGCACGTTGTAGCCGCCGTTGACACCCAGGCCCGCGCCGTCAGTGTCGTGGACGATGTTGTTCACGACGCGGATGTCGTACGCCTCGTAGTGGATCCACGGCGATGTCATGAACTGCAGGCCGGTGCCTTGCCCCACGGTGAAGCCGCCGGTGCCGCAATCATGAAACTCGTTGCTGTCAACCAGGATGGCGGCCGAGCCGCCCTTGACGTATCCACACCAGTCGTTGGCGCCATGCACGCGGTTGCGAACGATGTGTCCTTGCTGGACCGCGACGAAGTCGATGGCGTTATCGCCGGCGCCGCCAATGCGCGAGTCTTCGATGTAGACGTGCGTCGACTGGTTGACCTTGACCGTCTCATGGGCCACGGCGGCCTCGACGCCCTCAACGGGGCGCACGCCGCCAGTGAAGGTGACGTTGCGCAGCAAGAGGTGATCGCAGTCTTCACAGTGGAAGACGTCGGCGGCGGGCATCGGGACGATGTCGAGATCGACGAAGTAGAGATAGCCGACGTGCGCAATGTTCAAGCCCGTGCGCAGCGTGGCGGTGCCGGCGCCGTTCACCGCGCGGAAGACAATCGGCGCCGTCTGCGATCCGTAGCGCCGTTCCATGTAGTGCGGAATGCCATCGGCGGGATACTCGCCTGGCTGCAGCCGGATTTCGTAACCGCTGGCGACCAGGGCGCTGGCCGCCGAATTGGGCGGCACACGGTTCCAGGCCTCGGTGAGCGTCCGCACACACCGCCTGGTCGGCATTCCGGCCGCTGGACCGGTCATTGCCGCGGACGGGATCGACCCAGATCTGTTGGAGGGTGGGGTTACCCGCGTCGTAGCGCGGCGCCGACTGGGCAAAGCCGGAGGACGAGACGACGGACAAGAAGCACAAGCTCAGCCAGACGCAACGGACGAGAAAACTCACATCAAGGATTATCGGCCAATTCCATCAACTCCTCCACCTCCCGCTGCAGGTCGCATGTCAGGGGCGCACGGTAACGCCGCAGCAGCGCGTCGGTCACCGCTTCGTAGTACCACAGGGTGCCGTCGCGCTTGCCCTGGAACCGGCCCCACACCTCGTCGCCATGCATGCGGAGATCGCGGCCGATCGCGCGGACGTTGTGAAGCTTATCGGCCGCAGACACCAGGCAGACTGCATCGCTGGCAACATCGATGTGCGCAAGGTAGCTCTCCTTGCGCTCGCGCCAGGGCGCCTTGTCTTCCGGATGCTCCACCAGGCTGTCGCTGCAACCCAGCACGATGTCGCCGACGGCATCGCCAAACCGCGCGCGAATCTCGGCCAGCCGCGCCTCGCCACCGCCATCCTCCGCGGCATCGTGAAGCAACGCGCCAATCGCCTCGTCTTCATTAGCACCGTATTCCAGCGCGATGGCGGCTACGCCCAGGATGTGCGCGATGTAGGGAATGCCGGTCCCTTTTCGCTGTTGCCCTTGGTGAACCTGGTGGGCGTACACCAGGGCGGATTCGAAGCGATGCACGCCGCCTAGCCTAACCTGTCGCTCCACGCATCGTGATGATGACATTTCATCATCACTGACAAAGCTGTTGGGGCAAAGGTCACGCCGCGCATGATAGCCTCTGGCCTTGGAGATTCGGACCATGATGCGTACTGTTCTGTCGGGTGTGCTGACGATCGTCTGCGTGTTCGCACTGACACCGTCCCCGCTGTGGGCCGATCAGGGCGCCGACCGCCTGGTCGAAATACGGATCCTCGATCAACAGGGACTTCCGGTGGCCGGTGCGCGAGTCACACTGCTCACCAAGCAGGGCGTCGTGACCAAGACGACCGACCCGTCGGCTGGCACCCTTCGCATCGACGGTCTCGCGGCTGCTGTCTACCAACTGCGTGTGGAAGCGGCTGGTTTCACCACCCGAGTCACCACCGTCGACCTGCGCGGGGGATCGGCAACCGGCCTCGAAATGCGTCTCGAGGCGGCCGGGGTCGCCGAACAGATTGTGGTGACGGCCACCAGGTCCGAGCGCTCGCTGCACGACATCCCCGCCAGTGTCAGCGTGGTCACCAGGGGCGAGATTGAGACGTCGCCGGCGCTGATCGCGGACGATGTGCTGCGTCAGGTCCCCTCGTTCAGCTTGTTCCGCCGCACCAGCAGCCTGGTGGCGCAGCCGACGACGCAGGGCGTTTCGTTGCGCGGCATCGGGCCCAGCGGCCAGAGCCGCACGCTCGTGCTGCTCGATGGAGTTCCCTTCAACGACCCGTTTGGCGGATGGGTGTATTGGACCCGCGTTCCTCTCGTCAGTGTCGATCGGATCGAGCTCACCGAGGACCCGACCTCGAGCCTCTACGGCAGTGCGGCGATGGGCGGCGTGATCAACATCATTACCAGCCGGCCGCGGCCGCGGGCGCTCGATTTGAACGCGCAGTACGGCAGCATGGGAAGTGCGAAATTGGACTACTTCGCCAGCCACCGATGGCAGGCCCTGGGCGTCGCGGTCGAAGGCAGCTTGTTGAACACGGATGGATTTCTGATTGTCGCGCCGCGCGAGCGTGGACCGGTCGACGACGCAGCCAACGTGGCGTTCCGCAACACCACCGTCAAGTTCGACTACACGCCGACCGACCGCGTGAACGCCTTTTTTCGGGCCGGCCATTTCAGCGAAGACCGCGGCAACGGCAAGGTCGGCGAAGTCAACGACACCACGTGGACGACGGTGAACGGCGGGGTGGACTTACGGTTACCCGATGACAGCAATCTGCAGACGCGTGTGTTTGTGGATCGGGTGAAAGCCCACTTCAACTTCCTCGCGGTCACTAACGCCGCGACCACCCGCACCTTTGTGCGCCTCGCCACCGATCAATTCGTGCCGACCAACGGGGTTGGCACCAGCCTGCAATGGACGAAGGCGGCCGGCCAGAAGCACGTCGTGAGCGCCGGAACGGACTGGCGGCTGGTCGATGGCGGCAGCCATGAAGACGCCTACGTCGCGTCGGTGCCCGCCGTGGTCCTTCCCCCTGCCACCCTGCAAGCCACCCTGGCAGTGCGGCGCGTTTCTGGCGGCCGCCAGCGGACCCTTGGCGCGTTTGTGCAGGACATCTTCACGCCGACGCCGAAGCTGGTTTTCACGCTGAGCGCGCGCGTCGACCGCTGGCGGAACTACCAGGGCCACAACCTGGAAACGACCGTCGCCACCGGTTTGCCCACCGCCAATCACAGGCCCACCCTTCCCGACAACAGCGACACCGTCGTGAGTCCCCACGCGGCGGCGCTGTATCACCTGTCGGACAAGGTGACGATCTGGGGCGCCGCCAATTCGGGTTTTCGTGCCCCGACCCTCACCGAGCTGTACCGCCAGTTTTCCGTGGGCGCGGTGACGACCCGTCCCAACGATCAACTGGGACCGGAGCGTTTGGTGGGTGGCGCGGCTGGGGTCAAACTGGCGCCGCTACGGAACCTGACCGCCCGTGTCACGTGGTTCGACAACCGCCTGCGCAACCCGATCTCGAACGTCACCCTGACGGCGACGATCGCGCAGAAACAGAACCTCGGTGCCACCCGCATCCATGGGATTCAGGCTGACATCGATTATCGCCTGTGGTCGTTCTGGAAGCTGTCGGCCGCGTACTTGTACGAACAAGCCAAGGTCACCGACGGCGGCGCCAACACCGCACTCGTCGGTAAGTATCTCGCGCAGGTGCCACGACAGCGCGGATCGATCCAACTCTCGTACGCCAATCCGAAATACGCCACCGTCGCCATCGACGTTCGCTACGTCGGGTTGCAGTACAACGACGACCTGAACGTGAACTTCATTCCGCCAGCGACGTTGACCGAATCAGGGTATGACGGGATGCTCGGACCGGGCTTGCCGGCGTTCACAAGCGTTGATGCGATGGTGTCGCGCAATATTGGGCGTCAGCTGCAGTTATTTGTCGGCGCCCAGAATCTTCTCGATCGGGTGTACTTCGTTCAGACGAATCCGTCGACCACCGGTACACCACGGCTGATCAATGGCGGCGTCCGACTACGGTTTTAGTGGGAGAAGCACACCACCGTCTAATCCGAACGCAGCGCCTGCATCACGTCGACTTTTGAGGCGCGGGCCGCTGGCATTAACGACGCGCCAATCGCGGATGCGATCAGCACGCCGGCTGCGCCGACGATCGGCACGATGCCGGGCAGCTGGACCTGCGGGAAGAAGCCGCCGGCGAGACGCCAGGCCGCGAACCCGAGCGCGAGACCGGCGACCACGCCGAGCGCACCGATCACCACCCCTTCGCCGAGCACCTGCCGCAGGATCTCGCGCGGCTGCGATCCCACGGCCATGCGAATGCCGAACTCGCGGGTGCGACCGCTGACCGAAAACGCCAGCACGCCCGCCACGCCCACCACGGCAATGGCGAGCGCGACAGCCGCGAACCCGCCAAAGACGATGGCGTTCAGCCGATCGGGCGCCATGACCTCCGCACGCACGTCGTCCAGCGTCGCCGGCCGCTCGACCGGCACGTCCTGCGCCATCTCGCGGACGATCCTGGTGATAGTCGGCACCAGCGCGTAGGGATCGCCGGCGGCATGCACGAACAGGCGTCCGCCGCCCGGCTCCTGCTCGAAGGGCTGATACACGGTCAGCGTCGGTTGCGGCGTGATGCTCGCGTCGTCCAGATCGGCGACGACGCCGACGATGCGGCGCGGCTCCGGGCTGAGATTGATGAACTTGCCGATCGGGTCGGTCCAGAAGAGCTTGCGGTTCAGGACATCCGCGGTCGCGAACATCCGCTGCGCCAACGTCTGGCTGACGATGACGACCTTCTCGGCACCGGCGCGATCGTCGTCGTTGAAGTCGCGTCCCGCCAACAAGGGAACGCCGAGCGTGGCGAAAAATCCAGGCCCGACCGAGCGCGAGCGCGCAATCGGATCCTCTTCACCGTTCTCCTTGACCCGGCCCTCGACCGAAAACTGCAGGCCGCCGCCAACGTTGGTCACATCGCGCCACGGCACGGTGCCGCCAATCGCCACGTTCTGGACGCCCGGCACCTCTGACGTGCGGCGAAGCAGGTCGCGATAGAACCCCATCACCTGATCGCGCGTGCGACCGAACGACGACACCGGCACGTTGACGGCGAGCACACCGGTGGTCTGGATACCAGGGCGCGCCGCCTGCAACGTCATCAGCGTGCGCACCAGCATGCCGGCGCCGGCGAGCAACAGGAACGAGGCGGCGATCTGCGTCACCGCAAAGGCCTTCAACCGCAGGTGGGTTGAGCCGGTGAGGCGAGCGCTGTTGCCCGCTTGCGCGAGGCCGTGCGCGGCGTCGGAGGACGGCAACCGCGGCACGAACGCGAGGAGCACTGCGGCGATCGCCGCCAGGACCACGCCCACCCATAGCAGGCTCGCATCGAGGGTGAGGTCGAGCGCGCGCACCGAGAAGCGCGAGGCATAGCGGCCGAGCACCGACACCATGGGTTGCGCGATCAGCACACCGACGATGGCGCCGGTCAGGCACACGACCAGGCTCTCGGCCAGCAGCGTCTTGCGAAGTGCGGCGGTACTGGCGCCGAGGGCGGCCCGCACCGCCAGCTCCGCTTCACGCCGGACCGAGCGCGCCAGAATCAGGTTGGCGACATTCGAGCACGCGATCACGAACACCAGCGCGGCCGCGGCCAGCAGGACCAGCAGGACGGTGCGAGCCTGTGAGGTGATCTGATCGCGCAACAGCCGCGCATCGACGCGGAAGTCCGCCTTCACCGGGTACGCTTCGGGGAACCCGGTGACGATCGAAGCATGAACCGCGCGCAGCTCGGCGCGTGCGGACTCCAGGCCGGCGTCGGGCGCCAGGCGGCCGAAGACTTCGGTCATGCGATGCTCGCGGCCGGTCACCATGGTGGCCGACATGTGATGCGGGCTAGTCACCATGTTCGCGATTACTTCGGTGTCGGCGGGATACGGCACGGACGGCTCGAGCACGCCGATAATCGTCGCGGTGCGCGTGCCGAGTCGCACCTCCTTGCCAATCACCGATCGGTCGCCCTTGTACGTCGTCATCCAGAAGCGATGCGTCAGCATGGCCACGCCGGCTGCGCTCGGACCATCATCGGCCGTCGAAATGGCTCGGCCCAACACCGGGTGCAGGCCCATGACCTCGAAGAAGCGGCCGTCCACCACGCCGGCGCGCACCTGGCGCGGCTCGCCCAGTCCGACCATCAGGAACCCGATGGTCGAGAACTCGCCGAAGGCCGCAATGGTCTTCACCCGCCCGCGCAGGTCCTGGATCTCAGGCACGGAGAAGGTCGTGTTCTCGACATTGCGCCCGGGGGCGCTTTGGCGGATGTAAATCAGCCGGTGCTCGTCGCGATTGACCAGTGGCCGCAGCAACACGCCGCGAACGACGCTGAAGATGGCCGCGTTGGCGCCAATACCGAGCGCCAGCGTCAGGACGATGGTGAGAAACAGACCTTTGGCCCGCAGCATCGACCGCAGCGCCTGGCGAATTTCATGGAGGAAGCCCATCGCCCCCTATTCAACCACTACTCGAATCCCTGTACGTCAGGCGTATACTGCGCTCTGGTTCGTGTGCGCCCACACCGGATGAACGTCGTAAACGAGAGGTCTGCCCCCTGCCCATGAAGTTGAGTGCACATGCGTGCCTCCTCGTCCTGGCCACAGGCATGACGGCGGTCGTCTACGACATGCCCCTCGCCCGCGCCGCCATGCAGGATGCTGCCTCTGGCACCCTGATCGGTGTTGTCCGGCTGACTGCGGGCAAGGCGCCCTCGCCGGCCTCGGCGTACGACCGGCGGACGGTCAGTCCGCGGTCGCAGGCGCTGGCCGAAGCCCGCAATGTGATCGTCTTCTTCGACGGCATTCGGCCCCCGGCGGGCATCAAGGCCACGCCGGCCTCGATCGTCCAGAAGGACGAGCAGTTTGTCCCGCATGTGGTCGCCGTGACCGCCGGCTCGGTGGTGGACTTCCCGAACCAGGACCCGTTCTTCCACAATGTGTTCTCGCTCTCCAAACCCGCGACTTTTGACCTCGGCCGCTTCCCGCCTGGCTCGTCTCGCGCCCGCAGGTTCACGCGACCGGGCCTGGTCAAGGTCTTCTGCCAGATCCATTCGCACATGAGCGCGGTCGCGCGCGTGTTCGATCATCCGTGGTTCACCATTCCGGACGGCGATGGCTCCTTCACCATCGCCGGGGTGCCGGCTGGCGAGCACACCGTGGTCGCCTGGCACGAGCGAATCGGCGAGCGGCGCGACAAGGTGCTGATTCGCGCGGGCGCGACGACCGGCATTACCTTCACGTTACCCGTGCTGGAGTCGACGCCGTGAACGCTCCGCGCTTTGTCACCCGCGCGCTCGTGCTGTCGTTCCTGACCGTGGCCCTGGTGCTGGGCGCGGTGTTCACGGTCTTGATTGTCGGCATCCGGGACCAGGTCCGGCGGTCGGTGGGCGACAATCTGGCCACGGCTCAGCAGGTCTTCACGCGCGTGGAAGCGCGCCGCCAGCAGGACTTGCGAGCCACCGTTGCCACCCTCGCCGAGAACCCGACATTGAAGGCGGCCCTTGATACCTGGTTGGCCGAACGCGCGGGCGCGAGCGCCGCCACCACCGACGGACTGCTCACCACGGTGCAGCGCGAACTGGACAAGATTGCCGACCGCGTGTCGGCCGACGTGCTGGCCGTCGCCGACGGCAAGGGCGTCGTGGTCGCGAGTGGTGGCCGCCAGGCTTCGTCGTGGCCGCGCGGGTCGGTGGTCGGTACAGGCCCCGAAGGCGTGGCGTCAGATCGTGTCGTGGTCGCCGGTACCGGCGCGTATCGAGTTGTCTATCGCATGCTCTCCGTCCCGCTTCAGTTCGGTGATACGACGATCGGTTCGCTCGAGCTCGGTACGGCGCTCGATGACGCGTACGTCAAGGAGTTGGCCCAGCTCTCGCGCGGTCACGCCGCGATCGTCCGGGGCAAGATGATCCTCGCCACGACACTCGATGTCGAAACGGCGGCCGGCCTGGCGGCGCAGAGCACCGCCGGCGCCACGCAGGCGCAAGTCGTGGATCTGGCAGGCGTATCGTGGACCATCCAGTCGTTGTCGCAAGTAGACGACGTCACATTCGTGGCGCTGGGGTCGGTCGACGCCGCCGCGGCGGGGCAAACCGCCGCCGCGTTGACCAGCCTGGGGTGGATCGGCCTGGGCGCCATCGGGCTGGCGGTGCTCGGCAGCGTCTGGCTCGCGCGCACCCTCACCGAGCCCATCGATCAACTGTCACGGTCACTGACGTCGATGACGGTCGCGGAGCGAACCAAGACCCCGCTCGTGCCGGGCGGAAGCAGCCGCGAGATCGACCAGCTGACGCACACGTTCAATTCGCTGATGGCCTCGGTGGTAGCGGCCGAAGCCGAGGCCGAGGCCACCTACCTGGGCGCGGTGCGCGCGCTCGCCGCTGCGCTCGACGCGCGCGATCCCTACACGGCCGGACATTCCGAACGAGTCAGCACGTTCGCCGTGGCGATTGGCCAGGAACTCGGGCTCGACAACGACGCCGTGGAGACCCTGCGACTGGGCGCGCTGCTGCATGACATCGGCAAGATCGGCGTCCCCGACGAGGTGCTGCGCAAGCAAGGCGCGCTCACCGTGGCCGAGTTCGAGGCCATCAAGGTGCATCCCTCGGCGGGCGCGCGGATCTTGCGCAGCATTCCTTTCCTCGCCCCGCACATTCCGATTGTCGAATTGCACCATGAGCGTCCCGACGGCCAGGGCTATCCCTATGGCCTTCAGGGCGATGCCATTCCCATGGCCGCGCGCATCGTGCACGTGGCCGACGCCTTTGATGCCATGACCAGCGCCCGTGCCTATCGCACCGCCCGCCTCCCGATGGAGGCAATCGCCGAACTACGGCGATGCGCCGGCAGCGATTTCGACGGCCCGTCCGTCGAGGCCCTGGTCGTGGCGGTCCCCCGCTTGATCGGAGCAATCGCGCCACTTGATCTGTCAGCATTCCAATGGGCTCAACGCGCACGCTCCGCCTAGCCGCGCCACTGCTCGCGATGGCCGCGTGGGCCTGGATGGGCCCGGCGTCGTCGGCGTTCGCCCAAACCTCAAGGGTCGCGCTCGACGCCGTGGTCGCCGTCGACGCTGGTGGCGGCTCGCAAGTCACGCGCAAACCCACCGCGTGGTTCGACCTGTTCGGCGCGGTGCGCCTGGCCGACGGCCTACACTTGCGTGCGCGCCCAGTGGTGTTCCGCCGCGCGTTCGACGGCACGTGGCGCACGCAAGTCTACGAGCTCGCGCTCCGATATGAACGGCCCGGCCGGGTCGGCTGGCGCTTCGATCTCGGACAGTTCGTGTCCCCGGTCGGGTTGAGCATTCTCGAGAACCGGCCCAATCGCAATCCGGTGGTGTCGCAGCACTCGACCCTGTACCTGCCGGTCATGCGGTTCGAGGCAGGCACGCCAACGAACTATCTGCTGGCGGCCTCGTACCCATTGGGCGCGCAAGTGACGGCGTCGACATCGACATGGGATCTACGGGCGGCCATCACCGACAGTTCGCACGTGCGCGGCCGGCCGTTCTTCGGCGACAACAAGCCGCCGCGCATGGCCACCCTGATGATCGGCGGTGGCGTGACGCCGCGCATCGGCCTGCGACTGGGCGCTTCGGTGGCTCGCGGCGCCTACGCGGCAGAGCGTGAAGTGCGGGACAAATCGCGCGGTGACCGCATCGCAGCACTGGCCCAGTTCGAGGGTGAGTGGTCGTTTGGTTACACCCGCGTGGCCGGCGAGTGGTTGTGGACGTCGCGCGAGATGGCGGCGGGAACGGCGCGGGTCGATGGCGGGTGGATCGAGGCGACGCACACACTCGGTCCCCGATGGTTTGCCGCGGCGCGGTACGACGACCAACGCACCAAGTGGACCAGCCTTCCTGACCTGGCGCACCGCAACGAGCCCTATCGGCGGCTGGAAACGACCCTCGGATTTCGCGCGGCGCCGGAGGTCACCTTGCGCGTCAGCTACATGACGCGGAAGGGCTACGTCGTCGCCTTCTGGGACGACCAGGTGCTGGCGTCGATCGTGTTCGCGAAGAAGATCAAGTGACGGCGAGCTTGCGCTTGAGGTAGTCGAGCGCTTCGGGAAACTCCCGCGAGTCGACGAAGTGGCCGCGGTCGGTGAACTCGAAGTAGCTGCACTTCAACTGCGCGGCGACGTGACGCGCTTCGGCCACCGGAATCAGCGGATCGTCGGTGGAGTTGAAGATCGCGATCCACTGCTGGTTCTCGCGGATGCGGTGCCACTGCCACGGGTCGCGGTAGTAGCCGCTGGCGGCCTCGAAGGCATCCCCGAGATCGGTGTGGCAGACGCTCACCAGTACCGACCCCAGAAGCTTGTGGGTTTCCGCGTAGCGCATGGCCGCCACCGCGCCCGAGGAGTGACCGATCAGAATCGTCTCCTGGTCCGCGTCCAGCGATTCGAGATACGGCAACCACACCTCCGCCCTCGCCTTTACGTTGTCGGGAAAGGTGTGGTTGATGACATCCACGCCGAGCGCGAGGAGCTGCCGTTCCAGCCACGGCAACCAGATGTCGGCGGCCGTACAGCCGCCGTTGCCGTGGATCAGGATCGCCTTCACGTCAACTCTCGCTCGCGAGCATGAACAGCAGCGCGATGATGAGGACGATGACAATCGTCGCGACGGCGACAGCAATGGCCAGCGCGCCCAGTGCGGACCGCATGGGATACGCGGTCAGGGCCGCAGCGCCTTGCCGTAGTGATTCAAGCCACATCACAAGTAGATTAGCGCCATCCGGGGACATCAGGTCCCCTCACGGCGTCCTAAGGAGCATAGGCGCGGTGGCGACGTTCGCGATGCGATCGGGAAACTCAGGCGTGGCCGTGGAAACCACCAAGGTCGTTCGTGACGGCGTCGCCGACGGCACAAAGATCGTCGCCGGCCCGTTCCAGACGCTGCGCGACTTGCGCGATGGCATGAGCGTGAGGGTGCGTTAGCCGATTCAGGGATTCACGGGCGGGTCGATCGCATAGCCCTGTAGACTACATGCGGGGCTGGGGTCAACCATGGCCTCATTGGAGAGGTTCCATGTGCAGGTCTGTCATCGTCGTCGTCATTCTGCTGACCACTGCCTCGGCCGCCGTCGCCCAGGACATGCCAGCGGAGTACAAGGGTGTCCTGGACGCACTGTCCCGCCAGGGTGACTTCAAGGACGGCGTCCTCAAGGTCAACATCCCGCGCAACGACCTCACGGTCACGGTGGCCGGCGTGGCCACACCCACGCCGTTCGGCTTCGGCGGCTGGGTCGCGTTGACCAAGGGTGATGGCGGCATGAATGTCCTTATGGGCGACCTGGTCCTCACGCAAGACGAAGTGAATCCGGTGATGTCGGCGGTGCTGGCGCAAGGGCTCGATGTGACCGCGCTTCACAACCACTTCTTCTGGGAATCGCCGCGCATGTTCTATATGCATGTGCATGGACACGGGTCCGCAGCCGATTTGGCCCGGCGCATCAAGCCCGCCGTTGATCTGATCGGCAAGGTCGCCGGTCGTGCGGAGCCGGCCACGACGATGACGTCAACAGTGGCCGCCGGCACGATCGACACCGCGAGGCTCGCGAGCATCATCGGCACCGCCGGCGAACAGAATGGACAGGTCTACAAGATCACGATTGGCCGTCCCGATCTGAACTTGCGGGAGATGGGCGCCACGATCAACGCGCGAATGGGGCTCAATACCTGGGCGGCCTTCTTCGGCAGCGACGCCGCTGCCGTGGTGGCGGGCGACATCGCCATGGTTGATACGGAAGTCACGCCGGTCCTGAAGTCCCTGCGGGAGAACGGCATCGATGTCGTCGCCATTCACCATCACATGACCGGCACGCAGCCGACCGTGATCTTCCTGCACTACTGGGGGCAGGGCCCGGCCGAGAAGTTGGCGACCGCGGTGCGTGCCGCAATCGATCGCACCGGACCGGGTCGCTCGAAGTAGGGGCGGGCTGCGACCGAGTCGAGTGCGCCAAGCTCGAGACCGGCGCGCGCATCGTCCGGCTCTCGTCCATTGAAGACCGACCCTTCCGCGCGCCAACGTGAACCCGGCACGCCGGCGGTCAGCACGCCAAACGCGATGTGCGTGGCATCGAGCCAGTGGTGCGCGATCGGTGAAATCGGATTGGGCATCGCCGACGCGCGATGGGGAAATGCCGGCGGACCAAGCGCCGGCTCCCCCGCCAACGCGGCGTAACCATGCAGGCGCAACCGATTCGCGATCGGCCGCTCGTAGTCCACGGCCAGCTCCATGAACAAATCGTGCGGATGCTGTCGATCATGAAGGGTGTCGCCATCGCAGACCTCGCCGGTGGCCAGCAGGTCGGGGTAGCCGCACCCGCCAATCGTCCACGGCTCGGCACTGAGCATCGCGCGCACGCCGACGCGGCCGCGGCCCACCGGACGCCGCAGCATGCCCATGAACCAGTTGATGCTGCGGGCCTGCCGGCTGGTGCGATGAGTGTCGCCCGACTCGTAGAGGAACTGCGCGAACAGGTTGGCGTGGCCGAGGGCTGCCACGCGGTGCCAGACGATTCGCGCGCTTGATGGCGGTAGTGGCCGTGGTGCTGCTCGTCGTCTTTGTCGCGACAAAGATCCGCCGCTGATTCCCGCCCGCCGTCCCGCTCCCGTTACAATCCGCTTGCCAGTTGCTGGAGTGGAAGCTACGTTGGCACCATCACGACCATCGACCTTGGCGAGTATCGCGCCCTCACGACGTGCGATCGCACCCGGCTTTACTCCTCGAATATGCGCGACGGCGGTGAGCTGGCGTCGCTCCGCTTGAATCACCCCAGGCAACCCTACGAAAGGGTTGCCTCCACCAAGGCGGATGCCACATCAGCGTGGGTATAATCGCGGCCAATGGCTATCCCACCGGTTTCCCGACGTCAGTTCATCGCGACCGGGAGCGCACTCCTCGCCGCTACCTACGTACCGGACTGGGCCGATGCGTTCCAGCCAGGACCAGCGGACGATGCGAGGCGAGCGGAGGCGGCGGAAGTCGCGCTCGCGAGAGCCACCGCACTCGGCGCCACCTATGCCGACATCCGCATCAACCGCTACCGCCGGGAATCGATCGCCACGCGCGAGCGGCAAGTGCGGAATGTGTCGCGCTCGGCCAGCTACGGGCTGGGCCTGCGCCTGCTCGTCAACGGCGCGTGGGGATTCGCCGCAACCAACGTGGTGGACGCGGCGT
This sequence comes from Vicinamibacterales bacterium, assembly GCA_038919385.1. Lineage (GTDB taxonomy): Bacteria > Acidobacteriota > Vicinamibacteria > Vicinamibacterales > UBA2999 > 12-FULL-67-14b. Next base: position 22,208 of record JBCKZH010000013.1, on the reverse strand, counting down.
CGGCCCGCGCCGCCGCGGAGCAGGCGGTCGCCATCGCCAAGGCTAATGCGGTGCTGGTGACTCGCAAGGTCGTGCTCGCGAACGCCGATAAGGTGGTAACGACGTGGGCCAATCCCATCAAGCGTGATCCCTTCGAGGTGCCGCTCGACACCAAGACTGCGTTCCTGATGAAGCTGAACGAGACGGCCATGGCCGTGCCGGGCGTGAGCTTTGTCAACTCGCAGATCCTGTTCGTCGACGAACAGAAGTACTTCGCGTCGACTGAAGGCTCGCGCATCACGCAGCGGCTGGTGCGGACCTACCCGCAGTTCAGTGTCACGGCCGCCGATCGCGCGAGCGGAGATTTTCAAGCTCGTCCCGTGGTCGATCGGGCCCAGCTGATGGGTTACGAGTACGTCGAGGACTACCCCTGGTTCCAGGACGCCGAGAAGGCGGGCCACGAGGTGGTCGAAAAGCTCACATCCAAACCGGTCGTCCCTGGCCGCTACGACATCGTCGTCGATCCATCGCAGTTGTTTCTCGCCATCCACGAATCGGTCGGCCACTCGACCGAGCTCGATCGTGCGCTGGGCTGGGAAGCCAACATGGCCGGCACCAGCTTCCTGAAGCCCACCGATGCCGGCACACTTCGCTTCGGCGCGAAGATCGTCAACCTGGTTGGCGATCGCACGCAACCCGGCGGACTGGCGACCACCGGCTATGACGATGAGGGTGTGAAGTCGGAGCGGTGGCATCTGGTGCGCGACGGCATGTTTGTGGACTGGCAGACGACACGTGAGCTGGCGCCACTGGTGGGCCAACAGCGATCGCACGGTTGCCTGCACGCCGACGACTGGTCGAGCGTACCGTTTCCGCGGATGCCGAACGTGTCGCTGGAACCGGCGGCAACGGAGGTGTCACTCGACGAACTGTTCAGCGGTGTCAAGCGCGGGCTGTTCGTGGAAGGCCGCGGCGTCTCGTCGATCGACCAGCAGCGCTACAACTTCCAGTTCGGTGGCGCAGTCATTCGCGAGATTACGAACGGCAAGCTGGGCGGCATGGTGAAGGACGCGGCGTACCAATCGCGAACGCCCGACTTCTGGGCGTCATGCGACGGCCTGGGCGGTCCAGCCACCTACCGGCTGTGGGGCACATCGGCCGACGGCAAGGGCGAACCGGGTCAAACCAACGCGGTCAGTCACGGCTGTCCACCCGCGCGCTTTCGCAACGTCACGGTGTTGAACACGGGGGCGGCGTGATGCTCAACCGCGACGAATCGCTTCACATCTGCGACACGGTGCTGGCGCACGCCAAGGGCGCGGGCGCCGACGACGCCGCCGTGTCGGTGCACAGCTCGGTGGAGTCGCACGCGCGCTTTGCCGACAACCGCATCACGACGAGCGGCCGGGCCGAGGACCTCGGCATCACCACTACGGTGTGGGTCGGCCGCCGCCGTGGCGCGGCGACCGCAAACGATGCGAGTCCCGAAGCCCTGAAGCAGTTGGCGAACGAGGCGGTACAGATTGCGCGCGTCTCGCCGGTGCATCGCGAGTACGTGCCGACGCTCGGCCCGCTCACCTACGGGGAGGCCCGCGGGTTCGCGCCAGCGACCGCCGACGTCGACCTCGCCGCACGCGCCACGGCGCTGGCCGGGGTGATGGACACCTGCCGCAAAGAAAAGGTGACTGGCGCCGGCTTTCACAGTGCGAATGCCTCGGCGACAGCCGCAGCAACGGCCAACGGCAACCGGCGCTACTTCCGGTCGAGTCAGGCCGAGCTAAGTGTCACCGCCCGCAGCGCCGCCGGCACCGGCTCCGGCTACTACGCTGGCGATCACTTCGATCTCAACAAGCTCAATTCGCAGCACATCGTCGAGCAGTCCGTGGGCAAGGCGGTTCGTTCGCGGGCGCCCAAGCCGATCGAGCCGGGCGTCTACCCCGTGATCCTCGAGCCGCAGGCCGTGGCGGATCTGATCGGCTTTCTGACGAACAGTCTCGACGCGCGGACCGCCGACGAAGGCCGCAGCGCGTTCTCGGGCAAGGACGGCAAGACCCGCGTCGGCGAGGCGATGTTCAGCGAGCGCTTGAACATCTACAGCGACCCGATGCACGCAGACATTCCGGTTTCACCGAGCACCACCGAGGGCATACCGGCGTCGCGGTTCTCGCTGATCGAGGCCGGCGTGCTCGAGAACCTCGAGTACTCGCGGTTCTGGGCGCAGGAGAAGACGTGCGAAGCGACACCTGGCCCCGTCAACTACATCATCGAGAGCTCGCAACCGCCGACCTCGCTCGACGACATGATCAAGGGCATGGCGCGAGGGCTGGTGATCTCGCGGTTCTGGTACGTGCGCCAGGTCGACCCGCGCTCGATCATGTTGACCGGACTCACCCGTGACGGCCTCTGGTGGGTCGAGAAGGGCCGCATTCAGTACCCGGTGCGCAACCTGCGCTTCAACCAGAGTATGCTGGCGATGCTGGCGCCGTGGAACGTGGAGGCGATTGGCGCACCCGAACGCCGGTTGCCGCTGATGGTGCCGGCACTCAAGCTGTCGGGGTTCGCCTTCACCTCGATCTCCGACGCGATCTAGATTGTTGCTGGGAGGCAACCGTGCGGGGTGGAGGCAAACCCTTCTTGGGGTTGCCTCTCCGTTCTCCTGCTACTATTCCCCGCCATGACGCGACAGAGGTTCGGCACCCTGGTTGCCATCGTGATGCTCGTCCTGGTTCCGGTATCGCTCTCAGGGCAGCGGAGCCCGAAGCGGATCTTCGTCGGCGCCGTCGATGCGACTGGCGCACCCGTTCTCAACCTGACCCGCGCCGATTTCCAGGTCACCGAGAACGGCTTGCCGCGCGAGGTCACGCGCGTGGCGCTCGGCACGGCTCCTTTACGAATCGCCCTGCTGGTCGATTCCAGCACCGCCGTCGGTCCCATGGTCAACAGCTTCCGCACGGCGCTCGACGCGTTCGCCAACACACTGCCGCCCGAGCACGAGATCACGTTCATCAGCACCGGCGGTCAGATCAGGGTGCGGACGCAGCCGTCCACCGATCGACAAAAGCTGAAAGCCGAAATCGGGCTGTTCGCGCCCGCGGGGGGAGCCAATGCCTTTCTCGATACGCTGATTGAGTCGGACCAACGCTTTCTCAAGACGGCTCCGGGCCAATGGCCCGTCATCGTGATTGTGACGACCGACAACGGCGACCAGCGCCGGGAGTTTCCGATCGACGACTACAACCGGTTCATGAACGACTTCGTCGCGCGCGGTGGTGCCGCCCACGCCGTGGTCGTGCGGGGCAAGCAGATCGGTCCGGTCACGGACCTGATCCTGAATCTCACCCAGAACGTGGGCGGCATGTTCACGGCGATCAACACCGACAACGTGCTGCCGGATCGCGTCAGGGCGATGGCGGACCGCCTGGTCGCGGATCACCAGAAGATGGCGACCAGGTACGAAGTGGAGTTCACGGGCGACGCAAAGCTGCTGCAGCCGATGGTCAACGTCACCGTCGCTCGCGACGGCGTGCAGTTGCAGATGTCGCCGCGGCGGCCGTTCTAGCCGCCCCAGACGACAGGACTCGAATGGCCGAGCCGTTCGGCTCTCGGAACGTGGAGGTCTTGCCGATGATGGCCGGATTTATGCAATCGCGAGGGGGTGAACGCGCGTCGGCGGGTTGGGCGGCAAAATCAGCGTAAACTCATCCATTCAGAACGTGGCCTCTCGTCCAGTGAGGCATACCTTTCCTGATTGATGAGATTACTCCGATGACGGGTGAGATGTGGGTGTTGGCCTTCGGCGCGGCCGTCGCGGGCCTGGTGCAGGGCATTTCCGGCTTCGCGTTCGCGATGGCTGCCATGTCGATCTGGGTGTGGGGCGTCGATCCCGCGCTGGCCGCCGTCATGGCCGTGTTCGGCGGCTGGACGGGTCAGGTGATTTCCGCGATCCGGGTCCGTCGCGGGTGGCACGTCGCCCTGCTGTGGCCCTTCGTACTGGGCAGCGCCGTGGGCATTCCGATCGGCACCCAGTTGCTGCCGCTGCTGGATCCCAATCGCTTCAAGCTGGTACTGGGCCTGATGCTCGTGGTGTGTTGTTCCGCCATGCTGGCTACTTCTCGATTGCCCCGCATCGAGAAGGGCGGCCGATTGGCCGATGCCGGCGTCGGCCTGCTGGGCGGCGTCATGGCGCCATTGAGCGGCTTCAGCGGCCTGGCGCCCGCCTTGTGGTGCACGCTGCGCGGCTACACGAAGGACGAGCACCGCGCCGTCTTGCAGAACTTCAACCTGGTGGTCCTGTCCGCGACGCTGGCATCGCTGGTGTGGTCCGGCCGCGCGCACGCGGGCCTCTTGCCGCAGATGTGCGTCGTCGCCGGTTCGCTGGTGATCCCGTCAGTGTGGGGCTCGAAGATCTACATCGGCATGAGCCCGACGGCGTTTCGCAACGGTGTGCTGTGGCTGCTGGTCTTCGCCGGGCTGGTGATGCTGGCGGCATCGCTCAGAAGCATGATCGCCGCCTAGGCCCAGAATAAGCGCATTTGCGGCTCGGCCGACGACGTGAATCCGCAGGAAGGCGTTGACAAACGTCTTGAATGCCATCCGCTGCACCGCGGCCTTGTCGGCGGCGTAGCGCGTCGCCCACCGGCCCGTCTCGGGCAACCGCAGCGCGAACCACGCCGTGAGACTCCACGCCAGCGACGCCATCACCATGTACGCCCAGTTGCTCACCAGCGTGTCGACCGGCATCCGTATCGCCGCGGAAGGTGATCCGGCGAAACCCCGCGTCCTGGCACAGCACGCGCGCCTGGTCGAACCGCGCGGCCGCGCCCTCCGACGACGGGCGATTCCCGCTCCGGTTGACCAGAAACAGCGGCTCGCCCGTGTTGGCCAACGAGACGACCAGCGGGTGATACCCCCACACCCCGTCGTAGGCGATGTCCATCCCTTCCTTGCACTGCCCGGTCGTCTCGGCCAGTGTGCCGTCCGCGTCGATGATGGCCTCGTCACAACACGCGGCCGGTTGCGCGCACCACCCGCGCACGCGCGTCTCGTTGATCGCCGTCTGCAACGCCTCGATCGCGGCGACGTCGAACCGCCGGCAGCAATCGCCCGCGGTCGTCGGGTCGGGGATGCGCTGCGCGCCCAGCGCGTCGAGATACACCTCGTCTTGCCGGCGCCGCTCGATATCCTGCACGCACGTGCCGCCGCACAGGCTGCGGTACGCCACATTCAGCACATGATCCGATTCGTGATACGGCCCGTGCCGCTTCAACAGTGTCACGTGCTGATCGAGCGCCGCCACCAGGCCGGTGTGCGGCGCCAGCCGATGCATCGCGCCGATCCCGCCAGTCGCCAGCCCCCGCACGCGGTCGCTGTGCTCGTACTGGATGTGGCGCGCCCGGAACATCGGCGTCGGTTGCGCCTTCCACGTCTTCGGCCGCAGCCGCCGCTCGATCCGTCGTTTGCGCCGCGCGACTTCTTGATGTCTACTCGTCTTCACTCGAAATGTCCTTCCTGCGTCAGCGCGTGTTGGTGTCGGCACCGACCTCTCTGCTCTGCACGTACGGACATTTCGAGTCTTTCGTTTACCGTGGAACCGCAAACGCGCTTATTCTGGGACTAGGACTCGGACGATTGCAATCGCCGCAAGTCGGCCGACGGAATTCAGCGACGTGCGAGCGAAGACTTCGGCGCACCAAGAGGGCGAAGGGGACACCCCTTAGAATTGCATGACATCTTCGCAACAAGGAGGTTGGGCTTGAGCGTGACTGTCGATATCGAGTCGGCGCGACGTGTGTTCGCGGCTGCGTACGCCTTGGCAACGTCCAACCGTCACGACACGAATTGGGAGACCCGCATCGACAACCTGTCGAGAATCTGCGAGAGCGTCAACAAGACTCACATCGCCTTCATCGGCACAGCACTTCTAGCAAAGGCCACGAACCTCAACGTGGACGTGTTCGCAATCAAGGCCAAGGCCGGAACCGCTGGCGCCTATTCTGCTAGGCGCGTCGTTCAGCATGCGCTGGTACCTGAGGCAAGAACACTCAAGGTTGATATAGGTGTGAGCGGCAAAGAACCATTGAATAACCAGCCGTATTTTCAGAATAGCGTGGTGACCCGAGAGATGGTCGTGCACTCGACGGCGAAGGCGGCACTCCACGCTGTATATGAGATCCTCGAAGTACTTACTGCAATTCGCGACACAGAAGAAGCAATGTCGGCACTCGCAGCCTTTATCAAAGTTCGGCGCGCCTATTGGAAGGCACCCGCCCCCTACAGTTCACCCGAAGCAGCCCTCGCATTGACCGAATTTATCCAGCGCATTGAAGATCTCGTGCTTGAAGACTCAGAGGGAGGGCGCCGCGCTCAAGCAGTTGCGGCCGGCTTGATGGACGCCTTTCAGGATGGCGCCATCGTCGAAACGGGAAGAGTCAACGATCCAAGCCGAAGTGTGCCTGGCGACATTGCGGTCTATGACCCTCCAGAGGATGAGTCCACACCGACGCTGCGGATGGTCATCGAGGTTCGCGACAAGCAAGTCACGGACGCGGATATTCACACCTTTTCAAGCAGAGCTGCCACCGTCGTCGGTCGAGCGGCAATTCTTGCAGTAGCGCTAGGACAGGAACAGATCGATGTCCCTTCGGCGCAGAAAGTCGCCGCAGACTTGGGACTGGACCTGCAAGTGTTTGTCGGTTGGACTCCGTATGCGCCGGCAGATTTTCTTCTGGAGCCCGGACGACGCCGCCAAAGCAATTCGAGCTGCTCACGAGTTCGTGTATCAACGGCTTGTCGAGCTGGAATGTTCATCGGAGGCACAGCGCGCATGGCTTGAATGGCGTCCACCTGGCGCCAACTCCTGATATAATTCACCGCACTAAGAAGCCTATGGGCAATGGTAGGTCACGCCATTCGAATGCTGAAAGCAATTAGTCTTTACACCGGTGTCGGGGGAATCGACTTCGGACTCGAGGCCACAGGCATCAAGACTGCGGTCGCGGTCGAAATGGATGCGGCCTGCTGCCGAACTCTTCGTCTGAACCGCAGTTGGCCCGTCATTGAAGAACGCATCGAGAACGTCGCTTCGAGCCTGATCCTAAAGACGGCTCGTCTCCGAAGGCGTGAAGCCGACCTGTTGGTTGGAGGCCCTCCCTGCCAACCATTTTCGAAGTCAGGCTACTGGGCGAACGGAGATTCGGGTCGCTTGAAGGACCCTCGATCCAACACCCTCCTCGAATATCTTCGCGTTCTTAACGACACCCTCCCCCGCGCCTTTCTCTTGGAGAATGTTGCCGGGCTAGCATTTACGGGAAAATCCGAGGGCTTGACGCTGCTGCTTGACGGGGTAAAGAAGATTAACCGTCTGGCCAAGACCAACTACTCGGTCAGCTGTCAGGTCGTGAACGCCGCCGATTTCGGTGTTCCGCAAACGCGTGAGCGTGTTTTTTTGATCGGAGCCCGTGACGGCACAGAGTTCGTGTTTCCGACGGCGACGCATTCCCCTACTGGAGATGCGAGCATAGGCATTGAGCGATACCGAACTGCATGGGATGCGATCGGCGATCTGCCTGCGGAAGCTGTTGAGAGTGGAATCGAAGTAAACGGGCGATGGGGCGGTCTTCTTCCCACGATTCCGGAGGGGCAGAACTATCTTTGGCACACGCCTAGGAGCGGTGGGCTCCCATTGTTCGGGTGGCGAACCAGATACTGGAGTTTCCTACTCAAGCTCGCCAAAAACAGGCCTTCATGGACTATTCAGGCACAACCCGGCCCATCCATTGGTCCGTTTCATTGGAACAACCGCCGGCTGTCAACGCATGAGATGTGCCGACTCCAGACGTTCCCCGACGGACTGCGATTCAATTGCTCACGCAACGAAGTTCAGAAGATGCTCGGAAATGCGGTGCCATCTCTTTTGATCGAGGTCTTGGCCAATGAGATTCGTCGGCAACTTCTCGCAAAGCCCTCAAGCAAGAAGCTTGTCCTCTTGCCCCGTCGGCGCGATTCGATTCCCCCAGCAGAAAACACCGTGAAGGTGCCGGAGCAGTACCTCTCACTCGTTGGTGCTCATGCCGAGCATCCCGGCACCGGCAAAGGTCGTGCCGCGCGGGAACGGGCGGCCAAGCAGCAGCCAGGACTGGTCTAAGCCGCATACAGCTCCCTCGGTGACACCCGAAATGCCGTCGGCTGAGGGTGAATGCTACTCTTAGCTCTCGGATGCTCGAAGCCACCAACCTCTCCAAGTCCTACCCCTCCCCCGCCGGCGACCTCGTGGTATTGCGCGACGTGTCGCTCTCGCTGTCGCCCGGCGATTCGGCGTGCGTGATGGGACCGTCCGGCTCAGGCAAGAGCACGTTGCTCTACATCCTCGGCGGCCTGGAGCCGCCCACCGCCGGCACGGTCCGGCTGGACGGCAAGGATCCCTACTCCTTCAAGGCCGAGGGCCTCGCCGCGTTTCGCAATCGAGAGATCGGTTTCGTGCTGCAGGACCATTGCCTGCTGCCGCAGTGCACCGTGCTCGAGAACGTGCTCGTGCCGACGCTGGTGGGCGAAACCGACAAGGACGCGCCGGAGCGGGCGCGGTCGCTGCTCGCTCAGGTCGGGCTGTCGGATCGGCTCGATCACTTACCATCCGCGCTCTCCGGCGGCGAGAAGCAACGTGCCGCTATCGCGCGCGCGTTGGTGCGGCAGCCGCGGTTGGTGTTGTGTGACGAGCCGACCGGCAACCTCGATGCAGAGACTGCCCTGGTCGTTGCCGATCTCATCCTCCGCCTCCACACGCAACAGCACACGATGCTGCTCGTGGTCACGCACAGCGAAACCCTCGGCGCACGCTTCGAGCGGCGCTGGTCGATGAGCTGCGGCACATTGACGGTCTAACCATGCTGACCAAGGCGAGCCTTCGGTTCTATGCCGCCACCCACGTGATGGTGGTGCTCGGCGTGGCCGTCGCCGTGGCGGTGCTCGCCGGTGCGCTGCTGGTGGGCTCGTCCGTGCGAGAGAGCCTGAAGCAGATCGCACTCGGCCGCCTCGGCGCCGCCGATGTCATCGTCACCTCGCCCACGTTCTTTCGATCGGCGCTCGCTGACGCGCTGGTCACGCGCTCCACGCAGCCGCGGCAGACGCCGCTGGGCGCGCGCGTCGATGCTTACGGTGTTCTCCGCTCTGCCGCCCCGGTCGTCGTCTTTTCCGGCGCCGTCGTCCACGATGACTCGAAGCGCACTGCCGGCACAGTGATGGCCTACGGCATCGACGAACGCTTCGGCCGCTTCCACGGCATCGACGGCTTCGAAGTGTCGGGGCGCGAGGCGCTGATCAGTGCGGCGCTGGCACAGGAAGTGGGCGCGAAGTCCGGAGACTCGCTCACGCTGCGGGTCGCCAAGCCCTCCGACATTCCCCTCTCGTCGTTGCAGGGCCGCCGCGAAACCACCGGCGAGCGCATTCGCGTGACAGTCGCCCGCGTGCTGGATGATTCGGCGCTCGGCGAGTTCTCGCTGGCACCGACCCAGGGATCCGTGTTCGCGATCTACGTGCCGATGGGCCGGCTGCAACGCGACCTGGGCCTGGGCGATCGCGCCAACACGATCCTGCTCTCGCTGAACGACACGGCGGACGTCGACCCGGCAAAGCTGGTCCGCGAGCTGATCGCGCCGGTGGCCGCGCTCGACGACCTCGGATTGCGCGTGCGAACGACCACGTCCGGGGCGACGCTGGTGGAAACGCGCGCCGGGTTGCTCGCCGATGACCTGGTCGAGACCCTTGAGGACCTGGCCGCGCGTGAGAAGCGCATGATCGTGCCGGCGCTGACGTATGTCGCGAACACCATTCGCATCGGCGATCGCGAGATCCCGTATTCCACCGTGTCGGCGGTCGACTTGGACGGCTACAACCGGATGGTGGGAGCCGTGGGACCAGGCAACCCTGAAGGGTTGCCTCCACCAGTAGCGTCGCTGACGGCGGACAAGCAAGGGTTGCCTCCACCAGTGGCGTCAGCCTTTTCCAACCACGCGCCCATCTGGCTGAACGAATGGGCGGCCGCCGACCTGAGCGCGCGCATCGGCGACGAGGTCACGCTCGAGTATTTCCTCTGGTCCGACGCCGACGGCCTGGCAGCATCGAGCGCGAAGTTCACGCTCGTGGGCGTCACGCCGATGAACGGGATCGGCGGCGACCCGACGCTGACGCCCGACTACCCCGGCATCAGCGATGCTGCCGACATGACGTCGTGGGATCCGCCGTTTCCGGTGGAGCTCAAGCGCATCCGCAAGCAGGACGAGGACTACTGGGATCGGTATCGCACCGCGCCGAAGGCGATCATCTCGCTCGCCGAAGGACAACGCATCTGGGGATCGCGCTACGGGAAGGTGTCGTCACTCCGGCTGTCTGGGACAGGCGCCGTCACCGCGCAGAGCATCTCGCCGGCATCGGCCGGTTTCACCGCGCGCGCGGTTCGCGGCGAGGCACTGTCGGCCGCGCAGGGCACCACGGACTTCGGCGAGTACTTCCTCTACTTCAGCTTCTTCCTGGTCGTCTCGGCACTGCTACTGGCCTACCTGTTCTTCGCGGTCGGCCTGGAGCAGCGGACCAAAGAAGTAGGCCTGCTGGCCACCGTCGGCTTCGCACCGTCGGCGATTCGCGGCGCCTTCGTTCGTGAAGGCGCGGTGCTAGCTGGCATGGGCGCGGTGATCGGCATTGCGGCAGCCATCGGCTACGCCGCGCTGATCATGTACGGCCTGCGCACCTGGTGGGTTGGCGCGGTCGGTACAACTCGGCTGGCCTTGCATGTGGCCCCTGAGTGGCTGGCGATCGGCGCGGCCGGCGCACTCGCCGCTGGTGTGCTGGCGATCTGGCTGGGCGTGCGGCAGATGAGCAAGCGATCGGCGCGATCGCTGCTTCAGGGGGAGACGCAGACGGGTGGGGCGGGTCGGGCGGGTCGGGCGGGTGTTGTTGCCATCACCTTCGCGATACTGGGTGTCGGGCTTATCGCCGCCTCGGCGTCGGGTTCGTTCAACCCAACCGCGGGATTCTTCGGCGCCGGCGGCGCGTGGCTGGTCGCCGGCCTGTGCGGCGCATCCGCGTGGTTACGGCGCCGACGGAAATCGCGACCGCTGACCCGTGGACTCACCGGGATGTCGCAACTGGGGTTCCGCCACACCGCGGTGCGGCCCAGCCGATCGGTCCTCAGTCTCGCTTTGATCGCGTTCGCATGCTTCGTGCTCGTCAGCGTCGGCGCGTTCCGCAAGGAACCGGTCAGCGGCGGCGACAAGACATCGGGAACCGGCGGCTTCACGCTGATGGCCGAATCGGTCGCACCGTTGATGCACGATCCGAACACGGCTGACGGTCGCGACGGCTTAGGCTTCGAGAGCAGCGACCCCATTCTCGCGAACGCGAAGGTCACCCGCTTCAGGCTGCGGCCCGGAGACGAGACCAGTTGCCTCACGCTCTACCGGCCGACCAACCCTCGCATCATCGCGCCGGGACCCGGATTCATCGGCGACACGCGCTTCACCTTCGCTTCGTCGATGGCGACCACGCCAGAGGAACAGGCGAATCCGTGGACGCTGCTGGGCCGCACCTTTGACGATGGCGCGATCGCGGCGGTGGCGGACCAGACGACGCTCATGTACGTGTTGCACCTGGGCATCGGCGACGATTTCGAGTTCACGCCAGAAGGACAGCCGCCCGTGCGACTGCGCATCGTCGGCGCCCTGGCCGACAGCGTGCTGCAATCGGAACTGATCATCGGCGAGGCCGCCTTCGTCCGCCTGTTCCCAAAGCACGAGGGCTATCGCGTATGGATGATCGAGACGATCCCGGCCAACGCGGCGGCGGTGACGTCTCATCTCGAGGATCGGCTGTCGGACTACGGCATGGATGTCACCGACACGCACGAGCGCTGGTCGTCGTATCACCAGGTGGAGAATACGTATCTGGCCACGTTCCAGGCGCTGGGATCGCTCGGCCTCCTGCTCGGCACCGTCGGGCTCGGCGCCGTGCTCGCGCGCAACGTACTCGAACGCCGACGTGACATCGGATTGCTCAGCGCCGTCGGCTTCACGCCCGCCAACATTCGCAGCATGGTGCTGTCTGAAGGATTGGCGCTGGTCGTTGGCGGCACGCTACTGGGCGCGACCTGCGCGATCGTGGCCGTGTGGCCCGCGCTGCAGGAGCGCGCCCAGGCGGTGCCGATCGGCAACCTGTTTGGCTTGCTGGCGGCGGTCGTCGCCACCGGCGTGATTTCGTCGTTGTTTGCAGTCCGCCTGGCGTCATCGACGCCGATCGTCGAAGCGATTAAGGGTGAGTAATCAAGGTGCTGGGGTGCTGGGGTGCTGGGGTGCTGGGGTGCTGGGGTGCTGGGGTGCTGATGTGCTGAAGTGCTGGAGTGCGATTGGGCTAGTACTTGCCTTGTCGGCGGTTGAGTTTGCGCAGGCGCAGGCGCCGTCGTGGTCGCAGTGGCGGGGGGCGGCGCGCGACGGCGTGGCTTCGTCGTTCACCGTACCCACGGCGTGGCCCGCACAGCTCACCAAGCGCTGGCAGGCCACGGTCGGACTCGGACATGCCTCGCCAGTGGTCTCTGGCAATCGAGTGGTCGTCCATTCACGGCTGGCCAATCGAGAGGTGATTGCGGCATACGATCTGCAATCCGGCAAACCACTTTGGCAGGACGGGGTGGATGCGCCGTACACCATGAACACCGCCGCCACCGGACACGGGCCGGGCCCCAAATCGACGCCGACGATCGCCGATGGCCGCGTCTTCACGCTCGGCATCAGCGGCATCTTCTCAGCACATGACCTGGCGACCGGCAAGCTGCTGTGGCGGAAGACCGCGCCGCCCACGCCGCCGGAGTTTGGCACCGCCAGTTCTCCGCTGGTGGATGGCGGCACGGTGATCGCGTTCCTCGGTTCGACAACGACAGGCGGCCCTTCGACTTCGCTCAGGGCAAGCGGGGCGCTCACCGCCATGGACGCGGCGACCGGTACTGTGAAATGGCGTTGGACTGGCGATGGCGTTTCGTACGCGTCGCCGATTCTGGCCACGCTGGGCGGCACGCGTCAGGTCATCACGCAGTCGCAGAACCGGATGGTCAGCGTTGACGCGGCGTCGGGCCAGTTGCTGTGGAGTGTCGCCCTCAAGACTCCCCACGAACAGAACTCGGTCACGCCGCTGCTGATCGGCGACCTCGTGCTCTACGCGGGCCTCGAGAACCCGACCATCGCCCTTCGCGTCGCAAAGACCGGCGCCAGGTGGGAGACGACGCCGGCGTGGCGCAACGAGGACGTGTCGATGTATATGAGCTCGCCGGCTCTGGCGGGCACCGCGGTCTACGGCTTGTCGACCAAGAACCGCGGTCAGTTCTTCGCACTCGATGCTGCCACCGGCAAGACGCTGTGGACCTCGCGCGGCCGCGAAGCCGAGAATGCGTCGATCGTACGCGCCGGCGATTTTCTGTTGATCGGGACGACCAATAGCGAACTGGTAGTGGCGAAAGCCAATCCTGCCAGGTTCGAGGAAGTGAAGCGCTACACAGTGGCCGATTCGGCGATGTGGGCCCATCCCGCCTTCGCGGGACGGACCATCATCGTCAAGGACGTCGACCAGCTGATCGCCTGGAGCTTCTAAGGCTTCTTGCGCCGGTCGCCAATTGCCCAGAGGTACGACGAGGTGCGGATGAACAACTGGCCCTCTGACACGGCGACCGTGCTAAGGCAGTACGGCGCGCAGTCGTTGAGCAGGCGGTTTGACGCGATCACCTCGAACTTCGGACCGGCACGATAGACCGTGGTGATGCCTTCCTCTTCGGTGGTCACGTAGATCTTGCCGTCGGCAAGAATCGGCGACGCGCTGTAGGTGCCGTTCGGCAGCCGGACCGGACCGTAGACAATCGCGCCGGTGTTGACGTCGAGCGCGAAGGCGACGCCGGTGTCGCGCACCACATACAACAACTTGCCATCACTAACCGGCGTGGGCACGTCGGGGCCCTGCGCGAAGGTCCAGGCCACATGGCTGCGGGCCACATCGCCGCTGCCGCCGGGCCGCATCGCTACCATCGGGTTGACGCGAGTCGGCGCGATGATCAGATCGTTGACGACCGTCGGTGACGCGACAATCCGATACGCGCCGTTACGACCGGGGTTCAACACATCGGCGCGCCAGTACTCCTTGCCGGTGGCCGGGTCGTGACCCGACACCACATCGCCGCCGGTGATGATCAGCTCGGCGCGTCCGTTCGCTTCGATCCACGCGGGCGTGATGTAGGCATCTGGCGATTCACGGACGGCCGGGTTCGGGCGCTCGACGCGCCAGATGGTCTTGCCCGTCAGCTTGTCGATCTTGAGGAGGTACGACGGATCGTCCGTCTTCATGCCGTGCAGCACGGGCACATAGAGCGCCTCACCCTTGAGCAACGGTGACGAGGCGTAGCCCCAGTTCAGTCCGAACTTGCCGTAGTCGGCCTGGATGTTCCGCGCCCAGATCTCCTTGCCAGCGAAGTCAAACGCCTTGAGAATGCCGAGGCCCGTCATCACCCAGACGTACTTGCCGTCTGTCACCGGCGAGGGCGACGACATGTTCTGCTTGCGCTCCATGTGATTGGAGTCTGTGATCTGCCGCTTCCAACTGACGGCCTGCTTGGTGCGATCGATCGCCCACAGTTCGAGCACGCCGGAATTGGTGGCCGTGGCGACGTTCAGGAAGATCGTCTCGCCCCAGATGATCGGGGTCGAGCCGCTATACGCCGGCAGCGGCAACTTCCACGCCACGTTCTTGGTTTCAATGTTCGCGCACACGGTGGGAACGATCGGTCGTCCCTCGAAATTGCTGCCGGCCGGCCGCTGCGGGCGCTGTGCGGCATCCGCATCGTCCTCGGCCGACGGTCCCCCAAAGGCAGGCAACCCCAAGAAGGGGTTGCCTGCACCATCGGCGCAGGTCGCGCTCCAGACGGTGGGCAGCCCCGTCTCGGCGCTGACGCCGTCGTGCGTCGGGCCGCGCCAAGCCGGCCAATGCTGCGCCAGCCCGGCAGTACTGCCCGACACCAGCAGAACGATCATCAGACCAAGGACGTTTCGCATGACACCTCGCCTACCAATACACCGTTGCCCGTGAGCCTGTTTACGGCGCCGGCCGGTAATACAAGACCATGCCTGCGCCGGCGGCAGCCATCAGCACGCCGACATAGAACATCGGGCTTGGCGCCGTCTTCGGCGGATGCATGATCATCGTTGAGATCACGTTGATCAGCGGCGCGCCGCCGAACACCAGCGGCATCACGACGGCCGGCGAGCCGCCGTTGCGGAACGCATAGGTGATGCACACGGCGCCGAGGGCACCCAGGGCGCCGGCCATCGTCGCGGTGGCCGTTCCCGTGAACGTGAAGTTGCGCCACTCACCCTGTTGTGTCAGCGCCGCGGCAGGCACCAGCACGGCAATCAGAAAGTAGGCGACGCCCACGCACAACATCGCGCGCATCGGGTTGCCCAACTCGGTCTGTCCGCGATGGAGCGACGCCCCGTACAAGCCCCACGACATCGCCGCGCTCGCGGCCAACGCTATCCACATACTGGCTCCTTCGCTGTTCGCTGTTCGCTGTTCGCAGAAAAATCAATACCGCCAAGCCCCAACAATGGCAAATAGTGACAGGCTTTCGGCGGCCGGTCCAGGTAGATCGTGGAAATCGCCGCCGACAGCGTCGCCCGCTTCGATGACGATGCGGACCACCTGTTACGAGGCATCAACCTCCTGCGCCAGACGGTTCTACCGAAAAGCGAATAGCGAACCGCGAATAGCGATCAGAATCTGATCCGCAGGCCCAACTGCATCTGGCGCGCCGACGTGAGGGGTGTTGCGAATGCGGCCGAAGCTGCCGAGCGGCGCCTCGCCGTCGGCGGCGCCAGCGAAGACCGTCAAGTTCGGCACGCCGAAGTTGGCACGGTTGAAGACGTTGAACACGTCGAGCCGGACTTCGAGCCGGTTGCCCTGGCCCATGGGCAGCACGGTCTCCTTGGTCAACGCCACGTCCACGACGCGCAGGTCCGGTCCACGGAAGTCGCCGCAGCCAGTGTTGCCGAACGTGCCGGCGGGCTGCAACGCGAAGGCTTGCGGGTTGAACCACTGCGCGGGGTTGCCGGTGACGGCGTTGTCCGCATTGAAGCCGGGCGCGTAGCTCGGCCGGTCGCGGCCAATGCCTGGGCCGAGCGAGGGCTGCCACTGCGAACGCGATCGGTTGTTCTGCACGAACACCGTCAACGGATAGCCGCTGCGATAAGTCCCGATCGCCGAGACGCGCCAGCCGCCCAACACCGCGCCGGCCGGACCCGTCAAACCGCAGCCCCACGGGAGGTCCCACGTCGCATTGGCGACCAGGTTGTGCCTGATGTCGAAGTCCGACGGCCCGCGGTTGTAGTCGGCGATGTACTCGGGGAACGCCGAGGTCGTGCCGTTGGTGGCATCAGAGAAGAACGTTGACGCTTGCGTGGTGTCCTGCGAATCCGACCAAGTGTACGACGTCTGGAACGACCAGCCGTTCGTGAACCGGCGGCGGACATCGACGGAGCTCTGCGTGCCGAAGCGCTGCAGGCCGCCGACGTCGATGTTGCCCATGAACCGGCGTCCCGGCACGAACGGCGGCAGCGTCCAGGGTGTAGCGCGCGAAGAACTGGCTGCCCGGCGACAGGTTGTAGTCGACGCGGCCCTGCATGAAGTTCTGATCGATGCGCTGATCGAACTGGAAGCTGTGGAGCGCGGTACCGTCGCCCAGGCTCGCGCCGTTGGGCAGCGGGTACTCGTTGAGGTACGGCATCACGGCGGCGTTGACGCCGATGTTGAGGAACTGTCCCGGATTGGCGGGGTCGGGCAGCAACCCGCGCCGCGCGTTGGCGTCGGGCACGGCCGAGGTGATGGTGCGACCGAGGTTCTCGCGCAGACCTTCGTAGCCGGCAAAGTAGAACAGCTTGTCCTGCCGCGCGGGCCCGCCGATGGTGGCGCCGAACTGGTTGCGCGTGAAGGCCGGCTTGCCGGCCAGGTCGAAGTAATTGCGCGCGTCGAAGGCGTCGTGGCGATGAAACTCGTAGGCCGTGCCGCCGAGCCGGTTGCTACCCGACTTCGTGATGACGTTGACCTGGCCGCCGCTCATGCGGCCGAACTCGGCGCCGTAGGCGTTGGTCTCGACGCGGAACTCCTGCACGGTTTCGGTGCCAAGCGCGGTCCCCGCGGCGCTGCCGGCGGGGGCCGTTGGTCATGTCGTTCAGCAGTGTGCCGTCGAGCAGATACACGTTCGCGCGCGGGTCCTGACCGTTCACGGCCATGCCCAGGCCATGCGCGACCACAGAACCGCCGTCGCGATGGGGGTGGGGTAAGGCGTGACACCCGGCTGCAGGAACGCGAGGTCGGTGTAGTTACGGCCATTGAGGGGCAACTGCTCGATGGCACGCGCGTCGACCAGGTAACTGAGTTCGCCGGTCCTGGTGTTGACGGCCGTCGCCGCGCCCGCCACGCTGACCGACTCCGCAAGAGCGCCGACCTCGAGCGAGAAGCCGACCGGCAGCGCCGCCATCACGAATCGGCCATCGGCGTTGGTCACCGTGGCGCGCTCGACGCCCCGCTCCAGATGGCGGGCCGAAATCGTGACGCCGGGGACGACCGCCCCGGTCGTATCGACCACCCGGCCGGATAGCGTGCCCGACGTTTGTGCCGCGGCGGTCAGCGTCGGTGCAGTCAGCAGCGTAAGAAGAAGGCAGGCAAAACGCACGATAATCAGCTCCCGTCTCGTATACTACACGCGGTCGACGCCAAGCGTGTCGTTAGTTGTCCTCCATTAGACGCATGCCCACCATCACTCGTCCCACTCTCACCCGATTGCAGTGGCTGATCTGCGCCGTTGCCGCCCTGGGCTTTGCCTTCGACATCTACGAGATCCTGATGGCACCGTTGGTCGTCGGGCCGGCCATTGGCGAGCTGACCGGCGCCCGGCCAGGAACCCCCGACTTCAACTTCTGGGTTGGCATGTTTTTCTGGGTGCCGGCGCTCGTCGGCGGCGCGTTCGGCCTGCTGGGCGGCTACCTGACCGACCGCTTCGGCCGCCGCCGCGTGCTGGTGTGGAGCATCCTGCTCTATGCGTTCTCGGCGATGGCGGCCGGTTTCGCCACCAGCATCGAATGGCTGCTGTTCTTCCGCTCGACCACCTACATTGGCGTCTTCGTCGAATTCGTCGCGGCGGTGGCCTGGATCGCCGAAATCTTCCCCGACGCCAAGCAGCGCGAAGCCGCGCTGGGCTACACCCAGGCGTTCTCGTCGATCGGCGGCATCATGGTGACCGGTGCCTACGCCATCGCGGTGACCTACGCGCACTCGTTCCCCGAAATTCATGGCGGCCACGCGCCGTGGCGCTACACGCTGATCTCGGGCGTGATCCCGGCACTGCCGTTGATCCTGATCCGGCCGTTCCTGCCAGAATCGCCTGCCTGGCAGGCCAAGAAGGCGGCGGGCACGCTGCGGCGGCCGTCGATCGCTCAACTGTTCACACCCGAACTGCGGCGTACGACCATCGTGACGACGCTGATGTTCGCGTTCGCGTATGGCGCGGCGTTCGGCGCCATCCAGCAGATGCCGCGCATTGTCCCCGGCCTCGACGAAGTGCGCGTGCTCGCAGTTCCGCAACAGCAGCAGACCGCCAGCCTGGTGCAGGCTTACCAGGAGTTCGGCGGCCTCGCCGGCCGCTTCCTCCTCGCGTTTCTCGCGCTGCGCATCCTCTCGCGGCGGAAGCTGATTCGCACCTTCCAGATCCCCGGCCTGATCATCGTCCCGTTCGTGTTCTACTACGCGGCGACGCACAGTCTCGAGCTGACGAAGTGGGGGATGTTTGCCGCCGGCGTGTTCACGGTCGGCCAGTTGAGTTTCTGGGGCAACTACCTGCCACGCGTCTATCCCACGCACTTGCGTGGCACGGGTGAAGGGTTTGCGGCGAACATCGGCGGCCGCATGATCGGCACCAGCTTTGCGTTCATCACCACGCAGCTGGTCAACGTGGTGCCAGGCGCAACACCGTCGGCGCGCCTCGCGTTCGCGGCCACCATCACCGTCACGTTCGTTTACGCGGCCGGGTTCGTTACCAGCTTCTTCCTGCCTGAACCGAAGGGCGATGCGTTGCCGGAATAGGCTTGCGGCTTGCTTGTCCGCCGTAGCTTTAGCGAAGGAGGAGGGCTTGGAAATGAGAACTGCGGTTGCGCTGATCGTCGTGATACTCGGAACCGGACTGCTGGTGCGCGCCGAGCAGTGGCCGCAGTTCCGCGGACCGGGAGCCCTGGGCGTGGCCGACTCGCCGCGCCTTCCAGAGACCTGGAGCACGACGACCAACGTGCGGTGGAAGACCGCGATTCCAGGCCACGGCTGGTCGTCGCCGATCGTGTGGGGCGAGCGCATCTTTGTGACCTCGGTCATCCCCGCCAGCCAGACCGAGGCGCCAGTCAAGGGCCTCTACTTCGGCGGTGAGCGCCCGGCTCCGAAAGTCGAACACCGCTGGATGGTCTACGCGATCGATCGCACCACGGGCAAGATCGCGTGGGAACGCGAAGCGCGGCGGGGCCTGCCAGTCTCGCGTCACCTCAAGAACACCTACGCGTCCGAAACACCGGTCACTGACGGTGCGCGTGTCTACGTGTCGTTCGGCAACGTCGGCATCTTCGCGTATGACTTTGCCGGCAAGCTGGCCTGGTCGGTACCGGTCGCGCCGCTCCCCACTCACAGCGGCTGGGGCACGGCGGCGTCGCCGGTTCTCCACAACGGCCGTCTTTACATCGTCCACGACAACGAACAGCAGTCATACGTCACGGCGCTCGATGCCCGAACGGGCAAGGCGGTGTGGCGGACGGATCGCCAGGAACGCACGTCCTGGGCCACGCCTTATGTCTGGGAACACGCCGGTCGCACGGAGATCGTCACGGCAGCCACCGGCAAGATCCGCTCCTACGATCTCGAAGGCAAGCTGCTATGGCAACTCGGGCCCATGTCGAGCATCGCGATCCCGACCCCGTTTTCGAAGTTCGGTCTGCTCTACGTGACGTCGGGCTATGTCGGTGACGCGACTCGGCCGGTCTATGCGATCAAGCCCGGCGCGTCGGGCGACATCTCGCTCGCCAAAGGTGAAACCAGCAACGCGTCGGTCGCCTGGTCGCTGCCGCAGGGCGGTCCCTACAATCCGTCGCCGATCGTCCACGGCGACTATTACTACACGCTGTTCGACCGCGGCTTCTTCACCTGCCACGACGCGAAGACTGGCAAAGAGATCTACACCAAGGTCAGGCTCGACCCCACGGCCAGTGGCTTCACCTCGTCACCCTGGGCCTACAACGGCAAGCTGTTCGCGATGAGCGAGGACGGCACCACCTACGTGATTCAGGCGGGTCCCGAGTTCAAGGTGATCGGCAGGAACGTGCTCGACGAGTTCACGATGGCGTCGCCGGCCATCGACCGCGACAGCCTGTTCATCCGCACCGCCAGCGCGCTCTATCGGATCGCGCAGCCGTGACGCTATGGATACTTCGAGGGTGACGCAGAAGGGACAGGTCACGATTCCCGCCGCCGTGCGGCGAAAGCTGGGCCTGCGAACCGGCGATCGGGTCGCCTTCGTGCAAGACGGCGACCGGGTGCTGGTGCAGGCCGTGGAACAGAACGTCTCCGCGGCCTTCGGATTGGTGAAAACCAGGCGCAGCGCCAGCCTGGCCGGCATGGACCGGGCGATCCGCAAGCGGGCCGGGCGGACATGGCTCTCAGATGGCTTCTCTCGAATCGCAGAGCGGCGGCGCGCGTCAGGTTCCTAAGCACCTCATTTGGGCGATTCGCCCTTCGATGCCGCAAACGGATGGCGCCACCGTAGACCAGCGAACCGGGAAAAATCACTGTCGGTCGTGATCGGCTCGCATCCGTGTTCGATGGCGAGCGCGGCAAGGTACGCATCTGCCACGAGCGGTCCGTGGATGTTTGCGCAGAGTCCAGTAAAGATGTCCCAATGCCGGCGGGTCGGAACGATCATCACTGCCCGCGGCCAATCAATCAGCCGCTGACAGAATCCGATCGCAGCCTCCATCGGCGACGGCGGGTCACAGATCTTGGGGTTCGTTACGATCCGAATGACGCTGGCGAGCACGGCCTCGGATACGGCAAAGGGCTCGGCCGCTGCATCGCGGCTAGCCGCGGCCGGCGTATCGAGCGACGTCGTCGTCTTCGACGAGTCTGGAGGTCTTGTCGATATTGTGTTGCGAGAAACGCCCGCCACGCCCAAACGTCACGAGCTCAAACCGCTCCTGCCGCTTCGATGATGGCGGAGTGCGGATCAGCAGCCGAACCGCCTGCTCGATCAGTCGGCTAACGGACGTGCCTGATTCAGCAGCCCTTTTCTTGAGCTGCGCCAGGACGCGATCATCAAGCGTGATTGTCGTTCGCATGATGCATGATCATACCACCCGTGCATCACTGCATCACATTGCTTGCCAAGGGCCTGAACCCGTCAACCATGGTATGAGCGTCATCGGCTTGGCCACCACGAGGCGGCGTGCTACGATTAGGCCGTATTCAGACTAACCGAGAGGACGACCATGAAAGTGCTGCCGCTGTCCGAAGTGAAGTCGAAGCTCAGCAAACTGGTCGACGTCATCGATCGGCGAGACGAGGCGATCACCATCACGCGCAATGGCACCGCCGTGGCGATGATCGTCAGCACCCACGAGTACGAAGGGTGGCATGAGACCACCGAAGATCATGCGGGACGCCGAGCTGCTGCGAGAGATCAGGCAAGGCATTCGTGGCGTCGCGCGAACGCGGAAGCGCTATACGGTAGACGAACTGATGGGCCAGTAACCGCGCCGTGTCCGCGCGAACACTCAAGGTTCCGCCTGCGGGCCGGGACGTCATCCGGCAATTGCCTCCGCTCCTGAAGCGGAAGGTACGGCACGCGCTGACCGACATCCTCACAGACCCTGGGTGCGGGAAACCGCTTCAACGCGAACTCGAAGGCTACTGGAGCCTCCGCATCGGCCGGCATCGGATCATCTACCGCCCCGATGAGAAAGGTGCGGAAATCGTCGCGTTCGGGCCACGGACGACGATTAACGAAGAGATGACGCGTTCGGTCACGCGGCGATGACGCGCCTGAGCTCACCAGATCGATCGCGAGATCACGAGATCACAAAATCACGAGATGTTCCGATGTCCTTTGATGAGCGCAATCACGGCTTCCC
>JBCKZH010000012.1:0-51222 GCA_038919385.1 Vicinamibacterales bacterium | reverse complement strand
AATGATCTTCGTGCGCCTGCTCCATCCCGAGGCGCGCCACCAGCTCCAGGCGCCCTGGTCACCGCCGCGCCTCACCCCCGCAGGAGATCGGATGCCCCACGTCGATGTGAATCGCTTGCCCTTGGAGGGCGCCGGCGGGTTAGTCGATGCGCTCGCCACCGTGCCCGACCCGCGCCAGCGGCGCGGGATCCGCCATCCCGTGCGCGGGATTCTCGCGGTGTCGGCGGCGGCGACCCTCGCCGGGGCCCGCAGTTTTCAAGCGATCGCCGAATTCGCCGCCGAGCTCGCGCCCGACCTCTTGCGGCGGCTCGGCATTCCCCGCGGCGCGCCGCCGTCGGTGAAGTGTTTTCGGCTCACCTTGCAGAAGTTGGATAGCCACCACTTCGACCGCGTGTTGAGCGCGTGGTTGGTGCAGCACCAGATCCTCGCGGGCCACCCCATCGCGCTCGACGGCAAGACGCTGCGCGGCTCGGCCTCGGCCACCACGCCCGCCCGCCTGCTGTTGAGCGCGATCCTGCCCGACCTGGGCGTGGTGATCGCACAACAGGCCGTCCCGGCCACGACCAACGAGATCCCGTGCGTGGCCCCGTGGCTCGCGCCACTGCCGATGGCGGGGGCCGTGGTGACGGGCGATGCGCTCCATACCCAAGCCGCGACCGCACGGTATGTCGTGGCCGAGAAACACGCCGACTACGTGTTCACGGTCAAAGATAACCAACCCACGCTCACAGCGGACATCGCCACCCTCGGCCTCGAGGCTTTTCCCCCCTCAGCACACCGACGTGACGAAAGGCCACGGCCGCATCGAAACCCGCGCGATCTGGACGAGCGCTGATCTCGTCGGCGACGCCGACTTCCCGTTCCTGGCGCAGGTGTTTCGTGTCGAACGCACGGTCACGACGTTGCAAGGCACGCCCAAACATCACGAAATCGTCTTCGGTGTCACCAGCTTGTCGCCCGCGCGGGCGGACGCCGCACGGTTACTCGCGCTCAACCGCGGCCACTGGGGCATCGAGAACCGCCTCCACTGGGTGCGCGACGTCACCTTCGACGAAGACCGCTCCCAGGTCCGCACCGGCGCCGGGCCGCAGGTCATGGCGAGTCTCCGCAACCTCGCGATCACGCTCCTGCGCCTGGCGGGCTGCACCAGCATCGCCGCCGCGCTGCGGCACTGTGCGCGACAGGTGACGCGGCCGCTGCGTCTGCTCGGGATCGCGATCTGACCCGCGCGGCCTCGTGGGTCGATCGCATCGGGCGTGTCGCTCGGTGCGGCCCCGGTGTCTCTCCACGCCCCTCGCGCGACCCCGCCACGCGCACATGAGGCCCCCCGCGTCCGCTGGCTTCCCACGCGCGGCCACTGTGCCGACGCGCCGCGACTCAACCCAACAGCCGGCCCCGATCAGCGAGCGCCGACTTTGCCTTTGCCTTGTAGATGCTTCGTGCTGGCGATTCCTGTAATCGCGATACCAGAATTGACAGCGTATTTGTTGCGGCCGTTGAAGCGGCTGAGGCGCCCCTACTGGTGGGGCCTTCGCTGGCGCGATGGTGGTTCAGATCACACTTGTGGCCTTCTATTTGCTGACGGCTCAAGGTCTGTCAGTTCGGCTTTCGCACAGGAACGTGTCAGGAGATGCTGCGGTGTAAAGCCTTGGGCAGTTGTGTCCGATACGAGTAGCTGAGGGAATCCCTGTGTCAAGACTCGACCGCCTTCGAGGGCCGATCGCCCTGTTTTCAGTCGTTTGCCTGGTCGGCTGCGAGGCCGCCAAGAGTGCCAATCCGACCGCGCCGTCGGTGGCCGGCCCCATTCCCGGGGTGTCGATCACCGCGCCGAAGCCGCTCGAACCTGGCACCGGTGCCACGCTGACGTTTGGCACAGTGCCGCCAACCCTCTTGATCGAGAACCCGGGAACCAGCGGCGTGCGCACCCTGTGGCTGCAGGTCGAGGTGGGCATCGACGCGGGATTCCAGCAGGTGGTCCATCAGGCCGATCGCCTGACACTGGGTGAGGGCGGCCGCACGACCTACCGTCTGCCCGAACCGCTCGGCGCCGGCTACACCTACTATTGGCGCTCGCGCGCCCAGGACGGCGCCAACACGGGCCCCTATTCCAGCACCTCGAGTTTCACCGTGGTGCCGCCGGTCGTGATCGACCCGCCCACGCCCATCGCGCCGACCGGCACGCTGACGACCAACAAGCCCGACTTCCGGGTCACCAATGGCGCCGTGTCAGGTACGACCGGTGTGGTCTACCGTTTCGAGGTTTCCCAGACGGCGGATTTCAGCGCGGTGATCGCGCTGGTCACGGTGACGCCTGGCGCCAACGGCACAAGCACCATGACGCTCGGCGAGTTGCCGTACAACACCACCTACTACTGGCGCGCTTATGCCACCGACGGGACGAAGCAATCGGCCTACTCCGGCACGCTGTCGTTCCGGACGCCCGCTCCACCCGCCCCGCCACTCCCACCGGTCACAGCGCCGGGCAGCGGTGGTGTGCCTCTCGGCCCCGGCGGGCGTACGGCCGACCCCTCGGGCGGCCGGCTGCCCTTACCGAACATGGCGAGCCTCGTCGCCGCCGTCGCGCGCGCCAATCCGGGACCGTTGCAGAATTCCTGTCAGGAGCAGGGCGGCTCCTGGCAGTTCATGGACATCGCTGTCGACACGCTGCGAACCTACGACACCCGCTGGGGGTACAACGGCAAGCGCGGCAACGCCAACGATCCATCGCTCGACGTAGTGACGTACCACCATGGCCCTGGGTCGGATCAGAATTCGACCGCCGTCTACATCATCGACATCATCGGCGGCCACTGTGGGCCCACCCCCTCGGCCGGCTGGATCGACGTGACTGAAGTCACCCGCAATGCGGGCAGCATCGGCCGCTGGATCAGCCGCGGCCGCTTCTAGGCCACCGATTAGACAGCCACTGATTAGACACCGATTGGACACCGATTAGGGTCGGGGGCGGCGAGTTCGGGCCGATGTTCAGGACTTCGTCGCGACGGCGGCGAAGTCCTGAAACGTAAACATGCGGCTGTTCAGCCGGTCCATGTTGCGGTTGAAGGCGGACGCCAGCTCCGCCACGGGATCGGGCGCCCGGTCACCGAAATGTTCAGCAGGCGGCGTGACCTGTTGCAGGCGCCCTTCCGGGGCGATCGGCGAGCGATAGATCAACTCCACCGAACTGAAACCACTCGCGTGCAGCATGTACTGCAACGTTTCGGGGTGAATCGGCTTCACATGCGTGAGATCGCGGAGGTAGCTCTCGAAGAACGCGACCCAGCATGCCGGATTGATGGTCTCCAGAATCAGCCGCGACCCGGGACGCAGCTTGTAGAAGGCCAGCTGCAACAACTCCGACCAGTACGCGGGCTCGAGATGCTCGATCACCTGCACGGCGATCAACCCGCCAAGTGACTCGTCCGGCTGCTGGCGCAAGTACGTCAATGCGTCCACGTGCGACGCCACGAGCCCGCGCGCGACGCACGCCTCAACCATTTCCGGATTCAGATCCAGGCCCGCTGCGGTAATCCCCGCCTGCCGCAGCAAATCCAGGAACTCACCACGGCCGCAGCCAACATCCAATACGTCCGAGGCGCCTTCGAACAGCGGGACGTAGATCGACAGGCGGACGCGGATCTCGTCTTCCGATCCGCGGAACCGATCCTCAAAGCCTAGATATTTGTAGGCGTCCCCCGCCGTGGCCACGGCCGTCGACACAGGCGCGTCGCCTGACGAGTGACGCGCCACTCCCCCGCGTTCGAGCTCCCGTTTGGCCATGGTGGCTGTGCGTTGCGCCACTTCGGCGACATGACGCAACTGATCGATCGTCTCTCGCACCTCGCGATCCTTGGCATCCACGAGGGGCGTAATCTGCTGCAGAAACTGGACGAGCAACGACTCGAAGCGGGCGAGGTCGTCAAGACCCTCGCGGATGGCCGGCAGCACCGAGGTCACGGCGTCGCGCAGGTCGCGGTGGGCCACCACATTCCGGTTGAGGTGATCGACCAACACACTGTTGAATGCCATCTGGCGCGCGAAGTGCGGCGACACGACCTGCCACACCGCCTCGGCCAACCGGCCGCGCCACCCGGAACCACCGACCGGGGCGCCATCGCCCAGGGCTTTCAGCGCGTCGTTGATGGCCGGCAGCATGCGTTCGTCATACTCGGGCGGGACGGCAGGCCACGCGGCCGTGCCATGGATGGCCCGATCGAGTGCCGTCAGCGCCTCGTTGTAACGCCGATGCGCTTCGATCCGCTCGGCCACTAACCGGCTGACCAGCGGCTGACTCGGATCGGTGGGCATGGACAGGATGATGATATCAGGGGATCTCGATCCAGGCCGACAGCGCGCGCGCATCGCGGCTGCCCGGCTCGTGTTGCGATGGCCGGAAGCCCGCACCCGACCGGATGGACACGGCCCAGGCGTACCCTTCGCCAAGAGGGGGCAGCGTCACGACCGCCCGCTGACCGGCCGCCAGCGTGAGCGTCTGTCGCCACCCGCCCGCGGCGAACTCAACGGTCGTGGACACCGCGCCGGCCCGAGCCACAATCGGCAGTCCCGCCGCCCGCGCGGCCTCGTCTGCATCAATCACGACGCTGACCGTTTCGTCAGCGCGTGTCCAGAAGCCCGAGGGTTCCAGATACGCACGCTCGTCGAAGAAGAACACGCGTGCCCGGCCGTAGCGCGCCGCGCGCACGGCGTAGCGGCCATCATTGTTGGCGGGCGAGGCGACACCCGCCGCCCGCAGGCCCAAGGTGGCGACGCTGGCCGCGGCCAACCGATCGCCTCGCACGATCAACGAGGCGATGCCTACCGGCAGCGAGACCGTTCGCGCGCCACCGTCTTGCAGGCCCCATGCCTCAATCGGCGGATCGTTCCGGCCGACACTCATGCTCAATTGCCCGGTCAGACCCGCCCCACCGGCCCCAAGCAGATACTCCCCCGCTGGCACCTTTGCCAGGCGCACCATGGTGATCGGTTCCGGTCGCGGCGTGCCACTGCGACGATACGACGCCAGTTCCATCCGGTCGAGCAGATCTGTTGGCGTCACTGTACGCCTCGTGCCAAGGTCCAGCACAACGCGATGCCAAGCCGGCCGATACGCCGACAGGGCCGCCAGTTCCGAGCGTTCGGGGGTGACCCCGCTCACACCGTGAAGTGCCCAAACCGCGCTGGTGGCGAGCATGGCGACGACACCGGCGGCCCCGGTCAGCCACGTCCACGTCGCGGCCCTGTCGAGGGGCCTCCGGTTGAGGGCGTATGCGAGGCCCAGGAGACCAATGACGCCGGCGAACCACGGCGCGGCGTCCCGAACCACTGTCAACCAGTCGTCGCGATGCACACCAGGCAAGGCCAAAGACAGGTCCGCGCTTCTGGCCAGCCAGTCGATCGTCAGGTCGCGTCCGCTCCGGTTCGTGTAGGCGAATTGACCGGCGTCAACGGCCGCCCGCGGCACGGCCAGGCCGACACTCACTGTCAACAGCAGCAGCAGCAGCGCACGCGCAGCGCGCGACTGTCGCGGCCACCAGACGGCGATCGGCAGCGACGCGATCGGCAGCAGCGGAACCAGAAAGCGGGCTGGCGCGCTGGTGCCGGCCCACCACATCGCGAACGCCGAGACGGTGGCGATATACGGCAACGTGACCAACGCGAATTCCGCGAGAAGGCGGGGATGGTTCCGAACCATCAACCAGCCAGCCCCGAGCGCAACGACATATGCGGGTGCGGTGGCCAGCAACCCGTATTGCTGATCGATCAGAAGCCCGGTGACACCACCTGTGAGATAGGCGATCGACGAATTGGTATCCCCACCGTAGGGTGCGGAGGGGCTCGGGATTCCCCAGATGATCCAGAAGAATACGAACCACCCGATCGCCGATGCCGCCGGCAGTGCCAGCAGCGATGTCAATCGTCGTACCGGCGCCAGTCCCGTTGCCAGCCGAATCGCCAGCGCCAGGCCAAGACCGGCCGCCAGAAGAACGAATCGACTGTGCAGCCACGGAAGGACTGCCAGCGCGAACCCGACCGCCACAAGCGAGCGCGTCCCCACCGCCCTGCCGCGCTCCAGCTGGACCAGCAGCCAGACCCCGGCCATGGTGGGCAGCGCCCCGGCGCCATCCGGGTAGATCGTGAAGGAGTGAAATACGAAGGGTGAAGTCAGCAACACGACAAGGCAGCCAATCCACGCGCCCGCGGCGCTGGCCGAGAGCAACCACGCCGTGTGCCAAGTCAGAGCCGCTGTCGCGGCCGACACAACAACCATCGTACCGACTGCGCCGGAGTATCCGGCGACAGCAAACCCGGGCAGCATCAGCAGCGACAGTCCCGGCGAGTGAATCGAGTAGATCTCGCCGGCCGTCGATCGACGAAGGTAATGCGGCTCGAGCCGCCCGGAAAAATAGGCGAGGTATCCGCCCGCGGCGTAGTTGTTCTCAATCTTCAGGTCCGCGTCGGCCAGCAGACTCTCGGTCGCAACCAGATAGTGGGGCTCGTCTCCACCCGGCACGACCTGATGCACCCCTGTGAACACAAGGAGTGAGCTGGCAGCCGTCATAACTGCCGCCAGCCAGGGCGCCACGCGCGGATTCGACGTGACGGCCGGAAGCTGCGCCAACGACGGACCGACCATGCCGGCGATCACAATAAACCAGACGCCCCACTCGAGGGGCCCCTGCCAAAGCAAGAACGACGCGGGGACGGGGACCGGCAGATACGGCAGCCACAGAATGGCGGCGATGGCCAGCGGCCAGGCCCGCCCCAGGGT
This sequence comes from Vicinamibacterales bacterium, assembly GCA_038919385.1. Classification (GTDB taxonomy): domain Bacteria; phylum Acidobacteriota; class Vicinamibacteria; order Vicinamibacterales; family UBA2999; genus 12-FULL-67-14b. The sequence goes on along the minus strand of JBCKZH010000012.1, from coordinate 44,453 downwards.
CAGTCGAACCGCGAGGCTGAGTAGCGGGCCCGCCACAACGGCGGCGGCGAGGAGCCACCACGATGGCAGCATCGCCAGTCGATCGCCGGCGGGCGTCACGGCCAGGGTGGCCGCCGACACCCACGCCGACGCACCCGCCACGGCCGCCAGGGCACAGGCTGAAAGTCTAATCGGTGGCCTAGAAGCGGATGCGTCCACCGAAACCGGCTTGCAAGCCGCCGATCGTGCTCTCTGGTTCTGCCGAGAACAACTTAACGGTACCGGTCGCCTGCGTCTGACGAATGAAGAAGCCGGCGCCAACTCGCACGCTGTCGTTCTTCCAAACGATGTAGGTGACGTCGGCACCGACGTTATAGCCGACGACGCTCTGTTTCCGGGTCAAGACCGTGGGCTGCGCGAGCACCGCGGTGAACGGCGCGCCGCTCTCGCGGATGGTGACGTCGCTCACGACGTCCTGGTAAAGCCGAAAGAACGAAGGGCCTGCCGAAACCAGAACGTCGAGCCGCGAGCCGATGGGAATGACCCAGCCAAACTGCACGTGCGTCGCCTGCTCTTTTCGTGTCAGACCGGCCGCGGTATGCGTGAGCGTCCTGGGACGGTTGAAGAACACGGGACTGGGGATGGCACCCGTGATCAGGCCATCAGCGATGTTCTTTTCCTGGTGGTACGACACGCCGGCGGTGAAATTCCGCCACAGACGCAGGCCCACGCCAACGTCGCGTAAGCTTCCGGACTTGAACGTGCTCGCCGAGGAAATGGTTGCCGTTTCGTCGTAAATGGTTGAGGTTTTCGTGTCGGTCAGGGCCGAGGAACCTGACTCCACCCCGAATCCAATGTTCAGGTAGCCCCGGTCGGCCCAAGTTTGCCCTTGGGCATCTGCGTCCTGCGCCACGGCAGCCATTAGGCCGAACACCATCAGGCTCACTACAAATTTTCGCATCGTCTCATAACTCCGAATCGGGCTTTGGGGTGGTAAAGAGCAGAACGAATGGTAACACGGGGCTTTGGCGCCCTACCACAGGGAACTTGGACAATCACCCATTCCCTGTTAGAATTCTCGCTGCCGGTGCTTCGGTCCCTTGGTTTTCGCGAGGCGTTGACCACGTGGCGAGTAGAGATTTGGGAGAGCTGGATTCCATGAAACACGTATTTGGCATTGGCGTCTCAGCGGCGCTGCTCTTGGCCGCGGCCGCCTGTAACAATACCCCGCAGTCCATGACCTCTCCGTCCGCGACGACCGGCGGCACCACGGCCGCGGTCGGCGATGGCTCGACCTTGAAGGTCAGTCCTCCAGCGCTGATCGACCCGGTCGGCGGCGCGCGAGCCGAAGACCGGCGGCCCACGTTTATCTGGAGCAACGCGGTGGCCAAGTACGTCGGCTTCGGCCTGTCCTACGACCTCGAAGTGTACGGCCCATCGTCCGCGCTCATCTACAGCCATAACGCCCTTGGCGAGACCCAGGACTTCGGCACCCATATCCTGCCAACCGATCTCGATTACGACGCGACATATAGCTGGCGGATGCGTGCCCGCGTCGGCAACGACGTGGGGCCGTGGTCGGACGCGGCGAGCTTTGTTTCGCCGTCCAGACCGGTGGTCGTGACGGCACCGCCTCCCGTCGTCATTACGACCGGTGGCGGCTGCGCGGCGCCGATTTCCCCGCTTGCGGCTGGCGAGGTCCGGAAGCCGAGGCCCAACGAATCGGCTATCGTCCGGGGCATTGCCAACCAGTTCCCGGCCTCGCTGCGCAACTCCTGTCAGGACCGCGGCGGCTCGTGGGATTTCATGGACCGCGTTGTTGATGCGCTGCGCGCCAAGGACGGTCGCTGGGGCTACAACGCCAAGCGCGGCAACACCAACGACGCGTCGCACGACGTCGCCAGCTATTACTACGCCGGCGGCAGCAACATTCAGGGGCGGCCTGAGGTCTACATCTTCGACTTGATCGTCGACCACTGCGGTTCGGCACCCTCAGTCGGCTGGGTCGACGTGACCGACGCGACCAGCAACGCCGGTTCGCTGGGGCGAACGATTTATCCGCGGCCGGGCCGTACGGTCGCGGCCTGCACCGCCGCCACCAGTAAGTAACGGATTTCCATCTACCGCTATTCGGGGATCGAGTTCGCAGGAACTTGACCCTCGTTTTGCGTACACTGACACTTGTGGCCGACGATACGTTCTACAAGACCTTTTCCGAAAAGCGCCTGACATCATACGGCAGTGGTCGCCGCGGCAAGATCGAGCGGCATCGGCTGGCGCTCCTCCACCGCTATTGCGCCGCGCCAGGGGACTTCTTCGAGCTGGGCCCAGGCCACGGCACGCTCGGCGAGTTGGCCGTCGAGCACGGGTGGAACTACACCGCGGTCGAAGCCAGCCCGCTGCTCATCCAGGTGCTCCAGCAGAAGGGTCTCAACGTGATTCAGGCGTGGACGCCCCCCATGCCAATGGCCGACGACTCGGCCGATGTGGTCTATGCCGACCAGATTCTCGAGCACATGAGCGGCATCGACAGCGCGCGGCAGTTCACCGCCGAAGCCCTGCGGACGCTGCGGCCGGGCGGCCTGTTCTTTGTCGTCGTGCCTGACTACCTGAAGGAGCGCCAGTTCTTTTGGGATGTCGACTACACCCACAACTTCGTGACGACCGAGCGCCGGGTCACACAGTTGCTCAATGACGGTGGCTTCGAGATTCTGCACATCGGGCGCGCGATCGGCCGAGCTACGGGCTGGCGACGCGACGCGCTGGCGGCGGGCGCGCTGTTGGTCAACGTGCCTGGCATCGACGCGCTGTCGCGCTACACCGGCACCCAGGATCTGCTGTTCAAGATTCGCAAGAACCTGTTTGAGACGCTCACGTTCGTGGCCAGGAAGCCGCTCGGGTGAAGCACGCGTGGACAGTCGGCCGGCTCCTCATCACGCTGGCGATCTTTGCCTACCTCTTGCGCGGTTTCGACCTCGAGGCCGCCGCGATTTCGCTGCGGCGCTTCAGGTCGACGTTGGTCGAGGAAGCCCTGCTGATGATCGCCCTCGATCGGGTGCTGATGTTCTGGCGCTGGTCAATCCTGATCAAGGCGGTCTCGCCGGTTCCGCCTCAGGGGCTGTTCCGGACCTTCTTTGTCAGCTCGTTCATCGGCAGCTTCTTGCCAGCCGGCGTCGGTGGCGATGCGGTGCGCGCCTACCAGGTCGGCCGCCAGACGCAGGCCGTCAGCACGGCCATTGCCAGTGTCGTCGTAGATCGCTGGCTGGGACTGCTGGCCGTCGGGCTGGCTGGATGCCTCGGGGTGATCGGGTCTCTCGATCGGGTGCCCAGCCAGTTGCGCGAGCTCACGGTCGCGTTGACACTTGTTCTGGGGATTGGCGCGATCGCCACACTCTTTGCCGACCGCATTGTCGGCGCGCTGTTGCCAGCCTCGTGGACGGACGGGCTGGCCGGACGGAACATGCGGCGACTCGCCGGCGCCCTGGGGGCGTACCGGCGTCATCCCGGTGCGCTCTGGCAGGTCTTCGCTTTGTCGGTGGTGGTTCAGGTGGTGCGGATTTCGCTCGCGTGGCTGATCGGAAGTGGCATCGGCATTGACTTGCCCTTCAGCTACTATTGGGTGTTCATGCCGTTCAACATCCTGATGATTTTGCTCCCGCTGTCGCTTGGCGGCTTCGGGCTGCCGCAGGGGACGATGGTCTGGACGCTCGGTCCGCTCGGCGTCGCGGCCACCGACGCCTTTCTGTTGTCGTTGTTGTTCGTGTTGGCGGGTGTGGTCGGGAACCTGCCCGGAGCGGTGTTGTACGCGCTCGGGCACTCACGTCCGGGGCGGCCTGGCACAGAGGAGTTGCAGAAGTAGATGTGGACTTTGGGCGATCTGACACGGGCGCTGACACACGAAGCGAGGGTGTTCCGTGGTGCGTTGTATCGCCGTCTCTCGCATTCCCGGCGACAGGAAGAGGACATCGTCGACCAGTTTCATAAGCTGTACTTCGACGCCAGATCATTCAACATGACGTGGCGAAACACCTACTGGATGGGCCACGCCGTCCTCAAATGCCCACTGGATCTCTGGCAGTACCAGGAGATCGTCCACGACCTGCGGCCGGACCTCATCATCGAAACGGGCACCGCATACGGGGGCAGTGCCTTGTTCCTGGCACATGCCATGGACCTGGTGGGGCACGGCCGGGTCATCACCGTGGACCTGCAGCCGCGCGACGGAAGGCCCCAGCACGACCGCATTACCTACATCGCCGGATCCAGCACCGATGCCGGGATCGTGGCGCCTGTGCTGGAGGCGGCGGCCAAGTCCAAAACGGTGATGGTCATTCTCGACTCCGACCACCGCCGCGATCACGTGCTGGCCGAGATGCGATCGCTCGGCACCCTCGTCACGCCGGGCAGCTTCCTGATCGTCGAAGACACCAACCTCAACGGCCATCCAGTGGAGCCCAACCATGGCCCCGGCCCCATGGAAGCCTTGAACGCATTCCTGGCTGAGCGCAATGACTTCGAGGTGGATCCGCGCTGGGAGAAGTTCTTTCTCTCGTTCAACCCCCGTGGCTTCCTGCGGCGCACCCGGTAGACACGAACGCGAAAATCCTGTAATCTCGCTTACATGGCTCAAGTCTACGCTACCAAGTATCTCGCCAAAGCGGCGATGAGCGCCCCGCGCGATCTCGTCCGCGCCGTGGTCGCCAAGTACACCCCGATTCACCCGACCGTCTTCATCTTCCACTGCACCTTTGTCTGCGATGCCCGCTGCGAGATGTGCAGCAACTGGACGCGCGGCAATCGCAAAGAGGACATGACCCTCGAGGAGATTGAGCGGGGCTTCAGTTCGCCCCTGTGGAAGGACATCGAGAACGCTTCACTCTCTGGCGGCGAACCGACCACGCGCAACGACATGGTCGAGATCTGCCGGGTGATGATCGACAAGTTCCCGAAGCTGCGGAAGCTCACGCTGAACACCACGGGCATCACCCATCATCGCGCCATCCCGATGCTGACCAAGGTGGTGCAACTGTGCAACGAGCGCAACGTCATTTTCTCGATGCGCGTGTCGATCGACGGCGTCAACGACATGCACGGCTCGGTCCGCAACGTGCGCAACGCGTTCGACAAGGCCGGCAAGACCATTGCCGCCATGCAGGAGTTGCAGAAGACCTACAAGTTCAACTTCGGCATCTCGTCGACGCTCTTTTCGAAGAACCTCGGAGACGCCGACAACATCCTGGCGTGGGCGAAGAAAGAGAAGCTCGACATCGTCTTCAACATGGTGCGCTTCACCGACGCCATGCTCGGCAACAGCGAGCTCGAGGCCGGCCTGAAGCCGATTGGCGCCGAAGAGCAGACGATGCGCAAGTTCTTCATGGACCGTGTGCGGCAGGATCCGCTGCTTGATGGCCAGAACTACGTCTACATGCACTACGCCGACATGATCGCCAACGGTTATCACCGCACGGCGCCGTGCCCGTTCCAGACGCAGGGCGTCATGTTGAACCCGAACGGTGACCTGTTCTTCTGCGAGAACAGCGAGATCATGGGCAACGTCACCCAGGAGGATGCCGCGGACATTTACTTCCGGGACTCCTCGCAGGCGCACCGGCGCGACATTCGCGATCACAAGTGCCCGACCTGCCTGAGCCCGTGCCAGATGAACGTCGCGGCCATCAAACAGGTCGTCCCCTACGCCCGTTTCCTGGTCCGCGCGTCGATGGAGAAGCGCCGCCGCCCGTCAGTGGTACTGCCGCCGTCGGCCCCGCCCGCCGCCACCGCCGCCGCCGCGCTGTAGCTCGCTCGTGACTGGTTCGCACGCGCTGGTCACCGGCGGCGCGGGCTTCATCGGCACCCGCCTCGCCCGTCGGCTGCTCGCCGAAGGCCGACAGGTCACCATCATCGACAACCTGTCAGTCGGAGGCCGCGACGCCGTGCCCGAAGGCGCACGATTCGTTCACGGTGATATTCGCGATGCTCACGCGGTGGCCGATGCCGACGTGGACGACATCGTCGCCGGAACCATGGCCACGCCGGGCCGGACGCCCGGCACCTACAACCTCGGCACCGGCCGAGGCACTTCCGTCAACCGACTCTCCGCGATGCTAATCAGGCCGGTTCAGAACAAGTGCGACAACTCTTTGATGAGGTGGCGCGACTGGCCTACGAACGCGCAGTCCGCAGCCACATCGACTACATCGCGATCGGCCCGCCGGAGCGAGCAGCGCACCCAGGCGTCGAGGCCCGGCTCGATTCACTTGGCCCGTTGATGCCGCTCGCCTTTCGTAACGGCACGATCTCCATCTATGCAGGTCCGCCCACCACCGTAACACCGTGGCTTCCCGCGTTACGGGACTTCGAGCGTGGCCCGGATCGCGTCGAAGAACGTCTCGGCGATCCTCGCATAGCCGCGTTCATTCGGATGCAGCCCGTCAACTCCGATGTAAGTCGTCACGTCGACCAGTAATGCCTGGTAGATATCGACCAGGACCGCCCCTTCGCTCGAGGCGATGGCGCGCATGCGACCGGCATAATCCAGCAGCAGAAACGGCGCTATCGTCCTCTCCCCACCCGGACGGCCCGGGGGGACGGTGGCGATGAACACACGCATTCCCCGAAGCCGTGCCTCGGCGGCCATGTTTCGGATCTCGCTGGCTGCGCCACTCGCCGCGCCGTCCTCGCCCCTCGCGATGTCGATGCTGCCTTCCATCAACAGAACGGCCGTCGGCCGGACAGTGTTGAGCGCCTCGATGAAGCGGGTGCGCGCGAGCGCGGCCTTTTCGCCGCTCAGCCCGTAGTTGGCCACCACGATGTCGTCCACCTGTGCCGGATAGCGGGCCTGCAATTGCTTGGCAAGCACCGTCGGATATGAACTGGCATGCACGATGACCTGCTTGGTTGACGCCAGGCCGCCATTGACGCCAGCCACGGGAAAGCTGACCTCGCCCGCCGTAATGCTGTCACCAAACGCCAGAAACCTCGTGCGCGACAGCTGTGGAAGCTTTCTGACCGCGACGTCGAAGGTGCAAGAGGCGGTCCGGTTGAGGCCATCGGTCGCCGTGCACGTCACGGTGGTCGATCCGATCGGGAAGGTCGTTCCGGAGGCCGGCGTGCAGGCCACTGTCACCGGGGATTGGCCGTTGCTGGCCGACGGCGTCTCAAAGGCGACCGTAATACCGTTGGCATTCACCGACTCGGTCGTCATGTTGGATAGGCAGGAGAGCGACGGCGCTTCAGCAACCGGCGGCGGCACCGGTGTCGGCATGGGCGTGGGCGTGGGCGCCGTCGGGCTGCTGCACCCAATGTGCAGAAGGATGAAGAGCGCCGCGACCAGGAGCGAACAGGACAATGGCATACGACCGGAGCCCGATTGTACAGGGCTGGTTACTTTCGACAAAATGCCATCAGGTGCCAGCCGAGCGGTCGCACCCAGGCGCGCGGGAGCGCGTTGAACGTGCCGACAAACAGTGCATTGAAAGCGATGCCCTTCCAGCCCTTGTGTAGCCGCGATCTCACCGGAAAACGTTCCGGAACCAGGCGCACCTCGGCGAACGACGACAGCAGTCCCTTGAACTCGCCGATCGAGTACTTCACAAGCACCGGCGCATCCTCATGCTCGAGCGCCACCTTCATCACCTTCGACAGCGCGTTCAGCCACGAGACGCGGTTGTAGACCATGAAAATACCGGTGCCGCCCGGCTTCAGCACGCGGTGGCACTCGCGGATGAGCTGCGCCGCGTCGGCGGTGTACTGGACCACGCCGTGGCCATAGACCACGTCGAACGACGCATCGCCGTACGGCAACGCCTCCCCATTCGCCACACGCAGTTCCTCGGCTGCCAGCCCACGCAGCGTAAAGTTTTTCCGTGCAAGGTCGATGGCAGTCTGCGCCAGGTCCACGCCGGTCACACGGGCGCCGCCGGCTGCAAACCGAACCAGGTCGGTGCCGATGCCGCAGCCCACTTCCAGCAGCCGTTGCCCCTTGTAGGCGGAGAAATCCACCAATTGAGGTAAATAGCGAAGCTTGTCGTAGCGGTAGTCATCGAGATCGTCGAAGAACCCACGGGTCCCGACCGGCTCGGTCGTCATCTCCAGATCGTGGATGCGGTGGTTCCAGTAGCGTTCAATCTCGTTGATCACGACCCTGTATCGTACAATATCGCCCAAGGATGACACGCGACCTCCGCCTCCTGGCGGACACGAAATTTGACCTGATTGTGGTGGGCGCCGGCTTTTACGGCGTCACGGTCGCGTGGGATGCCGCCCAGCGGGGCTTGGCGGTCGCCATCATCGACAAGGACGACTTCGGGGCGGCCACCTCGTTCAACAACCTCAAGACGCTCCACGGCGGCCTGCGCTCGCTCCAGTCCCTCAACTTCCCGCAGATGCGCCTGTTCATCCGCGAGCGCCGGGCCCTGGCGCGCATTCTTCCTCACCTCGTCCGGCCGCTGCCGTTCGTCGTGGCGACGACGAGGCACCCGAAGCGGTCGTCGCTGGCCATGCGGGTGGCGTTTGCCATCAACGACGCGATCGCCCGCGACCGCAACGAGGGGCTGGCCGATCCCGGATCGCGCCTGCCGCGCAGCCAGATCATCTCCAGGGAAGAAACCCTGCGGCTGAACCCGATCGTGTCGCCTGATGGCGTCACGGGCGGGGCCGTCTGGTACGACTACCAGATGCTGAGCACGGACCGCGTGACGCTGTCGTTCCTGCTGTCTGCCGTCGACGCCGGCGCGACCGCGGCGAACTACGTCAAGGCCAACCGCTTCATCCGCGAAGGCGGTCGCGTCGTCGGTGTACAGGCCGAGGACGGCATGACGGGCAACACTTTCGACCTGCGCGGTTCGGTCGTCGTCAACTGCGCCGGACCGTGGGCCACCTCGATGCTCACGGATCTGCCGCGGGCGGCACAAGGCGGGCCGCCACCGCGCCTGTCGCGGGCCATGAATGTGATCACTCGTAAGGTGGTCAACTCGCACGCCTGCGGCGGCGTCGTCGGTGGGCGCTATCTCTTCATGGTGCCGTGGCGTGACGTCTCAATGCTCGGTACGAGCCACGACGCCTACGACGGCTCACCGGACCAACTGAAGGTCTCTCGGTGGGACCTCGAGGCGTTCCTGAAGGACGCCCGGGAGGCGTTTCCGCATTCCGGCCTGACGACATCGGATGTGCGGCTGATTCACTGCGGCCTCTTACCCATGGTCTCTGGCGAAGGCCACAACGTCCGGCTCCTGAAGGAGAGCCGGGTGGTGGACCACGGCCGCCACGGGCTGCCGGGGCTGGTCTCGGTGTTTGGCGTCCGCTACACGACGGCGCGTCATACCGCCGAACAGGCGGTCGACGCGGTGTTCCGGTCCATGGGCCATGCCACGCCGCCGCCGTGCCGAACCGCCGAGACGCCTCTTCTGGGCGGCAGCATGAATCACGTCGATAACTTCCTGAAGGCCGTCCTCCTGCGGGATGTCGAGGGCATCGGCACCGAAACGCTGCGCCGCATTGCCACGACCTACGGCACCGGCTATGACCGGGTGCTGCAGATGGCCCGCGACGTCCCGGCGCTGGCGCGGCCGCTCGGGCGCGGCTGCGAGGTGCTGGGCGCCGAAATCCTCTATGCGGCCAGGCGGGAAATGGCCCTCAAGCTCGGGGACGCGGTAATCCGCCGGACCGAGGCCGGCGCGGCCGGTCACCCGGGCAGCGACGCCCTCGAACGGGCCGGCGCCATCATGGCCCGCGCGCACGGATGGGACGAGTGGCGCCTCCGAAACGAGGTGGCCGAGGTCGAGGCGTTCTACCGCCTGCCGAGGGACTAGCTACTTTTCATAGGGAAAAAGTGCGAACTTATAGTAACCTCCCTTCTGCAACGCTGTCGTTGAGCGGTTGCCTAACCAGGAGAACAGATGGCCAAGACTGCGAAGAAGAAAGCTGCAAAAGCCGCGAAGCCGGCGCGTAAGGCGAATGCCGCGTTCATGAAGCCCGTTATGCCGAGCGCCGCTCTGGCGGAAGTTGTCGGCAACAAGCCGATTCCGCGTACCGAGGTCACCAAGAAGCTCTGGGCCTACATCAAGAAGAATGGCCTGCAGGATCCGAAGAACAAGCGCATGATCAAGGCCGATGCCGCACTGAAGTCGGTCTTCGGTGGCAAGGCCACGGTCAACATGTTCGAAATGACCAAGTTGGTCAGCAAGCACCTGACGTAGGCCACCGATTTGCGCCGATGGCGCAGATGAGCGGCCGGTGATCACGGGCGCACGGGTAAACCGTGCGCCTTTTCTTTTTGTACTCAACGACGTTGGCCACAGAGGACGCAGAAAACACCGAGAAATCATTTTCAAAATGCCTGACAGGCATTTCACAACATGACTCTGTGTCCTTCTGTGTGCTCTGTGGTTAACGTTAACGTAAGTGCGCGGTGGCCCAGCGTTCGAACACCATCAGCGGGAACAGCGTGTGTGCGTGGTTCTCGCTGCCTGCGGTGTGCGCGTCCATCAGCGCCGTCACCACGACGGGATCGAAGAGCCCACGGTGCGCGATGCGCTCGGGCGACAACAAGTCGCGCATCAGCGGCTGCAGTTCGCGGCGCAGCCAGTTCTTCATCGGCATGCTGAAGCCTTCCTTGCGGCGCGACACGATGCGGTCGGGCAAGATGCCGCGCATGGCCTGCTTCAGAATCCACTTCCGCTCGCCGTGACGAATCTTCAAGTGGCCCGGCATCGAGAACGCCAGCTCCATGAGATCGCCGTCGAGGAACGGCGCCCGCGTCTCGAGCGACGTCGCCATGCTCATGCGATCGACCTTGACCAGAATGTCGTCGGCCAGGTACAGGCTCAGATCCGCATAGAGCTGCCGGTTGAGCACATCGTCCTGGCCGAAGCGCGCGAGTGCGTCGCGCACGGGGGCATAGACATCGGTCGCCGCGAGCGCGTCGCGCAGCCCGGTCCGATACAGGCGCGCCTTGGCGCGGGCGTTCAGGTACACCATCCAGCGGTAGTGACCGAGATCGGCCGGCGCGGTCGTGGCACCCGCGGTGAAGCGCTTGACCTTGTTGACGAGGCCCTTCTTCTTCTCGGTCGGGGGCAGCGCCGCCGCAACGCCCGCCAGCGCCGGCAACAAGGCATCGCCCATCCAGCCCAGCTTCGCGGCCAGGGCCTGCGCCTGGTAGGCATCGTAGCCACCGAACAGTTCATCGCCGCCATCGCCTGACAACACGACCTTGACGTGTTCGCGTGCCAGCTCCGAGACGCTGAACGTCGGGAACATCGAGACGTCGGCGAACGGCTCGTCCAGGTGCACGACCAGGCGTTCGAACAGGTCACTCAAGTCCGGTGACGCGCTTCGCTCGCGATGGTTGGTCTTGAACAGCGCCGCCACTTCCCGGGCGTACGGCAGCTCGTTGTAGGTGCCGTCGCTGAAGCCGATGCTGAAGCTGTTCACGGGCTGCGAGGAGGACTCGCTCATGAACGCCACGAGCGAACTGGAATCGATGCCGCCCGAGAGGAAGACGCCCAGCGGCACGTCGGCCATCAACTGGCTGACGACCGCCTTCCGCAACGCCGTGCGCAGGGCCTCGGCGGCCTCGCGGTCGTCCCATTCTCGCAGTGGCACATCGGCCGCATCCCAGTAGCGATGGACCGACACGGCCCCATCGCGATAGCGCAAGAAATGCGCGGGCGGGATCTTGTGGATGCCCTTGATCATGGTGCGGGGCGCGAGCACGTACTCGTAGGTCAGGAACTGATCGAGCGAGATCGGATCGAGTTCACGCGAGACCTCCGGACGCACCAGCAGGGCCTTGACCTCGGAGGCCAGCAGCAGGCCTCTCGACGTGACGGTCCAGTACAGCGGCTTCTCGCCGGCGCGGTCGCGCGCGGCGATCAGGGTCTTGGTCCGGCCATCCCAGATGGCCAGGGCGAACATGCCCCGCAGTTTTGGCAGGAAGTCCTCGCCCCACTGCTCGTAGGCATGGACCAGCACCTCGATATCGGAGTGGCGCGAGCGGAACGTGTGGCCGTGGCCCTCGAGCTCGTCGCGGAGTTGCTGGAAGTTGTAGATCTCGCCGTTGGCGACGATCTTGACATCGCCGGCTTCGTTCAGGATCGGCTGCTGTCCGGTGGCAAGGTCGACAATGGCGAGCCGGCGCATGCCCAGGCCGACGCCGTTCATGGTGATGCTGCCCTCTTCATCCGGACCGCGGTGGTGCAGCATCCGCACCATCTGCTGCAGTTCGTCCGCACCGACCGGCCGGCTCAGATCACGATCGACAATCCCGACAATCCCGCACATAGATCAGGCTTGCGGCTTGCGGCTTGCGGCTGGCGACACGGGGCTTGTGGCTTGCGGATCCCGGATCCCGGATCCCGGATCCCGGCGATCGCGCATCACCTTTGCGGGAATGCCGGTGGCAATGGCGAACTCGGGAATCGCGCCCACCACCACCGCGCCGGCGCCGATGATGGCGTCGCGGCCGATCGCGGAGCCGTCGGTCACGACGACGTGGGTGCCCAGCCACACGCTGTCACCGACGTCGATGCCGTGTGCGGTGCGACCTTGCTGCAGCACCGGGATGTCGATGCGGTCGTAGAGGTGGTCGCCGCCCACCAGGTAGGTGTAGGCCGCCATCAGGACGTCCTGGCCCACCCGCACCCGCGACGCGGAGAAGATTTCACAGTTGAAACCGATGTTGGCGCGGTCCTCGATGACGATGTCGCCGTTCTTGCAACTGAGAATGGTGTTGCGGCCTACGAACACGCCGCTTCCGATCTGAATGCCCTGGTTGTCGGTGCCCTTGGCGTCGAGACAGCATAAATCGTCAATCACGACGTTGTCGCCAATGTGGATTTTGTGCGGATGGCGCAGCGTCACACCGACGCCGAACACGACGTTCCGGCCGACCGAACCGAGCACCAGCGGATACAGCTTCGCGCGCAGGAGCAGGCCAACGGCGCCCGGCACCCAGCTCGCCAGCGCCATGGCCAGCTCGTACTTGACCAGCGCCCAGGCGCCCGGCTGGCCGACAAACAACTGGCGGTACTTGTCGGCCTTCGAGCGGTTCTCGTCGAACAGTTCCTGCTGAATGACCGTGATCCGCGGGTCGTGTTCGCGCGGGCGGACGGTGGCCATCAGCGCGCGACCGCGGTGAGGTCAGCCGACTCGCGTACCTCGCGAATCACGTAGGTGGGCTTGTTCTGGGATTCGTAGTACGTGCGCGTCATCACCTCGGCCAGCAAGCCGAAGGTCACCAGCTGCACGCCGATGAAAATCAACATGACGCCCAGCAGCAGCAAGGGGCGATCGGCAATGCCCTGGTGCAGGAACAGGCGCACGTAGGCCAGCCATACGGTGATCAGCCCACCCAGCCCGCCGGCGATCAAGCCGATCAATCCGAAGATTTGCAGCGGCCGTGTCGAATAGCTCAGCAGGAACTTCACGGTGGCCAGATCGAGCACGACGCGAACGGTGCGGGACAGGCCGTACTTGGTGACGCCTGCTTTCCGCGCGCGGTGGTTCACTTCCATCTCGGCGATCTTGACGCCGATCTGGCTGGCGATAGCCGGCAGGAACCGGTGCATCTCGCCGTAGAGCCGCAGCGGCTTGATCACTTCGGATCGAAAGACCTTCAGCGAGCACCCGTAATCGTGCAGCGGCACGCCGGTCGCCCACGAAATCAGCTTGTTGGCGACGATCGACGGCACGCGCCGCGTGATCAAGGTGTCCTTGCGGTCCTTGCGCCAGCCGCAGACGATGTCGTGGCCCCGATCGATGAGGGCCACCATGGCCGGGATGTCGCGGGGGTCGTTCTGGAGATCGCCGTCAGAAGTGACGACCAGCCGGCCGCGCGCGTGGGCAATGCCGGCCGCGAATGCGGCGGTCTGGCCAAAGTTGCGGCGGAAGCGGATGACGCGCAGCCGCGGGTCGTGTGCCTGCAACGCCGCCAGCTGCTCAAACGAATCATCCGTACTGCCATCGTCAACGATCAACAGCTCGTAGGTACGGCCGTAGTGACCCAACGTCTGCGTCAGCTCCTCATAGAGGGGCTTGATGTTGGGTGACTCGTTGTGGACCGGGATGACGATCGAAAGCTCAGGCTGCATTGAGCGGGACGAGGCATTATACAGCGAGACTGTGCCTTCTTTCGATCCCCTTTCGCGTGCGCTGGGCGGCGTGGCCGCCCTGCTGGGCACGGTCGCGGCCGCGGTGTATTGGTCGGCGGGGCTATCCCTCAGCCATTACGACGCCAAGGCGCATCTGGTAGTCGCCCGCCGCATCCTCGATAGCCTGACACCCAGTTGGGAGCAGATCGGCGCGGTCTGGCTCCCCTTGCCGCATGTCCTCAATGCCCTGCCAGTCCAGATCGACTGGATCTACCAGACCGGAGCCTCGGCCATCCTCGTGTCGGTGGTGGCGTTTGCCGTCACCGCCGCCTGCCTCGCGGCCTTAGTGATGCGCGTGACCGGTTCCCCCTGGGGCGCCGGCCTGGCGGCGGCGCTGTTCGCCGCCAATCCCAACGTGCTGTATCTGCAGAGCACGCCGATGACCGAGCCGCTGCTGTTTGCGCTCTCGAGTCTCGTCGTTCTATCTCTGGCCGAGTGGGCGCTGTCGGACCCCGTGCGTGTGCCGCGCGCCGCGGGCTGGACGATGGTGGCGGCCTGCCTCACCCGCTATGAAGCCTGGCCGATTGTCGGTACCGCCATGGCGCTGGCGGCGTGGGTGAAATGGCGCAGGGGCACGCCCCTGGCGCAAGTCGCCCAGAGCACGGCGCGCCTGGCGTGCTATCCGGCCGGTGCGGTCCTGTTCTTCATGGGCATGAGCTTCGCCAGCATTGGCGAGTGGTTTGTCACCGGCGGCTTCTACGTTCCCGATCCAACGCTGCAGGGCCAACCACTGGTGGTGGTCAACGCCATGCTCACGGGCGTCGCCGACCTCGGCGGCGCGCGCCTCGTGCTCGCCGCGGAGGTGTCCGCGATGGTCCTGATCGCTGGGGCCGTGTGGCGCCGATCCGGAAGCGGCTTGATCTTGCCACTCGCCCTCCTGGCGTCAGCGGCACTGCCGTTCTACGCCTTCGTGTCGGGACATCCATTCCGGATTCGCTATGAGGTGCCGCTGATTCTTGGCGGCGCGGCGTGCATTGGCGCCGCCGTCGGCCTGACCCGGCGGGCCGCTCCCGCCATGGCCGCGATTCTCTTCACGGCGATCGTGTGGCAGGCGCCACCGTTCGACCGCCGCGCGCCGATGATCGTGGAGGCGCAGTTGGATCGGCAGAACGGCATTGGCCGCCAGGCCGTCACCGCCTGCCTGCGCCAGTCCTACGACGACACGACGATCATGGCGAGCATGGGCGCCCTCGCCCACTACATGCAGGAGCTGTCTCTGGCGGGCTTCCACCTGTCGGATTTCTTGCACGAAGGGAGCGGTCCCACCTGGCAGGCCGCGTACGCGTCTGGTCCAGCCGCGTTCACGGGCTGGGTGCTAGTGGAAGAGGTCGCCGAGGGCGGCGACATGCTGCACCAGAAGGCGATGGGCTGGCCAGGGTTCCTGCGAGGATTCGAGCGGGTGTGCGAGGGAGGCAACGTCGCGTTGTACAAGAGACAGTGAGGACTTGGGGGCTTGAGGGCTTGGGGGCTTGGGGGCTTGAGGGCTTGGGCAGCTGCATTTCAAGCTGAACGGATGTCGTTCTGGAATCCGGTAAATGCGTCGCTTTATGTCATCGTGCTGATTGTGGGAATGTGGCGAGTTTAGCTTTAGGTCGACTGGAGCGGAAACTGTTGAAGGGCAAGACGCTTGAAACGTTCGACCCTGGTGCGCCCTGACCAACAAACCTCCTCGTTCGCTTCGCGGTCGGGTTCGAAGTTGATCCGATTGCGTGGACGGGCTAACTACCGATGACGCTTGCGGCTGAAGCTGCTGTCTGCGTTACCGGCCGCGCAGGAGCTCGGCCTGTCCTTGGCGCAGGTCGCTGTTCTCAGCACGCGAGTGGATATCTGGCGCGCCTTGGCGGGCACGTTGGGATACATCATCACGCAGGCGATGGCTCACTCCCCAAAACAGGGCGGAAGACGCCCTGGCGGCGCGGATATGTGGCAGGTTGTTTACCTTGGTGTCGCCGAAGTGTTTGTCAGCAGTGATGTGCGACTGCTGGAGGCGGCAAGGGAAGTCTCGTCTACGCTCCCCTATCCGAGGTGTGTGGTCTCGACGTGCGATTTCCTCAAGGGGATCGCCGCGTGGGACATGAAATCGCGATGCCCGGTCTGCGGATCCTCGACACAAGTGGGGCTGCACGCGCTTGATCCGAGGGTGGCTACGGCGTCGTGAAGCTTCGTCGGCCCTGGCAGCCGATGAGGTCAGGCCGTTGCACGGAGCGCACGACTCGTGCTGGCCTTCTGGTGCGGACCAGGCTCGACGGTTGATTGCGCAGTACGGCGGCCATCGACGAGGTGATATTATGGCAATGCAGGCTCACAATCCGCAGCGTCCGACGCCGACCTGGAAACTGTGGACCGTCGGCATCCTCGGCGGCCTGATAGCCGCCGTGTGGATGTTCACGACAAGTGACGATGCCGATGCAACGCGATCATCGGCGACCCAGGTCGGCCAGTGGGCTATTCGCGCGTAGCTTATTGGAGTGATCGTCGCTGGAGGTTGGAAGGCACTGAGCCGCAAGTCTTGACCCATTATTCGAAGCGAAGGGATCGTGATGTCGATCTTTGGTTTTTACTTCGTCAGCGGACTCTTACGGGAAGCAGGTTGGCCCAAGAAGCAGGGGTTCTTCAAGAAGGAAGTTCTCGACACAACCATCCTCGATTCGGCTTTGCAGTCCAGATAGACGCAATTTCACTTGAAAAGAGTTAGCTGCAACACGCGGCATTTCAAGCCCCCAGGACCCCAGGCCCTCAGGACCTTAGAATCTTCAAACACTCTTCGTGGATCAGCGCGTTGGTGGCCAGGATGTCGCCGGCCTCGGGCATCCACTTGCCGCCGTCCATCGCGGTCACCCGCCCACCGGCTTCCTCGAGAATCAGCGCCGCCGCCCGCGTGTCCCACGGCTTCAGGCTCGCTTCCCAGAACCCGTCCATGCGGCCCGCCGCGACCCAGCAGATGTCGATCGCCGCGGATCCCAGGCGCCGCACCGCGCGCGCATGCCGCAGCACCTGGCCGAACACCTTGAGGAACTCGTCCGGGTTCTGCTGCACGTGATACGGGAAGCCCGTCACGAGCATCGAGTCGAGCACGGTCGCACTAGTGGAGACCCGCAGCGGCTGCCCGTTCAGCCGCGACCCCTGGCCGGCTTCCGCGCTGAACAGCTCTTGTCGATTCGGATCGTAGACGGCCGCCACGACCGCCTCGCCGTCAATCTCGAGGGCCAGCGACGCGCAGAAGATGGGGACGCCGTGCGCGAAGTTGGTCGTGCCATCGAGCGGATCGAACACCCACCGATGCCGCGCGCCGGTGGGCGCGGTCGTGAACTCTTCGGCGAGCACGTCATGATCGGGAAACCGCTCGGCGACCAACGCGCGGAACATGCGCTCCACTTCGACATCGACCTCGGTCACCAGATCGATAGTGCCCTTCTTGTCGACGCGAACACCGGTCCCGAACTTGGCGATCTGCAGGTCGCCGGCGCGGACCACGGCTTCAACAGCCGTCGCGAGAAACAGCGGATCGATCAAGCCCCAAGCCCCAAGCCTCAAGCCCCTTTTTGAATCTTCTTGACCATCCGGATCTCCATGCCGCCGGGCACTTTCTTCAGCACCGTTTCGTCCATGAAGTTGCGGATCAGGAAGATGCCGCGGCCGCTGGATTTCAGGATGTTCTCGGGGGCGAGTGGGTCGGCCACTTCTTCGGGCACGAAGCCTTCGCCCTGGTCTTCGATCCGGATCACCAATTCCCCGGTGTCAGTCGGGGGCACCGGGCTGAACTCGATCAGCACGCGCTTGCTGCTGTCGTTCTTGTTCCCGTGCTTGATGGCGTTGACGACCGACTCGCGCACCGCCACGCTGACCCAGTGGAGCTGGTCTTCATCAAGGCCGGCCATCTTGCCGACATGGTCGCTGACGACCTGCACGAAGTCGAGCATGTCGAACGCGCTGTTGAACTCGAGACGGACCGTGTGCGGTGGAATCATCGGGTCGGGGTCGGGCTACTCGGCACTCGCACCGGTCTGACGCGCGGCCATGTACTCTTTAAGTACCATAGCGCTTCAAAGCCGGTCAAGTTGCTATAGTTGAACATGATGCGAGTGGCCGACCGAATTGCCGTGTCCCCCGCGCGCGCCGTCACCGGCGTGCTGCAAGTGCCGGGGGACAAATCCATCTCGCACCGTTACGCCTTGCTTGCGGCCATTGCCGATGGCCCCTCCACCATTGCCAACTACGCACCCGGCGCCGATTGCGCATCGACGCTCGCCTGCCTGGTGTCTCTCGGGGTTATCGTCTCACGAACCCCCGCTTCAGACGATGGGGATCCGCCGATCGTCTCAATCGAGGGGCGCGGGCTGCGCGGCCTGACAGCACCATCTGGCCCGCTCGACTGCGGCAATTCCGGCAGCACCATGCGGATGCTGGGCGGGGTGGTCGCCGCCCACCCCTTTATATCGACCCTGATCGGCGATGCCTCACTGTCCCGGCGGCCCATGCGCCGAATTATCGGTCCCCTCACGCAAATGGGCGCCTCCGTCACCGCCGGCCCGGGCGACCGCCCCCCGGTGGTGATTCACGGCGCCCATCTCACCGGCATGACCTTCGCACCCGACACGCCGAGTGCCCAGGTCAAGTCCGCGGTGCTGCTGGCCGGGCTCCAGGCGGCCGGTGAGACCCGCGTCACGGAACCCGCGTCTACTCGAGATCATACGGAACGGGCCCTGGTCGCGTTCGGCGCCGTCGTTGACATCCAGGGCCGCACCATGACCTTGCGCGGCGGGCAACGGCTGTCAGGCCGAACTCTGCGCGTGCCGGGCGACCTCTCCTCCGCCGCCTTCATGGCGGTAGCGGCCGCCGCCATGCCGGGATCGGACATCACGATTACCAACGTCGGCCTGAACCCCAGTCGCGCCGGCTTGCTCGACGTGCTGCGCCGCTTCGGCGCGCTCGTGGAGACCACCATCGAGGACGAGTGGAACGGCGAGCCGGTCGGCCGCCTGCGGGTGCGGCACGGCGCGATGCGCGACCTCGTGATCGCCCCCGCGGAAGTGCCTGAGGTGATCGACGAACTGCCCGTGCTGGCCACGCTCGGCACCTTCGGCGGCAGCGTCACGGTCTCGGGCGCCGGGGAGCTGCGGGTCAAGGAAAGCGACCGCATTGCCGAACTGGTCGCGGGCCTGCGCGCCATGGGCGCGGATGCCGAAGAGCGGCCGGATGGCTTCCAGATCCGCGCCGGCGCCCGGCTCACCGGCGGCACCGTGCATGCCGTCCACGACCATCGGCTGGCCATGGCCTTCGCCGTCGCGGCGCTCGGCGCCACGGGTTCGACGCTGATCGAAGGCGCCGACGCGGTGGCCGTGTCGTACCCAGCCTTCTTCGAGGACCTGGAAAGGCTGGCGCGTGAGGGCTGACAAGGTCTACCTGGTTGGCTTCATGGGCGCCGGCAAGACGACCGCCGCCGGCGCCCTGGGCAAGCGGCTGGACTGGAAGGTCGAAGACATCGACGCCTGCATCGAGCGGGAAGAGCGGCGCGACATCCCCACGATCTTCCGAAAGGACGGCGAGCCCTACTTCCGCGCGCGCGAGCGCGCGGTGCTGATCGGCCTGCTGCCCGAGCGCGGGGCGGTCGTCGCCTCGGGCGGCGGCACCTTCGCCGACCCGGCCAATCGTGAGCTGATGCTCAAGGACGGTGCCGTGGTCTGGCTGGACGCGCCGCTGGCCACGGTCCTCGCTCGCATTCCCCTGGATGGCCGGCGCCCGCTCGCCGCCGATCGCCAGGAGATGGAACGGCTCTATAATCAGCGACTCGCGGCATACCGCCAGGCGCACTTCCGGGTGGACGCAGGACGCGGCTCAGTCGAGGAGCTCGTCGATCGCATCGTGGATTGGCTGAATACCTAATGCGCTACCTGGTCATCAGTGACATACACGCGAATCTCGAGGCCTATGAAGCCGTCATGGCCGCCGCCGCCCCGCTCGCTTACGAGCGGGTGCTGCTACTGGGCGATCTGGTGGGCTACGGCGCCGATCCCAACGCGGTGTGCGATCGCGTGCGCGCGCTGGCACCGTATGCGCTGATTCGCGGCAACCACGACAAGGTCGGCTCGGGCGTCGAGAGTCCGGAAGACTTCAACGCCGTGGCCCGTAGCGCCATCCGCTGGACCTACGATGCCCTCACGCCGGACCACCGCGCGTGGCTGGCGGCCCTGCCGGCCGGGCCGCTGATCGTCGACGACTTCATCGAGATCTGCCACGGCACGCCGTTCGACGAGGACGCGTACGTCTTCGATGACCTGGATGCCCTGCGCGCCATGCACGCGGCGCGCCGCCCGCTCTGCCTGTTTGGCCACACGCATGTGCAGGTGGGCTACTATCTGTCGCGGGATCAGTTCGGGTTATCGACTGCGGACCAACAGCGGCCATTGACGATCGCGCTAGATGAGGCGAACCGCTACCTGATCAATCCTGGCTCGGTGGGCCAGCCACGGGATGGCGATCCCCGCGCCGGATTTGCGATGGTCGACTCCGCGGCCCGCGAGGTCACGATCTATCGCGTGGAGTACCCGGTGGCAAAGGCCCAGGCGAGAATTCTCGAAGAAGGGCTACCGGACGTGCTCGCCCAGCGCCTCGCGCTCGGACGGTAACTTCTTACTTCTTACTTCTTACGGCGCGCTCTTCGCGCTTCCGCATCTCCGACGCCATCGCATCCTGGGCGGCGCGCGAGCCGAGAATCCAACCGATGACCACGCCGACGATCAGGACGCCAGGGATGAAGATGAAGTGCGACGCGGTGGGTATGCCGATCTCCATCTACTTAGCGCCGCGATTCGAGATCCGCCAGCTCCGATTCAACCTTCTGCAAGCGACGCGCGATCGACCAGACATAGCCGAGCAGGACCACCCACACGAACCCGTAGGCGGCACCGACCAGGTTGAAGGCGGGGATCTGCTCTCCCGCCGGGATGTCGGCCACCGGTACGAACTCACTCTGGGATGGCGGCTGCATCGCGCCGGCCGTCACACCGGGAACACCCGCGGCCAGGGCCACCGACATCAGCAACGCTCGACAGAATCGCATCACGCTTCGTCCTCGGCAAGATAGAGAGCTTCGACGCGGGCGCGCTGGTGCTCGAGGCGGGCCCGCAGGTTCAGAAGGGCGACGAACAACATGGTGAACGCCGCGAAACAGAACCACAGGGGAATGCCCATGTCGATGGGCAAGGTCGGCACGACCGACGTCTGCGGGTGCAGCGTGCGCCAGACATTGACCGACACGTAGATGAACGGGACGTTGGCCATGCCGAACAGCGCCATGCCCGCGCCCAGCTTTTCGGAACCCGGGCCGCCGTAGCGACGCAGGAGCAGATAGGCGCCGAAGATCATCCACAGCAGCAGGCTGGAGGTGAGGCGCGGATCCCACACCCACCACACGCCCCACGCCTTGCGCGCCCAGAGCGGCCCGGTCACCAGCGTCAGGCTGCCAAACACCAGTCCCAGTTCGGCCGCGGCAATCGCCCAGCCGTCGGCCTTCGCCTTCTTGCCGAACAGGAACATCGCGCTGGCCACGCCACAGATCAGGCCGGCGACCAGAAACAGGATCGCCGACGGAAAGTGGAAATAGAACACCTTCTGCACCAGGCCCATCGTCGATTCGTAGGGAGCGGCGTTGATCATCCACGGCGCGACGCCGAACATGACAGCGGAGAGGCCGATCAACAGCGGGTTCAGTTTCGTCATGGAGAACTGTCTGGAATTCTACTCCGTCATGACCGGTTCGAACGTCCAAAGCGCGAGGGTGATGAAAATGACGTCCCAGACGATCAGCAGGCCGATCCAGAACTGCGCCATGGGCAGGTCTGGCGTGTCCTGGAACAATGCGGCGGTGCCCCGCACGCCCGCAATCATCACCGGAATGGTGATCGGATACAGCAGGACCGGCAGCAGCGTGTCCCGGCTGCGCACGCGGACGAGCATGGCCGCGAACAAAGTGCCCACGGCGGCAAACCCAAGTGTGCCGAGCGCCAGCAGCGCGGCCAGCCGGCCGGGGAACGCCAGGATGGGCGCGTTGAACAGCAGCCCGATCAGCGGCACCAGCACGATCTCGACCAGCGCCAGCAGCGCCAGCAAGCCCAGCAGCTTGCCGACGTAGATCGCCGGCCGATCGGAGGGCGCCAACAGCAACGCGCGCAGTGTGTCGTTGTAGCGTTCCCGCTCGAAGGTGCGGCCCATGGCCAGGGTCCCGGCAAACGACACCGCCACCCACAAGATGCCGGCCGCGACATCGTCCGGCGCCCGGCCCTCTCGAACGATCGCAAATGAAAACACGAGGACGACCGAGACCGCGAAGAACAACGTGGTCAGCAGCACTTCCTTGCTGCGCACCTCGACCGTCAGGTCCTTGCGCATCACGTACCACGCCACACGGAAGAAGCTGCCGATCATTGAATGGCGAGCCGATAGCGTTCGCTGAGGCCGCGGCTGTCGGAATCGGTGCCCACGATCCGGCCGTTCTTCAGGTAGATGGCCCGGCTCAGCAAGCCGTCCGCCACCTCGAGGTCGTGCGTGGCGATCACCAGGAGGCACCCGGCCGCCTGTCGCTCGCGCAATCGCGCGACCAGCGCGGCGGTCGAGGCCTGGTCCAGTCCCGTGAACGGCTCATCGAGCAGGACCAGCCGCGGCTCGTGCAGCAACGCGCGTTCGAGGGCCACGCGCTGTCGCATGCCGCGCGAGAATCCCGACACGAGGTCGTCTCCCCGATCGGCGAGGCCGGCCCGCGTCAGGGCCGCGCCGGCGGCCATTCGCGCGTCGGGCAACCCATACAGTTGCGCGAAGAAGACGAGGTTCTCTCGCGCCGTGAGTTCGGGGTACAGGAACAGGTCATGGCCGAGCATGCCAATGCGGCCGCGAATCTCGGCGCCGCCTTCAGACGCGGTGCGTTCGCCGTACTCCACGCGCCCGCGCGACGGGCTCAGTAGCGTGGCCAGAATGTTGAGGAGCGTGGACTTGCCGGCACCGTTGGGCCCGAGCAGGCCGATGATCTCGCCCGCGTCGCAGCTGAAGTTGACCTGCGACAGGGCCTTACGGCGGCCGTAGTGCCGCGCCAGATCGATGACGGTCAGGCGTTGAAATTCGCTGCTCATGGACGCCGTACCGCGTCACGCACGAAGGTGAACGCCCGGATCTCCAGAGCGCGGGCCGAGGTCGAGCGCCGCCATCACCTTTTCCAGGTCCGCTGTCAGCCGCTGCAATCGCGCGCCATCCGCGGCCGACAGCGGCTTCTGCCGCTTCTTGCGCTCGAGGGCCACGACGTCACTCAGCAGACGCTCGCGTCGCGTCTCCAGCTTGGCGTCCTCCGAGGCCCGCGCGGCTCTCGGTGACACCGCCATCCACAGGCCCACCATAAACACCAGCGCCGCCGCACCGAGCGCGATGTTGCGCGGCAGCAGACTGTGTGCCGGCATCCCCGACAGGTTCACCACCAGCGTGTCGCCGGCGTTGAGACGGCCGCCCGTGCCCATCAGAAACACCTGGCCGTCGGATGTCATCTCCCGAATGTCGGTGAGTTGCGGCGACGACATCCGCATGGTCCCGACCTTCTCGGCGGCCACGAACAACTGGCCGAGCGCGACTGGCCATTTCTGCAGAACCGCCGACGCCGGGCCGGCTTGCGGCAGCGAGAAGCCGACCTGCGCCAAGGTCTTCCCCGGGGCAAACGGGCCGGTGATGGTCAAGATGTCCGCCAGCACCGACGCGCTCGGCGACGAGCCTTGCATCATCGACACGCCCGAGGCGCCGGTGGGCAGCTCCATGATGATGGGGCCGCCGATGTCGATCGGCGTGCGCGCGTTGTTCACCACTTCGAGCAGGTAGAACACGCTGAGCACGTCATTCTGGAACTCGAAGATCAGGCGCGACTCGGGACCAAACTCGACGACGCCTGGCCGAGCGGGCTCTTTCGCCCCGGCCGCCGCCGCGGCCTTCTCCGCGTCGGCGACTCTCTGGATTCCCGAGATCAGCGCGACGCGTACGCCGCCCCGGGCCGGCACCGTGAACTCCTGCGACGTCAGCGCTTCCCCATCGACGGTCGTCGACGCCTGCACCAGCGTGCCCGCGGCCAGGCCCGCGAACTGCGCGCGGCCCTGCGCGTCGGTGTTGGCGGTGCGCGACGCACTGCCGGCCTTGAGCGTCACTGGCTGTCCGACGACGTTGTTGCCCATGCGCTCACGCAGCACACGGACAGTCACGGTCGCATCGGGAAGCTCAGGCGCCGGTAGCGGTGTGCCCGCCATGGCACTGGCGTCAGGCATGGCGACCTGCGCGATCGCCGGCGCGTTCGACAGCGCGACAAGCACCAGCGCGCCGGCCACTGTCAATCGGGTGGGGCTTGCGGCTTGCGGCTTGCGGCTTGCAGCCTGGGATCGGCAGTGAGGCAAGATGAACATCTGCGTCTAATCTGTGTCTAATCGGTGGCTGTCTTTAAATCGGCGGCCAGTCGGTGGCCGCAGGACTTGCAGAAGCGGGCGTCGGGGTCGTTCGCGGTGCCGCAAACGCAGATCGGCAGCGCCGATGCGTCAGGCGGCGCCGGAGTCCCCAGCCGCTTGGCCACTTCCTGCTCGATCTGCTCCCGATAGCCGCCGCTGACGTCCAGTTGCTCCATCAGGCCGAGAGCGCGCAGACGGAGCCGGCCGGCCATCTCGTCGAAGTCGGCCGGCGACATCTTGCGCATGGCGAAGTCGAACTCCAGCTCTTTGATCGATCGCAACACCAGCGACTTCTCGCGTTCGAGCGCCACGCGCGTCCGGCCGCCGATCAGCATCGGCGCATCGACGTCCGGGGAAACGAGTGGCGAAAGGATCCGGTAGGCGCCGAGGCCGACGAAGCTCACCGACACGACCGTGAGACTGAGAATGATGATGTTGGCCGGCGACTGCCCGGTCGCGACAATCACCGTCGCAGTGGCCGCCAGCATGCCACCGAGCAGGAAGAACTGCCACGGCTGAAGAAACGGCTCCCCCTCCGCGCTCGTGCCGGCAGAACGCGCTACGGGGGACAAGTCCCGCTCGCTATCAGTTCGGGACATCTAATCGAGGTTGCGCAGTTCGTCGTTCAGGCGCGCCGTCATTGCGGGGTCTTCAATGCCAGCCGGCATGCCCGCCACCGCCGTCCGCCGCCCCGACCACCGCATGGCCAGATAGGCCGCCGTCAGGAATCCGCCGAAGCCGACCACGATCGGCATCAACCAGACCACGCGTCCGGAACCACTGTTGGGCGGCTCGCTCAGAATCTGGCTGCCGCCAAACTTGTCGACGTAAAACTTGATGATCTGGCTCTCGTCCTTGCCTTCCTTCAGCATCACGTCGATGTTGGCGCGCTCGACGGCACAGTGTCCGCACGAGCATTGGCCGACCGGCAGCTTCGAACAGCCGCCACACCAGCACGCCAGCTTGTGTGCCACTTCCCGGGCCTCGGGCGAGGTGATTTTTTCGAGCCGCGGATCCTGGCCCGTCTCGACGTGCTGGGCGAACGCCAATCCGGTTGGGAACAGCAGGCTCAGCAACAACAGGGACGCCGTCAACGCGCCCGCGGGCAGCTTCGCCACCGCGAAGCTCATGGCGGTTTCCGGCAGCAAGGCGATGCCCGTGCCGATGGCGAGAATGCCGAACCCGAACCACACCCAGTTCACCAGCGGGTTGATGTGGACCTCGATGCTGGCGGTCTGGGTCTCGATCTCGAACGCCGGCATGACGACGTAGAGATCTTCGGCGAACATGCGGCGGATGGCAACCTCGCTCGTCGGTTCCTCTTCGTGATTGCGGAAGTACCACTTCGCCGGACGCATCTGCTCCAGCACCGCGCCGTTCTTGTCCTTGACCGTGATGTGGCCCGTCACCATCTGCTTCTGGCCATCGTCGGTCACGCGAATCGCGTCGAGGTGCAGCGTGTAGTCACCAACGATGGCTTCTTCGCCGGGTCTCAGCAACAGCTGCTGGTCGCGGCTGAAGCCCTCGCCGGCGAAGCCGAGGAAGATCACGACCATGCCGACATGCACGATGTAGCCGCCGTAGCGGCGCTGGTTGCGCGACACCAGGCCGATCATCGCGGTCAGCAGGTCGGTGCCGGTCATGCCGCGGCGCACGTTGGCGCCGCGAATGAATTCTTGCGTGAGCGTCGCCATCACGTAGCCACTGAGCGCGAAGCACAGGCCCGAGCCCCACACGCGCACGCCCATGGCCACCACCACGCCGCCGACCACCAGCCCGCTCAACACCGGCCACAAGAACTGATCCTTCAGGTTCATGATGGTCGACTTACGCCAGGCCAGTAGCGGCCCCGTGCCGGTCAGCACCAGCAGGATGAGACCGATCGGCACCATCCAGCGGTTGAAGAACGGCGGCCCCACGGTGAGACGCTCGCCGGTGATCGCTTCGGTGATGGTCGGGAACAGGGTCGCGAACAGGACGAACACCGCCGCGAACAGCAGCACCCAGTTATTGGCCAGGAACGCGGCTTCTTTCGAGATCCACGAATCCAGTTCGTGGCGCGCCTTCAGCAGCGGCAGCCGGTAGATGACCCAGCCAAAGCTGAAGACGATGGTGAAGATCATGAAGGCGACGAAATAGCGCGCCAACTCGGGATCTTCGCCAAAGGCGTGAATCGACTGCACGACGCCCGAGCGCGTGAGGAACGTCGCGACAATCGTCAGCAGGAACGTGATGATCACGAGCGACACGTTCCACACCCGGAGCATGCCGCGGCGCTCTTGCACCATCACCGAATGCAGGAACGCGGTGGCGGTGAACCACGGCAGCATGCCGGCGTTCTCCACCGGATCCCAGCCCCAGTAGCCGCCCCAGCCGAGTTCCTCGTAGGCCCAGATCATGCCGAGAATCAGCCCCAGCGACAGGCAGAACCAGGAGAACATCGTCCAGCGGCGCACGGCGCGCAGCCACGAGTCATCAAGATGCCCGGTGATCAGCGCGGCCATGCCAAACGCGTACGGGATCGTGAAGCCGACGAAGCCCAGGTACATGGTCGGTGGATGGATCGCCATGTAGAAGTTCTGCAACAGCGGATTCAACCCGCGGCCGTCGGTCGGCGCCTCGGTGAGATAGGTCGCAAACGGGTTGTTGTGGATGATCATCAGGAAGAGAAAGAACATCTCCACCACGGCAATCACCGCCACCACATAGGGAATCAGCTCGCGATGGCGGTCGCGATTCACCTTCACTGCCAGCGAGCCGAACAGCGACAGCAGGAACACCCAGAACATCACCGAGCCGTCGAGGCCACCCCAGTACGAGGTGATCCTGTAGAAGACCGGCTGCACGCTATCGGAGTAGCGCTGAACGTAGCGGATGGAATAGTCGCCGGCGACGAAGGCGTAGATGATGATGCCGGACGCCACGGTCATCAACGCCGCCACCGTGTAGAAGGCGGCGACGCCGCTTTCGATCAGGCGATTGTTACGCCGGCGCGCGCCTGCGACGGAAGCCGCGACCGCGTAAGCCGCGGTCACGAAGGTGAGCAGAAGGATGAGGGCGCCGAGTGAGGCCATGGCGGCCGCCTAGTACTTGCCAGAGGGCGCGGTAATGCCTCCGGGCTTGGCTTCGTACTTCGACGGGCACTTTGCCATCACGCCGTTGGGCTGCACGATGAAGCCGTCGGCCGACAGCATGCCCTTCAGCACGACTTCCGATTCGCTCTTGAACGTGTCCGGCACCACGCCCGTGTAGGACGCGTTGACGATGTGGCCGTTGTTCTGGACCTGGAAGATGTAGTCCAAGGTGTCGGGCCGGCGCTTGATCGAGTTGGGCACGACGAAGCCGTGCATCTGCAGCTTCTTGCCGTACCACGGCTCGGGCTGCGTCATCACTTCGTCAACGTGCTTGTAGTACTCGGTGCCCTCGGCCATCGTCGTGTACAGAAGACCGCCGAAGGTCAGGGCGAGAACCAGGCTCGTGAGACCGATCTTGATCGCTTTGTACTTCATAAGTAAGAACTTAGCCGGAGTGGCTTCTCCTTCAACAGCATACTACTGACCAATGCCACCGGCAACCCCACGACGTTGGTGTACGACCCCTCGATTCGGGGGATAAACCGCGACGCCAGCCCCTGGATGGCATAGGCGCCGGCCCGATCGACCGGCTCGCCGCTGGCGACATACCACGCGATGTCTTCGTCTGTCACGGGATCGAACCAGACGCGCGTGCGCGCGACCCCCGAGCGGACACCGGACGCATCGACGAGGGCCACGCCGGTGAACACGTCGTGCACGCGACCGCTCAACCGCCGCAGCATGCCGGTCGCTTCGCTGTCGTTCCCGGGTTTACCGAGAATCAGGCCATCGATGGTGACTGTGGTGTCAGCGCCCAGCACAACGGCGGATGGGCGCAAGGCCAGTACGGCGCGCGCCTTCGCGATCGCGAGACGTTGAACGTAGGCCGCGGGATCCTCGCCGGGCTTGACCGACTCATCGATGTCGGCCGCCAGCACCTCGAACGAGATGCCGGCAGCCGCGAGCAGTTCCGCGCGCCGCGGCGAGCGGCTGGCGAGGACTATTTGACTGGGAGGTTTTCGTACCACTTCAAGTTCGCGGTCGACGTACCGATGCACGCCAGATCGAGCCGCTGGTCTGCGTTCAAGTGCGCGAACGCGCACCCGGCCGCGGCCATGCTCTTCTGCCCTTCCAGCACGTACTTGGTCCACGTGCCTGCCCCGAGCGCAGTCGAGGGGTCGGCGCCGAGCCGGTAGATGTTCACGCCGCCACCGCCGCCGCGATAGCCCGCAACCACCTCGTCGACGCCGTCGCCATCCAGGTCGCCCGACTGCAGCGTGTGGCCGTCGTTGAGCGTGTCGTCGATCACGGTCCGCTGACTCCAATCCTCACCGGCCCCCCCGGCCCCCCCGGCCTTACCCGCCCGATAGATCACGATCTGGTTACCATGCCAGGGCTCAATCGCCGCCAGCTGGCGACCCGCCTTGGTGCGCAACACCGCCACATCACTCGACCCGTTCTTCGGCCAAGCCTCGGGATTACCCGCGGTCAACCGCGTGCGCTGCCAGGTGCCGTTGCCGTAGCGATACAGGTGGATGCCCATGAAGCTGGCGCCTAAGAGCGCCTCGCGTCCCTTGCCGTCCCAATCGACCACCTGCAGGCCGTGCAGTACGCCCTCGTCTGCATCAGTCACCGTCTGGCGCTTCAGGTCGGTGGTGTTGTAGGCGTAGATGGACACTTTGTCTTTGTAGTCGGGTGGCACGCCGTTGACACCGCCGAGCGGGGCATTGATGACCATCTTCTTGCCCGTGCCCTCGGCATCGATCCACCGTACGCGATGCACCGACGGCATGCGGTCGAACTCCTTCGCGATCCACGGCGCGTTGACGTCGGCGCCCTTGCTGAGCATGGTCATGACGCCGTCGCCCTTGGCCGGCGTCGTGCTGAAACCGCTCTGCAAGACGATTTCGGGATAGCCGTCGCCATCGACATCGAACGCGTCGGCGTTGATCATGCCCGGGAACCCGGAGGCCATCACGTGCGGCGTCCAGCTGGGATTTTCGTACCAGACCAGATCCACCTTGGCGCCGGTCGTGACGGCCAGCAGATCGACGCGGCCATCCTGGTTGATGTCGGTCGCCACCACGTGATACCCGCCGCGCAAGCCGGTGGCAATCTCGTGCGGGACCAGGTTCCAGCCCGCCGCCTGGCCGTTCACCTGCACGAGTCCGATTGATGCCGCCGCGAACACGCCAAGCACACCCGTCACGATCCTGCGCATAGACACTCCAATGCAGGGGCGGGACTTCAGTCCGCCCGGCCAGATGATATTCTCAGCAGCGTGATTCAGGCGAACAAAGTGATGCCCGCCGTGGTGGCGGCAATCCTTCGCAAGGCGCCGATGAGCGACGAGAAGGTCTCGCTCGCATGGCGCCTGGCCGTGGGGCCGGCGATTGCCAAGGTCACGACGGTCCGGCTGGTCGCCGACGGCACGCTGCACATCAAAGCTGAATCCCAGGCCTGGATCGACGCGGTGCGCAAGTCCACCTCGCTCATTCATCTCCGCATGGGCGATCTGCTGGGCGAGAAGCTCGTGAAGCGGCTTGAGTTCCGCTAGGCCGCCGCAGGTCGCAAGCCGCAAGCCGCACGCCGCGTTATGGCAAGATAGCTCCCATCATGCGAAGCGCATTCATTGTCAGTGCCGCACGTATTCCTACTGGTAAGTTTCTCGGTACATTGAAGGATTTCGCCGCGCCGGAATTGGGCGCGATGGTGATTCGTGAGGCGGTCTTGCGCGCGGGGATCGACCCCGCGATCGTCGACGAGTGCATCATGGGCAACGTCGTGTCGGGCGGCGTTGGCCAGGCGCCGGCACGCCAGGCCGCGCTCAAGGGCGGGTTGC
The DNA here is from genome assembly GCA_038919385.1 of Vicinamibacterales bacterium. Lineage (GTDB taxonomy): Bacteria > Acidobacteriota > Vicinamibacteria > Vicinamibacterales > UBA2999 > 12-FULL-67-14b. The sequence goes on along the minus strand of JBCKZH010000012.1, from coordinate 13,948 downwards.
ATGAGCACGTCGCGGCGCTCACCATCAACAAGGTCTGTGGCTCGGGCCTGAAGGCCGTGATGCTGGCGCAGCAGGGCATTCAGACCGGCGACATCGACATTGCGGTGGCCGGCGGCATGGAGTCGATGAGCAACTGCCCGTACATCATCCCCAAGGTCCGCGAGGGTCTGCGCATGGGACACGGTCAGGTGGTCGACCTGATGATCCACGACGGCCTGTGGTGCCCGTTCGAGAACTGGCACATGGGCAACGCCGGCGAGACGGTCGCCGATCTCTACAAAGTCACGCGCGATCAGCAGGACCAGTATTCCGCCGACAGCCACAAGAAGGCGGCGGCCGCGCAGGCCGCAGGCAAGTTCGCCGCTGAAATCCTGCCCGTCTTCATCCCGCGGAAGAAGGGCGACCCGATCGGCTTCTCGGCCGACGAATCTGTCCGCGCCGACACCACGGCCGAGGTGTTACGGAAGCTGAAACCGGCGTTCAAGAAAGACGGCTCGGTGACTGCCGGCAACGCCCCGCCCGTCAACGACGGCGCCGCCGCCCTGGTCGTGATGGCCGACGACAAGGTCACCGCCCTCCACGCCACTCCCCTCGCGCGCATCGTCGCTCAGGCGACCAGCGGCCTGGCGCCGAAGATGCTGTTGATGACGCCGGTGGAAGCCACGCGCAAGGTCCTGAAGAAGGCCGGGTGGTCGATCGACGACATCGACCTGATGGAGTTGAACGAGGCGTTTGCGGTGCAGGCCGTGGCCGTGATGCAGGAGCTCGGCATCGACCCGGCCAAGGTCAACGTGAACGGCGGCGCGGTGGCCCTCGGCCATCCCATCGGCGCGTCCGGCGCCCGCATCCTGACGACGCTGATTTATGCGTTGAAGGATCGCGGGCTCAAGCGCGGCGTGGCTACGTTGTGTTTGGGCGGCGGGAACGGCGTCGCGCTCGCGATCGAGGTGAGGTAAGGTCGCGGTCCGCGGTTCGCTCGTAGCGCCGACGCGTCGCAGCCGGCCCAACTTGCGCCAAGTCAGTCAGACCACGGTCCGCACGCGGTCGCGAAAGCGCTCCAGATCGCCAAGGTCCTCGCGCAGGATGCGAACGACGACCGACGCGTCCAGCCTGACGTAGTCGTGGACCAGGATGTTTCGGAAGCCCACTCTCCGGAACTCGCAGACGCCGGTCGGCGACGATGTGGTCCGCGACATCCATGCACGTTTCAATCGCAAGGTGCAGCGTTGGTTCGACGATCCGCTGCGTCTTCCAATCCTGCGCGTAGGCCTCATGCTCGATCATCCGATACGGCGTGAGTTGCTCGAGATACGTATCGAGGAGCGCCAGGCGACGATGGATGAGATCGCGATCAACCATGAGCACCGCGTTCGGCGAGCAGGCGGTGTTCGCGGATGCGAAAGTCCTGGAACATCCGTGCGTGCATTGACTCGTAGCGATGGCGGGCAAATGGGTCACGGTCGAGCAGTACCTGGCGTCCGCCGAGCACGCGGCCCGCCAGCGAGATCGGCGCATCGTTCAGGAGCACGACATCGACCGCGTCGCTGCCAAGTTGCCGTGCAGCGGCGCGCGCGACCGCCAGACGCGCACGGTGGGCATCCGCGCCTGGCGCGAGGTAGATCGCGATGTCCACGTCGCTCTTCGGCGTGAGCCCGCCCGTGGACGCGCTGCCGAACAGATACGTGAACACGACGTCCGCGGACGCGGCGGCGATGGCATCGCCGAGACCGGCGATGCGGCGCTCGAGATCAGCGGGGAGCGTGAGCTTCAGTGGCACCAGCCAAGCATAGAGCCACTCCGATGAACACGCTCCGTCGGCCCTTCCAAGGATCGGCGCAACGCGCATCAGGCGGGTTGACGCCTCACCCCGCAAGCTCAGCGGGGAAAACTCGATGGCCTCTCGCAGTGCTTGCACGTCGGGATGCCGCTTCAATGAGGCCCCGCAAATTCAGCGGGGAAAACTTGTGTTGCTCCGAGCAGCGCGCGGTGGGTCTCCTTGCTTCAATGAGGCCCCGCAAATTCAGCGGGGAAAACTGGAGGAAGTCACTGCGGCGGAAGGCATCCCGGTTGCTTCAATGAGGCCCCGCAAATTCAGCGGGGAAAACTTCCTCGTGAGCTACGAGGTGAAGGGCGAGCCGAAGCTTCAATGAGGCCCCGCAAATTCAGCGGGGAAAACGGACCTGCTCGTAAGTATCCAGTTGCCAATGACCTACGAGCCCATTTGCGAGCGGTGCCTCTCGGAGACCGCAACGAGAGTGTAGGTCAACCGTAGTCACTTCAGCAACCCCTTCGTGAGCAGTCACTTACCACCTGCGAGCGGTCGTGCGGCCGGCCGCCGCGATGCGGCGCTCGCGACATGATTCGCGGACTGCCCGGGATCAGCGAGTCTCGAACCCGGGGTAACGCGGAATCTCCCCGGTCAGGTAGCGCGCCAGCAACCGCGTCTGTACTTCGAGCACGCGCCGGTAACTGACACGATACCCGAAGATCGGATGCGTCACGAGCTGATCCATCCTCTGCTCGTACGCCCGGATCAGCGATGAGCGACCTTTGCGCGTCAGCGCAACGGCGTCGCCGGTCCGCAGGAAGTCCTCCTGCGTCACCATCCGCGTGTTGATCGCGGTCAGCACGGCGGAGTCTGCCACCAGGGGGCGAAACCCTTCCATCAGGTCGAGCGCCAGCGCCGGTCGTCCGAATCGGGGCTGATGATAGAACCCGATGAACGGATCGAAGCCAACCGCGTGGCAGACGACGGTCAGGTCGCGCGCCAGCAGGCTGTACGCGAACGACAATAGCGCGTTCACTGGATCTCGTGGCGGCCGGCGGTTCCGGTGCTCGAAGTCGAACGTGCCCAGTTCATCGTCGGCCTTGATCATCCCGGCAAACGCCGCGAAGTACGCCGCCGCCGCGGTGCCCTCGACGCCCAGCAGGGATTCGATCGAACCGGACTGCCGCGCCCGTTCGGCCATCTGCCGCATCCGATCGAGCGTCTGCGCCGGCGGCTCGATGTGATTACGTTGCAGTAGCGTCCGCTGGTTACGGATCTTGGTCGATACCAGATCGCGGGCAATGGCCAGGCACAGCCCTTCGTCCTCAGCCTTCAGGAACTGCGCCCGCCGCAGGAAGACATTCTTCAGGCCGAGGCCTGACGTCAGCCCATAGAACCAGCCTCCCATCGAGAAGTGCGCAATGGGTTTCTCCGCGTAGCACAAGGCATGCACGGCCGCCCCGGTGATGGACACCGGGCCGAAGACATTGACCTGGGAGATCTCGTTCAGGCGCGCCTCCTGGATCACCTTGCCCTTCTCTTTGACCTGCAGCCGCCCGCCGGACTTGCCGACCGACAGTTGGTAGCCGGTGATGTAGAGCGGACGGAGATCGTCGCGGGCTGGCACCAGCCGTCGCACGTCGGCCGCATTCAGGTCGGTGACGCCGGTCGGTCCAGGAAGATCCTCGAAGAGTACGAACTGCTCGGGCTCGTCCGCGGTGGGCGACAGGCCCGCGGCCGCGGCTGTCTCGTCGGGCAGGCAGATATCGACCAGCGAACAGCGCGGACACTTGGGGCTGTCAACCAAGGGCGGCGGGATGCGGCCACTGCGCGCGAGGTCGCGAGCCGATTGCAACTGCCCCTCGACCTGCGCGACCAGTTCCGGGGTGACTGGCACCCTGACGCGCTGGCGGGTCTCGTAGTAGAACAGCAACCCTTCGTGCGCGACGTACCCGTTGTCCCGCAGCACCAATACCTGCGCCGCGATCTGCGCTTCGTCGGCCGGCCACGCACGCGGTCCATCGTCCTCATCACGAGGTTTGCCGCGCTTGTAGTCGACCGGCGTGACCGCACCACCGGCGGCTTCGATCATGTCCATCTTGGCGATGAGCCCGAGCCGTTCGCTCGACAGCATCACGCCGCGCGCCTTGAAGACCTCACCCTCAATCTCATCGGGCGCTGGTAGCGCATCCTGTTTCTCGTCGCCCTTCTCATGTTTCTGCGCGCCGTCAACGGTGTCGGCGTTGTGGCGGAACACACCTTCCACCCACTCGTAGAAGAACAACCGCGGGCAGTAGACGAATTCGTTGAGCATGCGGGCCGGCACCAGGTCTGGCAGTTCAACGGGACGACGGCGAATGGCGATGGCTGGCGGCATCAATCCTCTCCACGCGCATGCCGGGCCACGCGCTCCTGGTTGGCGATTCCGATTCGTGACTGTCCGCGTCTGGGCTCGGTGCCGTCGATGACGATGCAGGGGGCGTCGATGGGGGAATAGGCGCGCCCGAGCGCGGTGATGACGCGGTCTCCCCTGCCCTCCGCCGGCCCCAGGTTGACGAACAGCACCTGGTCGTCCTTGTGGTGGATGGCCTGGGACAGGGCGTGGCGGCAGCGCGTGAGGTCGGTGGCGTTCAACTGGCACTCGAACACGGAGTATTGAAGGTGGTCTCCGAACCCCTTCATGGTCTTCAGCACGCGTGAGCGGCGGACGTCGTCCGAGATGTCGTAACAGACGAGGTAGGTATGTCGCATGGGCCCTCCGCGGCGGTAATGGGGATCTCGGCGCGAAGGGTGTTTGTCTGCAGATGCGGTGTAAACTCACGGTGTGAAATTCGAGTGGGATCCTGCAAAGGCGGCGTCGAACGCCACCAAGCATGGGGTCGAGTTCACGGAAGCGAGTACCGTGTTCGACGATCCCTTGGAATTGACTATTCCAGATCCCAACCATTCGGACGGTGAGTTCCGGTTTCTTAGCATTGGCTCTTCTGTGGCGGGTCGGCTTCTGGTCGTCTCGTACACGGAACGGGATGACCGTATTCGTCTCATCAACGCACGATTAGCCGGCGCCTCAGAGCGGAAGCAATATGAATCCACAGCACTTGACGAGCGATGACGACGAGATGCAGCCCGAGTACGATTTTTCGGCGGGCGTGCGCGGCAAACACTATCGTGCGTATCGGGCGGGCGCCAACATTGTTCTGCTCGAACCGGACCTCGTGTCCGCATTCCCTGATTCCGCGGCTGTCAATCAGGCGTTGCGGCTGTTGGTGCGTCTCTCGAAGTCAAAGGCCATGAGCACCAGTCGGTCCGGCGAGGCGCGGCAGCCGGCGAGCGGCGCTCGGAAGAAGGCAAAGTCGAAACCGCGTGCCCGCGCGACTCGCGGCTGAGCGCCAGTGCGATGGGCGTGAACGCGCACGCCGGAACCGGCATGACGGATTGTCGGTGAGATCGAACAGCACCCTGGTCGTTATTGTGGTGGATGGCCTGGGACAGGGCGTGGCGGCAGCGCGCGAGGTCTGTCGCGTTCAACTGGCACTCGAACACGGATTACTGAAGGTGGTCGCCGAACCCCTTCATGGTCTTCAGCACGCGTGAGCGGCGGACGTCGTCCGAAATGTCGTAACAGACGAGGTAGGTATGTCGCATGGCCCCCCTCCGACTGCACAGGTTGTCGGCTTGACGGGGGCGGAGCTACAGAGGGGGCTACTTCTTCAGAGACCGCGCCTGGCGCGAATCTCCCGGAACACTTCCTCGCCGTCTCGGACCTGTCCGGCCTCGGCCTGGGCAATGCCGATCTCGATCTCCCGGCGGATCTCATCGATGACGGCGTCGCGTTGGCGCTCGCGTTCCTCGAGCAGCGTGATAGCCTCCCGAACAAAGTCGCCAGGACTCTCGAACCGACCTCTAGCGACCCGGTCCTTGATGAACGCGTCGACGTGCGCCGGGACTGAGACGGTGAGCGATGTGGAAGTGGTGGTGCTCATGCGGCGATTGTGCCACAAACGTTCGGCGGCATTGAAGCTACATCGAGCCGTCGCAGGCCTCGAACAACCCGAGCCCGAAATGCGAACCGTACCCGAGTGACAATGGGCCTTGTATTCGCTCTGCGAACGTCAGCCGCAGCGCGAAGCCGACGTCGACTGGCGGCGGAGACGCGGGGGCCCGCCTGACACGTATGGCATGGCGCAATCGAAGTGTCTGCGCATCCCACGGACAAACCTCGACCGTTGCCTCTGGCAGACCGCGTGACACCAGTTCCGCTACCACCTGGGCCTCAAGAGTATTTGGCCCACGACGCTTCTGAAAACGAGGAGGAACGAAGGGAGTGATGCTGTCCCAGACTCTGGCGCCAGCGTGCGGACCAAGCAACCTTTCCACTCGGCCCCCATAAGGCTGCGGAAGAGCTCTCAATGTGCGAAGTTCGCCGTGTCCGGCCACCGCGACCCTGACATCGCCTACGCCGCCTTTCGTCCACGTACGTTTCAGCGAACGCACGGCTTCCTGCGCATCGGATCCCAATCCCATCGGCGCATGCACGACGACATGATCCAGATGTCCGTCGCCATCGAGATCTACCGGCAGGATGTGTGCGTGCCGGTGTCCTTTCAGTGGCTGCCCGTAGGTGTCGCGACCAGTCAGTTCAGGACAGTCCACTCGGCTTCCATTGGCGACGCGAGCGACGAGACTTCGATGCAGCAGCTCCGCCTGCGGCAGGGTGCGGGTCACGGGAGGCAGGGCCGAACGGCTTCCGGTATGAGTGGTGAGCGCCAGCAACATCATAGCCACCGGCGCCGGGCTGCAGTGAGCGACCGGCGCGGGTGCGCCGACCTCCAGGCAGTCAGAGGGACGCCAGTACAGGACCTTGCGAGATCCTGGCGGCTGACTCCAGCGGTGGGACTTCCACCAAGCGGTGTCCTGCTGCAGGCACTTGACGAGGTCGGCTGGATACGGTGCCTCCGCGTCCCGACGCTGCTTCACTAGCTTGGCCGCTGGTCTCTTCGAATCAGGGAGCGGAAAGGGCTGCAGAACCGCTTCAACGCGGGCCGTCCGCCAGGCCAGATAGTCGGTCGCGACATCAGGCGCCATCAGCGCGACTTGTTCGTATCCGCGACTGCCTCGATGGCCCTCGGTATGCGGGTAGGCGTCATGCCCATCAGGTAAAACGGCATCGTCTGAAAGGACCTCCGCAATTACCCAGCTCTCACTGCGCCCCAGGTAACCCAGGTGTCCGACCAGTAGCGCAAACAATTCTGCGGACTGCTCATCCAATTTGCAGTCCCATCGCACCGCGAGGAGGCCATCCTGCACGTCTGCCCAGGTGTCGAACACGAGCGTGGTCTTCTCGCGGCCCTTATCGAGGACGCCGAGTGGCATGTAATGCCTCGTGTGGGCCACGGTCGCTCGCGGAAGCCGATAGGTGGGCAACGTGGTCGACAGAGCGTCAACCAAACGTCGGCCGGCCTCCGGCACCTCGTCCCACCCCTGCGTGGCATAGCCACACGCAATGAGTGCGCGGATCAGTCGCCAGGGGCTCGGCGGCCATTCGACCAGCCCCTCATTGACATGATGACCCCAAGGCGTGGCGTGATAACGCCCTCCCGGGAATCGGATCAGTAACGTCGGCATGATCAGTCCTGCTCGCCCTGCTCTTCCCCGTCGTCCGCGCCTCCGCTCTCGCTGGCCTTTTCCTTCTTAGCACTTTCCTCCTTGGCCGACTTCAAATCGTCTTCGAAAGCGAATGTCGATGACGTCATCAGGGCCGCGCAGGCTGTAATGGAGACGGGCAGTTCGCCCTCTAGCGCTTCGAGCGACGGGAGCGAAAATCCGGCAGGACGAGTTGCAAGGATTGCCTCGCGGTTCACTGGCTCCAGATCGCACGCTGTTCTCAGACGCAGGTCACCATCGAGCAGTCTGCGGATCCGATAGAGCGCGAGCAAAATCAACAGGTGCTCGGCCGCAGCACCAAGGCCGTAGCCGCGAATCTGACCGAGGTCGATGTTGATGTGGCAGTCAATGTTCTCGGCCGTGAACTCGTCACGAGCGAATGGGATGTTACCGAAATGGTTCTTGGTATCACCTTCGACCTTGCCGGGGTGAATATGGTCGTTCTTGACACCGCCCGAGGCCGCCACCCGAACGCCTGCCGCCTCGATGAACGCTGAGACGGCGCGCGCTACCCTTAAGCGGCCGCCCTTCAGCTCCTTCTTCGCTAGGAACACGCCGTGAAGCAGACTCCCGATGTCGTACTTCATCAGCACGCGCGCCAGGGACTTCCGGTCAATTGGGCCCGACTCCGACCCTTCGAGTTCGGCCTCCAACGCATTGAGGAATGATTTGTCCTTCTTGCTCGCCAGCAAGTAAGGACTGTTCAGCCGATGCGCCTCGAGCATGGTATCGGTCAGGAATTTCCCCTTGTGAGTGATCCTCACGTGCGAAATTCCTTTCAGTGCAGCGACCGGCTCGTTCACGGAGACGTCCCAGCAAGTCGTCTCAAGTCGATTCGCCATGCTCTGCGCGCTCTCCACGAGCAGCTTCGTGCCCGCTAGCGTCTGGTATGTGGCGGCGCCAAGGCTCGGAAAGCCTGTGGGCTGGAATCGGTCGCCCTGGACTGGCCGAAGCGGCACGGTGAAGAGCAGGCGCGATGCCGAATTCAGCGGGCTGAGGTCGATGCTCATCGGAACTCCTTCTATGCGTTTGCGTCGAGGCGCCTAGCCATGCTGCGCGCCACAGGTCTGCTAATAGGAAAGGCCAACGCGGCGGCCCACAGTCTTGCGGTCCCTCGATCCGTGCAGGCAGCGTGAAGAGCCGGACGAAGGCCGGTGGATCGCAGACGCCTGAGAGCCACTCCGACGGCCGAGGCGCCGTCGCCTGAGACGAGCCGGGCGATCATGTCATCGTCCACAGGGATGTCGCGCCCTGAGTCGAGTGGCCACGGAAGCGATGACACTCGAATGGCCATCCAGGCTTCATCTGGCCACCGATCGGCAAACACCGTGCGGCGGTCGGGTGCCTGATCCCATCGGATGGCCATGAATGACCGCGCCAGAGTCACCACCCGCGAGAGATCGACACGACCCGCAACCAGTTGGGCGAGGTCGGACGGACTGGCCTCGTATCCGGCCGCACCGACTAGCGGGAGGCGCCGCCCCCCTTCGCGAGCAGCCTCAATCAAACGCCGCGACACAATCGCGATCAAATCGCCAACCGGATCGCGTCCCGTCGCGACAACCCTGGGGTCCTTCGCGAGACGCTTCTCCTTTGTCTCGTAACGCCGGCCCCCACGGTCCAGAGGCAACCAGTGACGACGAACGGTATCTCTCCCACGCCCTTGTCGATACTCCGCCGCCGCACTCCCAAGTGCGCAAGCAAGCCGCCACCCGACGCTTCCGTCGTCAGTCGCGGCAAGCCAACCTGGCGACAGGGATGGAATGGGCCCGGCCTTGATTCCGGCTCCGCCCGTCTGAATAGACTCGATCTCTGCGGCTGCCAAGAGGACGGCCTGCCAACGTCCGGGCGTCTCGTCATGCACTAACACGGCGAAGATCGCATCCAAGAGCACTCGATGAGCGATTTTGAACCGACTGGGGCTCTGCCCGTCCGCGAGAGCGAACCCGAGCCGATCAGCCCAAGGCGACAGGTCATCGATTAACCGACCCCTCGGCCGTGCCAGCACATCGATGCGCCCCAGCGGCACGGCAATATTCGACTGGCCGTTACGTTCTAAGTATCCATACCGGGCGAAGGTGGAAACACCACGTGCCACTCCAAGCCGAGTAATTGCCTTGGCTACATCAAGCGGACGAGACGCCAACTGGCGACCGAGTTGGAGCCGTCCCTCACCAAACAGCGCGCGTACTTCGGTAAGAACAGCGGCGTTTGGCCACAGCGGCAGCCACTGCTCACCCCGTCCTGACTCATCACCACCGCCGGTTCCGTATCCGGTTGACTGAGAACGAACAGCGAATGGCGCGCTCGCCTGGATTGAGGCTTTGGAGTCGAGGCGCCTGACCAATGAGGATCGCAGGACGATCGTGCCTTCCAACATCAGCAGGAAATCCCAAGGGTTGACGGAACTGTCGCCGTCTGGTCCGGTCGAGCTGTTCGCACCTCCAGCGCTCCCGGGTGAAAACTGCCCAACCGCTGCCGTTGAGAGGTCGTTCGTCGGCGTTCCGTAAAGACTATTCCCAAGGAGCGGGCCCGCGGCGACCTTGGCCGCCCCGACCTCATCCGCCAGATTGAAAAGGTCACCCAGCCTTTGCATGAAATTGTTAGTGAAATCGAATCGACCATCGTTTCCACCGGTACCCAATAACGATGGCCAGGCCACCTTCCCACCATCCAGCACTACGAGGGCGGCATCGAGCCATTCACGATGTCTACCTCGCCAAGCGAGCAGGCACGGCGTGAACAAGTCGGCCTTCAGCTCCTTGAATCGCCGCTCCGCCGCTGCCAGCTTCTGACGGAAATCGGCATCCTGTGCCAAGTCTCGTGCCGCACCTTTCTCTGTCGCGCTCATCCCGGCCCTTGCCTTAGTCCGATCTTTCAGGGCGCGGATCGCAGCATCCGCATTGGCGAGTTCTGTCAATAGATGACGGGCCGATAGCGCGCCCTCTCGAAATGATTCGAAACGCGGCGCGACAGAACTCTCAAGTGGCGACAGACCAGGATCGTTGGGCGCGAAAAAGCCTGACCCCTTGTTCCATGGCGACACCAGGGGCGTCGGTGAGTACTCCTTGAGGAAGAACGCTTCTAGTTGGCCAAGGTCAAGTGTGGTCATCAGACAGAAATGCTCGTCCTGCCACCAGCCTCTGGCACCCGGATCCTTCTGCTCGCTGATCACGCGCAGAATTCCAAGTCCCTTCAAGTAACCGGCCAGAGGCTCTGGGGCACATCCCGTGAGGTGGTGAATGTGGAGGCTCATCGTGCTGCCTCTGTCGCCAGCGCCGGGTCGGCAGTAGTTGACCTCGACGCCTGCCGATCGGCCGCAACGATCACACTCTCGAGAAACGCCAGGCCTCCAGGACCGAAGCGGGCAACGAGATCTCCGCACCGTTCGCGCCAGCTTCGACCAGTGAGCGGAGACAACCCCAACGTCGCCGGCTGCAGGCTGAGCGTCGACTCTGATACCGGCGTCGCCGCCGATGAAAGCGCCACACTCGGAAGCCGGTCGCCTTCGCGAATGCCTCGCACTGGGAGGCCGCGTCCGTCGTAGTCGAGATAGTCCTGATCCTTTGGGCTGGCGTGCAACGACACGCGTACCTTCCCGTGATGCGCTGCCACTAAATACACGACGAGATCAAAGGCGAGTGCCGAGAGCTCGACAACCTCGGATTCCATCGGCGATGGCGATTTGGCGGCATCTGCAGCGAGTAGCGCGTGGCCAGATAGCCGGAGAGCTTCTGACCACGGCCCCAGCAACGCGTCGTGGTCAGGGGCGTATCGACGAAGAACGGCAAAAAGAGCGAGGGCACTTGCCAGTTCGTGACGGAGGCCTGGACGCGAATCACCGCGGTCGCTCGTGCGGTACGTCCCTGGAGGTCGCAGCCATTCCCCTGGTGGCGCTTTGGCCAGATCCTGGCGGTTGGGTCGCTTCTCGGATGAGCAGATCGCACCTTGGAACGCAGGATGTGATTTTCCTATGTCGTGCCATCTCGCCGCCAGCATCAATGACTGGCGGACGTCGGCCGGCAACCCGAGATTGTTCGCCAACTCTTCAACGCCAGTGACAACTTCGTCGGCGTGACAGCCAATGGTCTTCCATCGACCCTGGCTAATCTCGTCGCCGCCGGCGCTCGCGTCTGCCTTGATCTGCGCGTCTGCGATTCGCTCGAGAGGCGGGCTCTGCACCTCAGCAACAAACCCGCTGGACTCAGCATCGAAGCCACGTTTTTCGTCATAGCCACCCGAATCGGACGACACACAAACGATCCGGCCTGGGTTCAGCAGCGACCGACTGGCGATCACCCACTCCCCGTCCAACCAGTCCCAGACCCAGGCGCGCTTCCCATTTCGCAGCTTGGTCTTCGACTCTTCTCCACAGAGCCAGTCACGTGCCGTAAGGAATCGAACAGCGCACAGCTCCTCTCGGTTCGGCTGCCGTTCGGAGGACGGACCGGGCAAGGGTCCTCGAGTCGCGGGCCTTGATACTCCCAGCCAGAAGACCTGCAGATCTCTGTCGTCACTGGCGCGGACGAAGCGACTAATGTCGATGTCGGCGCCGGTCAGATCGGGAGTCGTGTCAAACAGTTCGTCGAACTCACGGCGAATAATCAGATGCTTGGGCTCGTACGGATACAGTCGCTTGAGTTCCGCAGTGTCGAGTCCGCTCTCAAACTCTTCCAGGCGGGCGATCCCGACGTCTGCGTGCCCGCCGACGAACCGTTGAAGCGCTCCGACCGCCGCGAGAAGTTCGGCGGACGAGTATGGTGCCGCGGCCTTCTCGTCAGTGCCACGATCAACGACCGCGACTTTTCCCGCCCCACCGTATCGGGCACACCGGCCAAAGCGCTGCACCAGACTCGACCATGGAGCGAGTTCTGTCATGAGACACCCAGCCGAGATGTCGACGCCAGCCTCGACGACCTGGGTCGCGATGATGATGCGGTTCACGCCGCGTCGGCACGCATCACGACTGAGAAAAGCCTCGCGCCAGGCACGCCGCTCAGCCGGACGGAACCTGCCATGCACGAGATGGACCTCCTGCCCTGGCGATTGCTTCCGAACCTCGTCGAACGTGCGGCGGGCCCGGCCCACCGTGTTGCAAACCACAAGAGTGATTCGCCCGTAGTCCCCCTCGAGCAGGCTGCCGTGTTCCTCAACGATGCGATGGGCGAATCCAGGTGCGTCCTTCTCGGCAACGCTATCGATGGTGAGAGATTTCTGAACCGAGCCCAGCCCCGTCTGCAGCGCCTCCGGTGTCACCGTGGTCGGTTCTGTCACCCATGCCGGATGCCGGTGGCGAGTGTCAACGCTTTCAAGCCATGCGGGTTGCAGGGTGGCGCTCATCCACCATGTGTGCTTCGGGCGAAGGCTCTTGGGGCTGTCATCGTCATGGAACGCCTGCAATTGGGCACTGGTGGCGAGGCCAACGTCCATGAGTTGGACCTCGTCCATGACCCACAGCGAGTCCTGGCTCAGTAGGCCAAACTCCTGGGGCCATCGGGCGCGACCCGCCGCGTATCCTCGATTCAAGGCCCGGGACAGCAGCATGTCCTGGGTGCCGATCAAGACCGCGCATTCGTCGGGAAAGAGATTCCATTCACCACTCGGGTCAGCCCCACCCATCAACTGGTGGACACCAACCTTTCCTATGTGGCTCGTCGATGGATCCCAGAGAAGGCCCAATCGGTCGAGGGCCTCTCGCGCGACCGATTCGGTCTGCTCCACCAGCACCCGCATCGGCAGGCACCAGACAAGTCGACGAGGCCAGCGCTCGTCCTGGCGCTTCAACCGATTCCAGCTCCACGCCGAAAAGACCCCTAACGTCTTGCCCATCCCGGTCGGCACGCGTATCAGTTGACTGCGCGGACGCTCTGACGCGGCCAACGCCGCTTGCCAGTCATGCGGCGCCGCCGCCGTGCCGGCAATCTGGGAAAACCAGTTGGCGAACTCCATCGTTGATGGGGATGCTACTTGATCGCCGTGACAGATGAGGTTAGAACCGTGAAATGGCTCTCCGCCGGTCCTAAACCCAGATGAGAGCCAGATCGATCGTCAGTCCGGCGAACTCGGGCATGACGACCTCGGCGTCCCCTTTGCCGCTCGCCGACAGCACGAACGCCCCGTCGACGCTCGTGTAGCACTCCAACCGCCGCTGATCGGGATCGAGCACCCAATAGTGCGGCACTCCTAACACGGCATAGTGCCGTGCCTTCACGTGCCGATCGAACTTCTCCGTCGACGGCGACACCACTTCGACGATCAGCAGCGGCGGCGCCGCGATGCCGCGGCGCGTAATCGAGGACTTGTCGGCAACCACCACGATGTCGGGCTGGGTAACATCGTGATTCGACAGAATCAGATCGATGGGCGCGTTGAAGACCTCGCCGGCGCCCGATGTCTCGAAATAGGCCTCGAGCTGCCGTTGCAGCCGCTTCGACGCCCGCTGGTGAAACGGCGACGGCGCGGGCGTCACGTAGACCTCCCCATCGACGATTTGATACGTCTTCCCGTCGGGCGGGA
>JBCKZH010000011.1:0-53076 GCA_038919385.1 Vicinamibacterales bacterium | reverse complement strand
CGCCAAGAGCGCGCTCGCCGAGGCCAAAGCGGTCGGCAACGACGTGGTCATCGTCGACACGGCGGGCCGGCTGCATATCGACGACGAGCTGATGAAGGAGCTGGTCGCGATTCGGGATGTGTCGGGCCCGACCGACCTGCTCTACGTCGCCGATGCGATGACGGGGCAGGACGCCATCAAGAGCGCGGGCGAGTTCAACGCGCGGATGGGCGTGACCGGGGTCGTCTTGACGAAGATCGACGGCGACGCGCGCGGCGGCGCGGCGCTGTCGGTGGTGTCGGTCGTCGGCGTGCCGATTGCGTTTGTCGGCAGCGGCGAGAAGCTGGAAGACCTCGAACCGTTCCACGCCGACCGGTTCGTGTCGCGCATGCTCGGCATGGGCGACGTGTTGTCGCTGATCGAGAAGGCCGAAGAGGTCATCGACCGGGGCGACGCCGAGAAGCTGGAAGCGAAGATCCGCAAGGGCGGGTTCACGCTCGAAGACTTCCGCGATCAGTTGCGGATGCTGCGCCGGATGGGGCCGCTCGAGAAGATCATGGGCATGCTCCCGGGCATGGGCGGCATGAAGGACCTGGCCGGCCAGAAGCCGGACGAGAAACAGCTCTCGCGCATTGAGGCCATCATCAACTCGATGACGCCGGATGAGCGGAAGCAGGCGGACCTCCTCGATGGGAGCCGCCGCAAGCGCGTGGCGAAGGGCAGTGGCACGACCGTCGAGGACGTGAACCGGCTGCTCAAGCAGTTCGTGGAAATGCAGCGGATGCTGAAGATGGTGGGCCAGATGACGGGCGAACCCATCGCCGCGGCACCGAAGAAGAAAAAGAAGAGCCCGTTTAGTTTGATGCGTTAACCCGAAGCGCGGCCTCGTCGTGCCGCTGGTGAGAGTGCACTATGTTGTCGATTCGTCTGCGTCGCACCGGTTCCAAGAAGCGTCCGTTTTTCCGCGTGGTGGTGTCGGAAGCCCGCTCGAAGAAGGAAGGCCAGTTCATCGAGGTGCTCGGCTTCTACAACCCGCGCAGCAAGCCGGCCGTGGTCGAGATCAACAAGGATCGCGTCAGGCACTGGATCGCGATGGGCGCGCGCCCGTCCGATTCGGTCCGCACGCTGATGGCCCGCCACCTGACCCGCGATCGGGGCGTCGTGGTTGAGCCGGTGACCCGTCCACAAGGCCAGGGTCAGCCCGAGCAGGGTCGAGGGCTGACGGCGCAGCCCGCGGCCCCGACGGAATAAGGCACGGCCGTGGCGGATCTGAAGGGTCTCATCGAAGCCGTGGCGCGCGCGCTGGCCGACCAGCCAGACGCGGTCAGCGTGCGGGAGTCGGAACGGCGTGGTGCCACGGTGTACGAACTGCAGGTGGCGTCAGGCGACCTCGGCCGCGTGATCGGCCGGCAGGGCCGCACCGCTGCCGCGCTGCGCACGCTGCTGTCGAGTGCCGCCGAGGCCGACGACAAGCGCGTGAGCCTCGACATCCGCGATCGAACGGGGCGAAGCTAAGTACCGCTGTGGACTGGGACGACGCGATTCTCGTGGGCGTCGTGGCCCGCACGCACGGCAATCGCGGCGAGGTGATCGTCAACCCGGAGACCGACTTCCCGGAGGAGCGGTTTCGCAACGGCGCGCGACTGTGGACCCGACGGCGCGGGGCAGTGCCCTCGACGCTGGAGGTGGTCACGATGCGGATGCATCAAGGCCGCCCGGTGATCGGGTTCGCGGGCATCGGCTCGATCAACGACGCGGAGTTGCTGGCCGGCCAGGAGCTGCGCACCGATCAAGTCGACACCGCTGTGTTGTCCGACGGGGAGTTCTTCCACCGCGACCTGATTGGGTGCGAGGTGGTGACCGAGTCGGGTGAGCTGGTGGGACGCGTCACCGGCGTGCTGGACGACAGCGCGCAGGCGCGGCTGGTCGTGGCAGGGAAGCGCAGTGAGTTGCTGATTCCGCTGGCCGACGAGATTTGCACGGTCGACGTGGCGGCGAAACGCATTACCGTGCGGCCGCCCGTAGGCCTGCTGGAACTGAACGGAGATTGGCGGTGAAGGTCGACATCATCACGATCTTTCCGCGCCTGGTGGAAGCCGGCCTCGCGGAAGGCGTGGTGGGGCGGGCGCGCACCAGTGGACTGATCGATATCGTGGTCCACAACCTCCGCGACTACACGACGGACAAGCACCACGTCGTGGATGATGTGCCGTTTGGCGGTGGTCCGGGCATGGTGATGAAGCCCGAGCCGTTCTTCGCCGCGCTCGCCGCCATTGGCGAGCGCCGCGGGACGCCGGATGCGGTGGTGATGCTGACGCCAGCGGGTGTGCCATTCACGCAAGCCGGCGCGCGGCGCCTGGTGGGGCTGGGACACATCGTCCTGCTCTGCGGGCGCTACGAAGGGATCGACGAGCGGGTGCGCGAGGCGCTCGCGACCGAAGAGTTGTCGATCGGCGACTACGTGCTCTCGGGCGGGGAAATCCCGGCGCTCGCGGTGGTCGATGCCGTGGCGCGGCTGGTGCCCGGAGTGGTCGGCGACGAGCAGTCGGTGGACGGGGATTCGTTTACGCGCGGGTTGCTGGATTACCCGCACTACACGAGGCCCGCGGAGTTCGAGGGACGAGCGGTGCCCGGCGTGTTGGTGTCGGGGCATCACGGGGAAATTCGCCGGTGGCGGCGCACCGCAGCCCTGGAGCGGACGGCCGAACGACGGCCGGACCTCCTGGCGGACGCGGCGCTTGACGCCGATGAACACGAGTGGTTGAGCAAAAGGAGCAAGTGATGACTGCGATGGAGATGGTTGAGAAGGCGCAACTGGTCGAGCGGCCCCGCATGAAGGCCGGCGACACGGTGCGCGTGCACGTGCGCGTGAAGGAAGGCGACAAGGAGCGCATCCAGATTTTCGAGGGTGTGGTCATCGGCATTCGCCGCGGCGGCAACCGCGCGACCTTTACCGTGCGCAAGGTGTCGTTCAGCCAGGGCGTGGAGCGGATCTTCCCGCTGCACTCGCCGACGATCTCCAAGCTGGAAGTGCTTCGGTCCGCCAAGGTCCGCCGCGCCAAGCTCTACTTCCTGCGCGACCTCAAGGGCAAGGCGGCTCGCATGAAGGAAGTCAAGAAGACCTCCTGAGTGCGGAAGGTGTTCGCACGTCGGACGATGGAGAATGCGCTCCGGCGATACGGCTTTGTCTGTGTCGCCGGAGTCGATGAAGTGGGGCGGGGATGCCTGGCCGGGCCGGTGATGGCCGGCGCGGTCATTCTCGACCCGCGGCGGCGCATCTCTGGATTGACCGACTCCAAGGCGCTGACCGCGGCGCAGCGCGAGCGATTGCACGAAGAAATCGTCGCCAAATCGGTCGCCTGGGCCGTCGTCTCGGTCACGCCCGGCGAGATCGATCTCATCAACATCCACCAAGCGTCGTTGCAGGCCATGCGGCGGGCCGTCCTCGCGCTCGCGCCCCTGCCAGATGCAGTGTTGGTGGATGCCTTTCGAATTCCGTCCTTGCCGATGGCTCAGCGCGGGGTCGTCGGCGGCGACCGGCGCTCCTCGGCGATCGCGGCGGCGTCGATTGTGGCGAAAGTGACCCGGGATCGATTGATGCAAGAGTTGCACGCCGCTGACCCGCGATACGGTTTCGACCGACACAAGGGCTACGCGACCGCCGACCATCTGGCGGCGGTTGCACGGTTTGGCTACTCGCCGCAGCACCGGCGATCGTTCCGGCCGGCCACCCTGTTTGATACCATTGCCTGAGGGCCGTACCAAGTGCCGCCGTTCGATCGTCAAGCCGCGCTCAAGGGCGCGGAAAAAGCACTACGACAAGGGCGCATTGATGCGGCCATCGCGGAGTACGTCAAGGTCGTCGAGGCCCAGCCCCGTGATTGGAACAGCGCCAACGCCCTGGGTGACCTCTATGTACGCGCGAACCAGTTAGACAAAGGCCTCCAGCAGTTCACCCGCATCGCCGATCATCTCGCGGGCGAGGGGTTCTACCCAAAGGCGGCGGCCCTCTTCAAGAAGATCCTCAAGCTCAAGCCGGAGGACGAGTACGCCCTGTTGCAGTCGGGCGACCTCGCCGCCCGGCAAGGCACACTCGCCGACGCCAAGCAGTATTTCCAGGCCGTCGCCGACTGTCGCAAGGCCCGTGGCGACAAGAAGGGCGCGGCCGAGGTCGCGATCCGCCTCGGCACGCTGGACCCTGACGATCTCGAAGCGCGCGTGCGCGCCGCGCAATTGGCCGCCGAGACCGGCGATTCGGTCACCGCCCTCCGCGAGTTTCGGGAGGTGGCCGCGCGCTACGAGAAGCAGGACCGCCGCGACGAGGCCCTGGCCGCCCTGCAGGCCGCGTTTGACCTTGACCAGTCAGACGAGAGCACACGGGTCCGGCTGTTGGGCGCGTACCTGTCAGGCAGCACGCCGGCACTGGCGCGGAAGGTGGCGAGCGGCGCCGTCGAGCTGAAGCAGGTGGCCGCGGCGTTTGAACGGGTCGGGCAGGGCGATGCGGGGTTGCAGGTGCTGGCGGAGGTGGCCGCCGCCGATCCGTCGGACATCGAAGTGCGCGCCCACCTGGCCCTGGCGTATGTCGCGAAGGGCGATCTTGACAAGGCCCGCACCTACCTGTCGGCGGCGACCGCGGGCAACGACCCGGCGCTCTGGATCACTCTTGGCGAGATGGAACTCATGGCCGGCCGCACCGACGAAGGCCGCGCGGCCGTGACACAGGCCCTGACGCTCGACCGCAACCAGGCGCAGGCGGCGGTCGTCGTCGGCTGCCGGCTGGCCGAGTCGAACGCCGAGGCCGGATACCAGTGCATTGACGCCGTGGCCGACGCGGCGTTGGCGGATGGCGACTACACCGCCGCCGCGGTTTCTCTCCATGAGTTCACGATCCGGGTGCCCTCGCATCTGGTCGCACTGATGCGCCTCGTCGAGATTTGCGTGGACGGGGGCCTGGAAGCGACGATGTACGACGCGCAGGCGCAGTTGGCGGACGCGTACCTCAATGTGGGTCGCGGCCTCGAAGCGCGGATCATCGGTGAAGACCTGGTCGCCCGAGAGCCGTGGAACCGCGCCAACCTGGATCGGTTCCACCGCGCCCTGGTCATGCTGGGCGAAGCCGATCCCGACGCGATCATTGCCGACCGATTGAGCGGCGACAGCCCGTTTCTGGCCATCGAGAAGCTGGATTTGAACGAGGGGATCTCGTTCGACGAACCCGCGCCCGCGCCCGCGGCGCCGCCCGCGGCAGTGTCGTTCACCGACTCCAGCTCGATCGAGATCGATCTCAGCGAGGCGCTTGAAGACACGCCCGAGCCAGTGGCGATGACGCCGCCGCCGCCGCGCTCGCTCGATCATGTGTTCCGCGGTATGCGCGACGAGTCGAACCGTCAATCGTCCGAAGAGGCGGCGGCGGAACAATACCGCTTGGCGCTCACGTATCACGAGATGGGCATGACCGAGGATGCGATGAAGGCACTCGAAGTCGCGACCCGGTCACCGCGGCAGCGATTCGACGCCGCCTCGATGCTCGGCCGCCTCTACCTCGAACGCAAGGAGATGACGCCCGCCATCGAGTGGCTGGAGCGGGCGGCCGAGGCGCCCGCGCCCACGGCCGAGGCCGGCCGATCGCTGTTGTACGACCTGGCGCACACACTCGAAACGGTGGGGGAGAGTTCGCGCGCCCTGGCTGTGTTTGTCGAACTAGAATCCGAGTCCGACGGCTACCGCGACGTGTCGGGCCACATCGACCGGCTGTCCAAAGTCCAGGCCCGGGGCTGATCCTGTTCAGGCGTCTCCTCTTCGTGGCGCTCCTGCTCGAGACCGGGCTCCTGCTGGTGCTGATCCCGTGGTCAACCTTCTGGGAGCGAAACTACTTCGTGGAGTGGTCGCCGGCCATTGAAGCGTGGTTGACCAGCAACTACATGCGGGGAGCAATCACCGGCTTGGGGCTCGTCAATGTCGGCGCCGCGCTGGTTGAGCTGGCTGACTTCTTCAGCGCCCGGGCGCCCAGATCCTCGGACGAAGAGCCGGAATGATCCTCTGCCTGGTGACCGACCGGCGGCGCCTCGGCGCCGCGCTCGGCCTGGCCCCTGGCGAGTGGCTGGACGCACTCAGAGCGCAAGTCTTTGCGGCGGCGGCCGCGGGAATCGATCTGGTTCAGGTGCGTGAGCCTGACCTCGATGCCGCTGTGCTGGCAAGACTGGTAAAGGCACTGGTCGCGGACACCAAGCTGAGCGCCGCCAAGATCCTGGTGAACGACCGACTCGATGTGGCGTTGGCCGCCGGTGCCGCGGGCGTTCACCTTAAAGAGCGTTCGTTCTCGATTGCCGCCGCTCGCCGTCTCACGCACCCCGGCTTCCTCATAGGGCAGTCGATTCACGACCCCGCGACCGCTGCCGCCGCTCGAACGGCCGATTACCTCGTGGCCGGGACGATCCTGCCGACCGCGTCGAAGCCCGGGGCCTCGTGCCTGGGGTGGGTCGGGCTGTCAGAGGTGGTCCGCGCGGCTGCCGGTCTGCCGGTGCTCGCAATCGGCGGCATCGAGGTGACATCGATTCCCTTCGTGGCCGCTAGTGGCGCTGCAGGGTTGGCGGCGATCGGGGCCTTCGTCCCCTCTGCCGGTCAGGCGCTGTCGGAGTTTGTGCAGAAACGAGTCATGGACATGCGTTTGGGGTTTGACTCAGCCCCTCCGGTTTCCTAAGATGTCGCTCTGCCCCCTTTTGAAAGATAGGCAGTTCTGGCAATTAACCAAGGTTCGTCCACCGCAGCACCTATGCAACGCCCGATCGAACCGGCTACGCGTCTCAAGCAGGCTCGTGAGGCCAAAGGCCTATCTTGCCGGCAGGTCGCGGACTTGACCAAGCTCTCAGTCCGTACGATCGAAGCGCTGGAGAGCGGCCGCATCTCGGCTCTGCCCGAGGGCATCTATCGTCGCGCGATCGTGCGCGCCGTGGCGCGCGAAGTCGGTCTCAACCCCGATTGGTTGCTGCGCGAGTTTTCCTCTGCGCACCCGGACGACCTGCCAGCGCCCGAGTCGGCCGCGGTCGCCGTCACCACCGCGCCGTCACGATCGTTTCAGAAAGTCATCGCGTTTGCTGGCGCTGTCTTGCCGTTGCTTGCAGGCATCGCGTACTTTGGCTGGCCGTCGTCACGTGCCACTGACGTGGCGCCGATCGTCAGGGTCGCGGTGGCTCCGGCCACGTTGCCGCCGGAGATCGTGCCGGCCGGGGGCTTCTCGGAAACCGCGGTACCCCTGCCGCGTCCGGTGGTGATTACGCTCACCATGTCGTCGCGCTGCCAGTTGCGTATTATCGCGGACGGCCGCGAGATCCTGGGGCGCACCGTGGAGCAAGGTGAGACGCTGGCGATCGAACTGGGCGACGAACTGTGGCTGCTGGGCGACAACGCGTCGGCGGTGCAGTTCAGCATCAACGGCCAGGCCGGCCGATTGCTCGGCGTGCCCGGCGACGTGCTGTCGGTCCGGATCGGCCGCGACGACTACGAAGACTTCCTGGTCCGCTATTGATGGACGCTGGTCGCCGCACCCCGCTGCTGGATTTCTTCCGGCGCGGTGAAGTGGCTCGTGACGTGCGGTTGCTGGCCGCGCAAGGCGCCGTGGCGCCACGGCCGCTCGAGCAACTCGGCATCCTGATGATCCTGACATCGGACGCCGATTCGGAAATTCGCGACACCGCCAACGCCACGCTCGGGTTGCTGCCCAACGAGGTGCTGGCCAATTTCATTGCCCGCGCCGACGTGCCGACCGAGCTGCGTGAATTCTTCATCGCCCGCGGCATCCAGCCGTCAGACACGCCGACGCCCGACTTCGAAGAACCGCTGCTCGACACCGATCAATCGAGCATGAGTTTCGCGCAGGAAGAGGGCGAGACGGCGCTGACCTTTACCCAGCGCCTGGCGTCGATGACCGTGCCGGAGAAGGTGAAGTGCGCCATGAAGGGGACCCGTGACATGCGCGCGGTGCTGATCCGCGATCCCAATCGCCTGGTCGCCTCGGCCGTGCTCAGCTGCCCGAAGGTCAACGAGGCCGAAGTCGAGGCGTTTGCCAAGATGGGCAACGTCTCGGAAGACATCCTGCGCACCATTGCCAGCTCGCGCGCGTGGACCAAGAACTACAGCGTGACGCTCAGCCTCGTGAAGAACTCGAAGACACCCGTGGCGATGTCGATGAACCTGATGCAGCGGCTCATCGAGAGCGACGTGAAGAAGCTTTCGACGGATCGGAACGTGCCGGAGGCCTTGCGCCTCGCGGCGCGGAAGCGCCTGAGTTCGGCGAAGCACTAGCCACGCCCCCGCGCAACGCCTGCGCCCACTCCGACCGCATCTGCGACAGTCCATCCATGTAAACGGCGACCCGTTCCCGCTCGTCCTCGGTGGGCAGCGTCTTGAGCAGGTCGATTGCGCGCTCCACGTCCTTCTGGATGGTGGCCTTGGTGGCGCCGTAATAGAGCTTCTTGATTTCCGCGACCGGGTCCATGGCGGGATTATAAGCGGTTGCGGCGCAGCGCCTTGCGGAACTGTGCCAGTGGCAGCGTATTACCGTGAATCCCTCCAGGGTGGCAGAGTGGGCGCGGATGCGCGCGGCCCACGCGTAGGTGCGGGCTTCGTCGAGGCCGTTGGTCATGGCCAGCGAGTGCGTGCGATCGGTGATCGCGATGTCCTGGAGTCCGCGTGCCTGAGCGGCGGCCGCGTCGATCTGGCCGCGGTTTTCCCGCAGTTCGGGTGCGATCCAGGTGAGTCCAAGTGTCGTCCTTCAGCTCGGGCAGGGGCGGGCTCATGATTCGACCACGCTCAAGCCGGTGGTCTCGATCTGGAAGTCAAGCACCCGCGCCTCGCCGTCGGCGAGGGCCTCGCGAACAGCGGGCGCCTGGCCGGGTGGCACGAGACAGACCAGGCATCCCCCTCCGCCAGCGCCGCAGACCTTCGCGCCCTGCGCGCCGGCCGCCATGGCCCGCGCGATCAAGGCGTCGATGGCCGGGGTGGTCACGCCCGGCGCCAGGCGCTTCCGATTCTCCCATTCGGTGGCGAGGCAGCGCGCCGTCGCCTCCCAATCGCCTTGCGTGAGCGCCTCGCGCATGGCGGCCGCGGTGTCGCGAATGCGTTCGAAGCAGTCGAAGACATGGCGGTCGCCATCGATGTGCCGTTTGGTGATGTCCCAGTTATTCGTGCCGGAATTGCGCGGCTCACCCGTGTAGCAGAGCACGAGGCGACGCTGCAATTCCTGAGGGTCGACATCGAGGGCCACCCGGGTCGGCCGGCCGGCCTCGAGTTCCAGCGCCGCGATGCCGCCATACATGGCCGGGCGATAGTCCTGCAGGCCGGTGGGGACGTGAATGACCTGTGCCTCGACGTCCTTGGCGACGTCCATCAACGCTTCAGGATCGAGATCTTCGCCCGTGAAGCGCGCGAGGGCGCCGCAGATCGCGATGTTCAGTGCCGACGATCCGGCGATGCCGGCGCCGGCCGGCGATTCCCCGCGGGTGGTCAGCCGGAGCCCCCGCCCGCCAAATCGGTGCACGAGCCGCCCGAGCAAGGGCAGCGTCTCGTCGCTACGCAGTTGGTCGGCAGGGAGATTCACCATGCGATCGGTGTCTTCGGAAATCAACTCGATGCGATCGTCAGGCCGAGGCTCGATCCACGCGTGCGCGCGCAGGCTGATGGCGACGTGCAGGGTCTGGGCACCGGGATGAAAGAGGTAGAGCGGCCAGATGTCGATGGTGCCGCCCGCCAGATCAATTCGTGTCGGAGCCGACGCAGAGATACGCACGACGCAATTATAATTCCAGAGAACGATATGCCTTTAGCCACCAGACGCGACCTCGGCCAGTTCCTGATCGGTAGCCTGCCCGATCGCACCATGCCGGTGGAGCTGCGGTCGCTGGCGAGGGAGTTCGACCTCGGTGGCGTGATCCTTTTCAGTCGCAACATCGAGGCGCCGGAGCAGGTGGCCGAGTTGGCCGCGGAGAGCGAAGCGCTGGGCCGGACCACGCCCGCGTGGGTCAGCGTTGACCAGGAGGGCGGCCGCGTCGCGCGTCTGATGGAACCGTTCACGAAGTGGCCGCCCATGGCCACGCTGGGCCGCGCCGGCCAGGAGGGCGCGGCACTGGCCGAGCGGTTTGCCAAGGCACTCGCCGCAGAGTTGCGCGCGGTAGGCATCACGCTCGACTACGCGCCCGTGCTGGACATCCACACCAACCCGAACAACCCGGTGATTGGCGATCGGGCGTTGTCGGAACGGGCGGACGAAGTGGCGCGGCTGGGTCGCGTGATTATCAAGGCCCTGCAGGAATCCGGCGTCGCCGCGTGCGGCAAACACTTTCCCGGGCACGGCGATACCAGCACCGATTCCCATCATGAACTGCCCCTGGTGGAACACGCGCCCGACCGGCTGCGGGCGGTCGAGTGTGAACCCTTTCGCGCGGCCGTGGCCGAGCGCGTGGCCTTCATCATGACCGCGCACCTCCTCGTGCCGTCACTGGACGAGGAGCGCCCCTCGACGCTGTCGCCCAAGGTGGTGCAGGCCCTGCTGCGGGATGAACTCGGTTTCGAGGGCGTCATCCTCAGTGACGATCTCGAAATGAAGGCGGTGAGCGCGCGCTATCCAGTACCCGAATCGGCCGTGGAGGCCATTCGCGCCGGTTGCGATGCGGTTCTCGTGTGCAGCGGCGATCTGGACCTGCAGGCGCGAACCCTGGAAGCCCTCGTTCGCGCCGTCGAATCCGGCGTGATCACCGCCGCGCGGTGCGACGATGCGTTGGCAAGGTTGCGACGGGCGAAAGAGCGCTTCTTGATGGGGGCGCGGCCGGGAGCCGCCAGGCGCATTCGCGACCTGCGCCAGGTGCTGGGCCGCGAGGAACATCAGCTGGTGGCGGCCGAAATGGCGGCCTTTCTGTGATCACGCTGCGCCGGTTGAACTCTGGTGATCGGGTGGCCCTGGTGGCGCCGGCCAGTTCGTTCCCTGCGGAGGAGGTCGCCGCCGGGGTGGCCGAACTCGCGCGCCTGGGCCTCGAGGCCGTCTACGACCAATCCCTGTTCGAGAAGGATCGCTTCGTGGCCGGGACCCCGCAAGTACGAGCGAACGCCATTCAGCGGGCGTGGGCCGATCCGTCGATCGCGGCCCTGGTCGCCATGCGCGGCGGGTACGGCAGCGCGCAAGTACTGCCGTTGCTCGATCCCGCCCTGCTTCGGACGGCCCGGAAGGCGTTGATCGGCTACAGCGACATCACCGCCATCCTCTCGTTCTACCAGTTGAATGGCCTGACGGCGATCCACGGGCCGATGGTGGACCGCCGGTTATCGAAGGGACCCACGGCCTATGACGAAGCGTCGTTTCGGCGCGTCGTGATGGCGGCCGAGCCGGCGGGGGAGTTGCGGCCGGCGGCGCTCGAGGTGCTGCGCCCAGGTCATGCCGCCGGCACGCTCGTCGGCGGCACCCTCACGCAACTGGTGTCCTCGCTCGGCACGCCGTGGGCGTTCTTCGCGCCGCCGGGCAGTGCGCTGTTTCTCGAGGACATCGGCGAACGGCCGTATCGAGTTCATCGCATGCTGACGCAACTGTCCCAGGCCGGCATCTTCAGTCGTGCCGGCGCGATCGTGTTTGGCGAGTTCCCAGACTGCAATGAGCCCGGTGGTGACCCGGCGATTCGTGACGTGTTGCGCGACTTTGCCAGCGACTTCCCAGGGCCGGTCCTGTTCGGCTTTCCATCAGGGCATACGGCCGGCGCCATGTGGACGCTGCCGTTCGGCGTACGCGCCGAGATCGTCGGCCACCCGTCACCGGCCGTGGTCATTACGGAGGCAGCAGTTTCCTAGTGGCACGAGTGCATCTGATTGGTGTGTGTGGAACGGCGATGGCCACCCTCGCGGCGTTGCTGAAGCACGGCGGTAACGAGGTGAGCGGATCCGACGAGCACGTCTATCCCCCGATGAGCGACTTCCTTGCTGCCGAGGGCATCACGGTGCTTGAGGGCTATCGGCCGGAGCATGTCGCGGGCGCCCTGGATCTGGTCGTGGTTGGCAACGCCATTTCGCGTGGCAATGCCGAACTCGAGGCCGTGCTCGATCGCCACCTGCGCTACACCTCGCTGCCGGAGGCGATTCGGGACCACTGGCTATGGGACGCGCAGTCGATCGTGATCGCCGGCACCCATGGCAAGACCACGACGACCTCGCTCACGGGCTGGTTGCTGACGGCGGCCGGGGCGGATCCTACTGTGTTGGTGGGCGGCATCGCGCGCAACTTCGGCGCCGGCGGCGCCAGTTACCGGGTCGGCAAAGGCAAGGCGTTTGTCATCGAGGGCGACGAGTACGATAGTGCCTACTTCGACAAGACGGCCAAGTTCCTGAAGTACCTGCCCGACATCGCGGTGGTCAACAACATCGAGTTCGATCACGCCGACATCTATGCCAACCTCGACGAGGTGCGCCTGGCCTTCAAGCGATTGGTCAATCTCGTGCCGAGCGGCGGCTTGACGCTGCTCGGGGCCGACAGCCCCGATGCCGCGGCGCTCGCGCCGCTCGCGCGCAGCCGGGTGCAGACATTCGGGTTGAGCGCGGCCGCCCAGTGGCGGGCGGTCGACCTGACCAGCGGCGCCGACACGGCGTTCACGGTCAGCCATGGGCCGCGTGACCTCGGCCGTTTCCGCATGGCGATGTTGGGCGAACACAACGTGCGCAATGCACTCGCAGCCATTGCCGTGGGCACTGACCTGGGCCTGAACATTGATGCACTCCGCGCTGGGCTGGCGAGTTTCGCCGGCGTCAAGCGGCGCCTCGAAGTGGTGGGCGACGTGCGCGGCATCACCGTCTACGACGATTTCGCGCATCATCCAACGGCCGTAGACGAAACGCTGAAGGCGCTGCGCCGCTCGGCCAGGGCGCGGCGGATCTGGGCGATCTTCGAACCGCGCTCGGCCTCGTCGTGCCGCCGGGTGTTCCAGGCCGATTTCGCGCGCGCGTTCACCGGCGCCGACGAAGTGGTGCTCGCCTCGAGCTTCCGGTCGAGCCTGGCGCCAGAAGAGCGGCTCTCTGAAGCCATGCTGGTGGACGACCTGCGGGCCAGCGGAGTCGCGGCTCGCCACCTGCCCACCGTGGCCGCCATCGTCGATGCGGTCGCGAAGGAGGCCCGCGAAGGCGACGTGATTGTGGTGATGTCCAACGGCGGCTTTGGCGGTATTCACGGCAAGCTCCTGAGTGCGCTGCGATGAGAATCCGCGAGTGCGGCGACGCCATGCTGCTGGTCGAGTTCGAGCCCGCGATCGATCCGCTGGTCAACGAGCGTGTCATCGCGCTGGCCTCGCGTCTGCGCGATCGGCGAGCGCGCGGCGTGCGGGACGTGGCGCCGGGGTACTGCACCGTGGGCGTGCACTTCGATCCGTTGCAGACCGACCTCGCCGCGTTGGAAGGGGCGATTGCCGAGGAGGCGCGCGTCCTCAACTTGGTCGCGACGGTCGCCGCGAGAACGCCGGTCGAGATCGGTGTGAGCTATGGCGGAGACGATGGCCCGGACCTCGACGCGGTCGCCGCGCGGGCCGGATGTTCGCCGGCGGACGTGATCGAGCGGCACGCCGCGCGCACCTACCGTGTCTACATGCTCGGCTTCATGCCCGGCTTCGCCTACATGGGCCGCGTGGATCCGAGCATCGCCATGCCACGCCACCGCATGCCGCGGGAGCGCGTGCCGGCCGGGTCAGTGGGCATTGCCGGTGAGCAGACCGGCGTCTACCCGGTGGCCAGTCCCGGTGGCTGGCAGTTGATTGGCCGCACGGCCAGCGTGATGTTCGATCCCGATCGTTCGCAGCCGAGCCTGCTGGTGCCGGGCGACTGTGTGAGGTTCGTTCCGCTTGCGGGCCGACGGCCATGAGCCTTGGCTCGCTGCAGATTGTGAAGCCGGGCTTGCTGACCTCGGTCCAGGATCTGGGACGGTACGGCCACCAGGCGCTTGGGGTGCCGGTGGCCGGCCCGATGGATGTGTTTTCGCATCGCTTGGCGAACCAGCTGGTTGGCAACGACGCCGACGCCGCCACACTCGAGGTCACGCTGATCGGGCCTGAGATCGTGATCGAGGCCGAGACGACGGTCGCTATCGTTGGCGCCGTGTTCGAGGCCGGGTGCGATGGCCGCCCGGTGCCGATGGGCGCGTCCTTTACCGTGCGGCGCGGCCAACGGCTCAAGTTCGGCCGGATCGTGCACGGGGCACGCGCCTACATCGGCATCGCCGGCGGGGTGCTGACCGCCAGCGTACTGGGTAGTCGCGCGACGCATCTGGTGAGTCGCATGGGCGGACTCGAGGGGCGCACCCTGCGGGCGGGCGATCGTCTGCCCGTGCTGGCCCGGCCGGCGCCGAGACCGCTGCGCAAGGCCGTGGGGCTGATGTTGCCGACCGGCGGCCGGGCCCGCTTGCGCGTCGTGCCGGGACCGCAGGACGATTGGTTTCACGCCGACGCGCTCAAGACCATGGCCGGCGTCAGCTTTCGTATCTCCCCTCGTTCGAATCGTATGGGCTATCGGCTGGAGGGGCCGCCGCTGGCGCGGATCCGGGAAGGCGAGTTGATCTCCGAACCCGTGGGTATGGGGGCCATCCAGGTACCCGGAGCCGGCGAGCCGATTCTGTTGATGGCCGACCGGCAGACGGCGGGTGGGTATCCTAAGATTGGTCACGTGATTTCCGCCGACCTTCCCCTGGCCGGGCAACTCGCGCCTGGCGATTTTCTCGAGTTCATCCTCTGCTCACGCCAGGAGGCCGTGTCGGCGTTGATCGCGCGCGAACGCCAACTGCTGCGGTATGCGGACCTGAAGGACGCATCGTGACTGCGCTGGCGACTGCACTCGCCTCGGCGTTCGGGGCAGCACGCGTCAAGACCGATGCGAGGTTGGCGCCCCTCACGACCTTCAAGGTCGGCGGACCGGCTGACGTGCTGTTCGAACCTGTCAACTCCGACGAACTGATGCGCGCGCTGACCATCGCGAGAGCGGCGGGTCAGCCGGTCACCATGCTCGGCGGCGGATCGAACGTGTTGGTCTCGGATAGCGGTGTGCGTGGACTGGTCATTCGGCCGCGCGGTGGCGTGGTGAACGCCGTGGGCGATCGACTGGTGCGCGCGGACGCCGCGGTCACCATCAATGGCCTCGTACGCTGGACCATCAATCGTGGCTATGCCGGACTCGCGGCCTGGGCCGGTACGCCGGGCACCGTCGGCGGCGCCATCTTCGGCAATGCGCACTGGAAGAAAACGAACATCGGCGATTTGGTCGAGAGTGTTCGACTCGTCAAGCCAGATGGCACCTTGCTGCAGGCGCCGGCAGACCGCATGGAGTTCGACTACGACTACAGCCGTTTGAAACGGACGAGCGAGATCGTGTTGTGGGTGGCGTTTCGCGTCACGCCCGGCGGTGATCCCGCCGCGCTGCGCCTGGTCGCGCGCGAGTCGCTGGCGTTTCGGAAGAAGACGCAGCCGCTGGCATCCCCGAGCGCCGGTTGCATCTTCATGAACCCGGACCCCGCGCGCGATCGCATTCCCGAGGGCATCCCGCCGTCGGCCGGGGCGTTGGTCGATCGGGCGGGTCTCAAAGGCGCAGTCCGTGCGGGCGCGCGGGTCTCGCCTACGCATGCCAACTTCGTGCTCAACGACGGCACGGCGACCGCCGCCGACATCAAGGCCCTGATCGAGCAGTGCCGGACGGCCGTGAAAGAACACTTCGGCGTCTCCCTTCGAGATGAGATCATCTGCCTGGGACAGTTCTGAACCCATGTCGACATTGGTGATTGAGGGCGGCAAACGAATCGAGGGCCGCATCGACGTTGAAGGCAACAAGAACGCGGCCTTGCCGTTGATGGCGGCGTGCCTGCTGACCAGCGAATGGTGCACGCTGCGCAACATGCCTCGCATCGCCGATGTCGAGGTCATGGCGCGGCTGCTGCTGGACCTGGGCGCGGAAGTAGAAGGCATTGGCAGCACGACGTTCCGGATTCGCTGCGTTGAGGTGAGCAAGGACGAGCCCGACCGCGCGCTGGTCGGTCGACTACGCGGCTCCGTGCTGCTGTTGGGGCCGCTGCTGGCCCGGCGCGGCCGGGCATTCGTCGCGCCACCGGGAGGCGATTTCCCGGCGCGCCGCACCATCAAGACCCATCTCGCGGCCCTGATCGCCATGGGCGCGCACATCGTGCCGGGGTCAGGCCACCGACTGGAGGCGCCGAATGGCTTGAAACCGGCGTCAATCTATCTCGACGAGGCGTCGGTAACCGGCACCGAGACCGCGTTGCTCGCCGCCGCCGCAGCCAATGGGTGGTCCGAGATCCGTCACGCCGCGTGCGAGCCGCATGTCGTCGAGCTGTGCGAATTTCTGCGCGCCATGGGCGTGGGCGTGACCGGCGAAGGCTCGCACACGATCCGCGTCGAAGGCATCGGCAAGCGCGCGGGCGCGGAGAAGACGCTCTACGGCGACTACATCGAGGCCGGCAGCTGGGCGGTGACGGCAGCCATCACCGGCGGCCACGTCGAGATTGGCGGCACGCGGCCGGTCGATATGGAAGTGGTGGCGTCGGTCCTGGCCAAGATGCACGTGGAATGCGTGCAGGACAACGATGTCTTTCGCGTCGAGGCGTCACGGCTGGTCGGCGCGGGTCGCATCACCACAGGCCTGTGGCCGAGTTTCCCGAGTGACCTGGTGAGCCTGGTGACGGTGCTGGCCACCCAGGCGGACGGTGCGACCCTCGTTCACGACTGGCTCTACGAGCTGCGACTGTTTGCGCTGGAGCAGATGAGCGGCATGGGCGCGGACTTGTTCTTGTGCGATCCCCATCGCATCATCGTGACCGGGCCGAGGAAGTTACGCGGCAAGAGCCTGGACAGCCGCGATATTCGTTCGGG
This sequence comes from Vicinamibacterales bacterium, assembly GCA_038919385.1. Taxonomy (GTDB): domain Bacteria; phylum Acidobacteriota; class Vicinamibacteria; order Vicinamibacterales; family UBA2999; genus 12-FULL-67-14b. Next base: position 36,211 of record JBCKZH010000011.1, on the reverse strand, counting down.
GATGGCGTTGATTGCGGCGGCGTTGGCCGCTGAGGGCCAGAGCCGCGTCGAGCCGCTTGAGACAGTGGAGCGGGGCTACAGCCGTTTGGTGGAACGTCTGCAACAGCTGGGCGCTTCCGTCGCGCGGGTCTGAAGCGCGAACGGCCACGGCTTTTTGTGGCCGTTCCGCTGGATCGCCTTGTTGGGCGGCACTACTCCGCCGTGGTTGGGTCAATAACTGAGGCGACTTCGGACACGCGGTTGGCGGGGAAGCCTCCTTGCTGGGCGTGCTCACGGACCATTTCTTCATTCGGTGCGATGTATACGCAATAAACTTTATCGCCAGTCACGTAGCTTTGGAGCCATTGAATCTGCGGCCCCATCTTGCTCAGCACGCCGCATGATTTCTGTGAAATGGCTTTGAGTTCTTGAGACGACAACTTTCCGGCACCAGGAATGTCACGTTCAATTACATACTTTGGCATAGCACTCTCCTCTGTGATTTCGGAGCAAGCACTATGCTCGCCCGGCAAATGTTTCGCACTCGCTGTGACGCCCAACCGTGAGCGCTCAGCCGCGGCGCGAAGCGCCGTCGGCAGGCAGGACCAGTTGATTGTTATCAATTCGCCAGCCTGCCCCCAGGGGCGGCGCCCACCACCTCACGGCTTTTGTGCTTTGGAGTTCGGTCGAAATGATCTCCCCTGGTTTGATTCGTCTTCGTCTGCCCAACGCCCAAGCTCAGCGGTGCCTGCGTAGCAGGCATCCGCTGGAGCGCCTGGTTAGCCAGTGTGTAATTGGAAATCTGAAGCTTGGACTCCAATATGTCAAAGATGGTTGAGTCAACAGTTTCATCGAATTTACGGGCAAACAGCGCATCACTTGCTAATAGAAAGTTAATGTCGCTTGCCCTGAAGGTTTTGGGGCGCAGTTTGATGTCTCCATCTGGTATCCAGATAATCGCTCTTTTATCGTCGTTGACAATGGCTCCGCTGTAACTGGTGTTCATTATTACTGTTTGAAAGAAACCTTCATCTGGTATCAGGGTATTCCGATAGAAGCTCTTTAACTTTTCTACTTCACCACTACCACAAATGAATTCACAGCGCCCTCTACTCAAAATCATCCATTGACCACCGATGTACGGTGTTACATCTGGAAGATAGAGTCTCTTGTATGGCGTCCCTGAAAATCCATTATAAGTTTCAATAAAGTAGTTTTCAACGCGATTCATGGTGTCGGGGCGTTTCTTCGCCTGATCGAAAATTTGTATAAAATCCGTTCCTTCGTTCTGGCTAAGAAAATCTTGAATAAAAGCCTGTGACCTTAGCGGATAATCCTGCCCGCTAAGGTTGATAAAAAAATCCCATTCAACGCTGATCTTCAATAACTCTTTGATGCCCCTTAATTCAACATCCACCATGCTATATCCACCCCAGACTACGTTTCGACTCTCCAAGAGGTGTGCATTAGAAAAGCTTGCCAAGAAATCTTGGATCTCCGTATGTAGTCCCCCCCTCGCTCTCTTGTCCACATGTATCAAATAGTAATTAATGGGGTGGTAAATTGCTCTAAAAAGTCTCATGAACTGTTGCGGATAGCGGTGTACCAAAATGAGGTAGGCAGTTTTCATGTATTCAAAATTTCCAGAAGAGCCATGGTTTTTGCATGGTATATGGTTACTGACCATCAACGGAATTGACCGAAAAAAGTCAGGTGCCCGTCCATAAGACGAGTGGCTAGACGTTATATAGGTGGATTGCGCCAATTGCTGGTCAGCGCCCAGTCCGCCGCCGCGCGCAGTAGGGAACCACCAACCACTTGAGGACATTATTGCCGCCATTCGATCCGGGGGCAAGTCCTTCTGCCTGTGCGAGTGACCGGAACTGGACATCAAACCGGGGCGCTCCGCGTCGGTGCACCGCGTAACCTGTTGCTGGAGCTGACGATCCGCGCGAGTCGTTGCGGCATGCATCTTGCTTCTCAGGGGTCGAGGGAAACAGGCACGACCGGGTTTGACTTCTAACCTCTGACTTCTAACTTCCCTTAGGAGGCTTGACCGGGGCCGGCGTTCGTACGGGCAAGGCCGGCCCAGCGGGTGCCGGGAAGGCCGGCGCCAGGCCCGGCGCCGTGATGCCTGATTCGTCGCCACCGGGCGGCCGCTGAAGCTGCGGAAGCGGAATCGGCAAGGGCGCAATGTCGGTAATGGGGGCGCCGCCATCCCGGCCCATGCGGAACGGCTGCAGGTCTTCGGCCGTGAGGTTCAACACCCGCACGATACGAGGCGTGAGCGTCAGGATGATGTCCGTTTCCTGCGTCTCCTTGCGGCGGTAGCCAAACAGGCGGCCGATTACCGGGATGTCACCGAGGCCGGGGATGCTCGCGAGCGACGAACGTTCCTCGTCACGAATCAAGCCGGCGAGCATGTTCGTCTCGCCATCCTTCAAACGAATCACCGTGTTGATCGAGCGGCTGCCAAAGGTGGGCAGGCCACCGAAGCCGGTGCCCGAGATGCTGCTCAGTTCCACCTTCAGCGACAGCGTCACCGCATCGTCGTGGTGTATGCGTGGGGTGATGTCGATGTTCACGCCGATCGGCTCGTAGTTGAACGAGGTGATGGGCTGCGTCTGGACACCGCCGGCCGCGATCGGGGCGAACGTCGTCACTGGCACGGGCACGCGTTCGCCGAAGCGCGCCTGCGCGGGAATGCCCTCGGACGTGCGCAACTGCGGGTTGGCCAGGATGCGCGTGGCGCTGTCGTTCTTGAGCAAGCGGTAGTAAAGCGACGGCAGATTCGTGAGCAGCACGTCCGCCTGGGTGAGGCTGGTCAGGCTGCGCAGCGAGAGGCCGGTCTTGTTGACGTCGGCCTGGCCGTTGATGCCGGTTGGGGAAGATGCCGGCGAGGCGATCTGCATGCCGTACTCATGCAGGCGAGTGCGGTTCACTTCCAGCAGTTCGACGTCGATGATCACTTCCGGACGCGCCTTGTCGATGGCGGTGATGATCTTGCCGGCCGCGGTAATGCGCTCGGGCGTGTCCTTGATCGTGATGGCGTTGGTCGCCGTGATCGCCGACAGCCGCCGGGCATCGACGACGATGCGCAGCATGTCGATGGTTTCTTTGAGGTCGGCGTTGCTCAAGTAGAACGTGCGCACGAGCTCTTCTTCATACTCGCGGCGCTTGGCCGCGGTGTCGGGGACCACGGTGATGGTGTTCGCGGAGGTCGCCCGCCAGAAGTTGCGAGTGGCGGTCGAGATGGCAGCGAGGGCTTCCTCGAGGGCGACGCCGCGCAGGTCGATGGACAGCGGCTGATCGCGGAAGGTCGGATCGAACAGGACGCTCAGGTTGGTGAACTTGCCGATCGCGGCATACACGTCCCGGGAGCCGGCATCGCGAAACACCAGGCTATCGGGGAGCTTCACGCCGGTGGGCAGGGTGGCGCCGGGCAGCGGCGCGTCAAGGCTCTGCGCGATCAGCGATTCGAGGCGCGTCTTGCCGTCCTCGCGGACCGCGATCTTCGCGCGCAACTGGGTACGGGTGGCCTGCAGCTCGCCGTTGATGTCGCTGTTGCCGGGGTTCAGTTCCGATGCGAGCTGGTACTCGACCAGGGCCTCTTCGAGGTTGCCGGTCGCCGACAGCCGGCGCGCCTTACTGAAATGGTCCTGCGAGGCGCGCAGCTTGGCGCGCTCGAGCCCCTGCAGCGCGTCGCGGTTCGTGGGATTGCCGCGCAGGAACTTGGTGTACTCGACCACCGCCACGTCGAAGTTCTGCGTGCCTTCAGCGCCGCGTGCGGCGCGCAGCGATCCGGTACTGGCGCACGAGGTCAGGGTGACGGCCACGGCCAGAAGCAGGGCGGCACGAGCGGATCGGCCGAGCGGGTTATCGGGAGCGTATGCCATTGGTCACCACATCCACGCCGCGTGGAATGCGAAACTCAAAGTCCTTATCGGACAAACCGCGATTTTCCTTCAGGTTGCTGAACGAAAACGAGGACCGGCCGCCCTGCTTGTCGAGCGCGGTCAAGAACTGGATTTGCAGGGTTTTCGGGTCAATTCCAATGCCGAGGGAGTCGTAATCGCCGTGAGGCTTCCTGGGCACCAGCTTCAGCGTCACCAGGCCGGCGGCAGCACCGGGCAACGGTGTGAAGGTGGCGATGTAGTCACGGGCCAGGTCTGATTGGCCGGCGAGGAACAGCGCCGGCAAGTCCCCATCAGCCGGGTCCGGAGCCGGGCTCACGATGACCTGCTTGTCGGCCACCAGATAGGCGTAGAGCCGCGTGCCGTCGGAGACGAACTCCTTGCGCTCCGGCTTGGTATAGAGGAAGCGCATTCGTCCGGGCCGCTTGATAGCCACCGTGCCGCGTTCGGTCGTCTTCGTCCGCAACACACCGCCCTCGTAACTCTGGACGAAGTCGCCCTGGAAATCCCTGATGGCGTTGTACCGCTGTTGCACCTTCGTCGCCAGCGCCGTGGGATCCTGAGGGACCTGGGCCAGCAGGGAAGTCGCGCCAACGAGAATTGCAAGAGACGCGAAGAGAAACCTCACGATACCCATACTATTAGGACTCGATGGGGCACGGCGTAGTTGCTTTGGGGGATGCGGAAGAGCTGGGCCTGCCACCCGTAGCTCTACGCTGGTGTGGTTCAGGGCCTGCCAACCGAAGCTCGGAAATGGGGCGTGTGCCCACCGTCGCGCTTCGCGCTATGGTGGGCAACCTTCGCCAGAATGAGAGCGAAGGTTGGTGGACGGCAGGAGGATCGAACTCCCGACCTCAGCGTTGCGAACGCTGCGCTCTCCCAGCTGAGCTAGCCGCCCTCAGGTCGATAAACTGAACAATAATAGCAAAAAACGCAGCAAAAGAAGGACTACTAAGTTGCCTCAGGTCAAGAAAATCGGCGTTCTCACCGGCGGCGGCGACGCGCCGGGCCTCAACGCTGTCATCCGGGCGGTCGTCAAGGCCGCGCATAACGCGGGCATCGAGGTCATTGGCCTCGAAGACAGCTTCGACGGCTTGCTCGACCCCGCCCGCACGCGCGTGCTGACGCCCAAGGATGTCACTGGCATTCTGCGCCTGGGCGGCACCATTCTCGGCACCACCAATCATGGCAACCCGTTCGAGTATCCGGTCGATACGCCGGGAGGCAAGGTCGACTACTCGGACAAGGTGGTCGACACGTTCCACAAGATGGGACTGCATGCGCTGGTCGTGATCGGTGGTGACGGCTCGCTGAGCATTGCGCACCAGTTCTACTTGAAGGGCATTCCGATCGTCGGCGTGCCCAAGACCATCGACAACGACATCGTCGGCACGACCACTTGCTTCGGCTTCGACACCGCGGTGGACTTCGCGGCAGGGGCGATCGATCGCCTGCACACCACGGCCGAAGCCCACAAACGCATCATGGTCGTCGAGGTGATGGGCCGCTACGCCGGCTGGATCGCACTGCACAGCGGCGTCGCCGGCGGCGCGGACGTCATCCTGATGCCCGAGATTCCCTACGATCTCGAAAAGGTCGCGGAAGCGATTCGCAGGCGCGAAGCATTCGGCGCGAAGTTCAGCATCGTGGTGGTGGCCGAGGGGGCGAAGCCGGTTGGCGGCAGCTTCACGGTGCGCGAAGCGGCTCGGGCCGGCTATGTCGAGCGCCTCGGCGGCGTGGGCTATACCGTGGCCGATCGACTCGAGACGATGACCGGCAAGGAGGCCCGCTGCGTCGTGCTCGGTCACCTGCAGCGCGGCGGCGGCCCGACCGCGTTTGACCGTGTGCTTGCGACGCGCTTCGGTGGCGCGGCCGTGGAGCTGCTGCAACGCGGCGTGTTCGGCAAGATGGTCGCGACCAATCCGCCAGACATTATCCCGGTTCCGCTCGCCGACGTCGTCGGCCGGACCAAGACCGTTCCGCTGGACTACGACCTGTTGAGGACGGCGCGGGCGTTGGGCGTTTCGTTGGGAGACTAGCGGGGCGGGTTTACCTGAGCACGTCGAAATACTTCAGCGCGCCGCCGGTGTTAAATAGCACCACCGTCTCGTGCGGCTTGATGCGGCCGCTGGCCACCAGCTGGCGCACGGCGCTCAGGGTCGCGCCGCCCTCAGGCGCGGCCGAGATGCCTTCGAGGCGGCCCAAGGCGCGCATGTCGTCCACCATCTGGGCATCGCTGACGGCGACCGCCGTGCCGCCACTCTCACGAATCGTGCGCAGGATCAGAAAGTCGGCGATCGCGCGCGGCACCCGCAGGCCGTCGGCAACGGTGTGCGCGTTTTTCCAGGTTCCGGCGGTAAGCGCGCCCCGATCGAACGCGCGCACAATCGGCGCGCAGCCCTCGGTTTGCACCGTCACCATCTTGGGCCGCTGCCCGGCAGTGAGCCAGCCGATCGCTTCGAGCTCGGCGAACGCCTTCCACATGCCGACCAGCCCGGTGCCGCCGCCGGTGGGATAAATGATCCAGTCGGGCAGCGTCCAGCCAAGCTGTTCCGCCAGTTCATAGCCCATCGTTTTCTTGCCTTCGCAGCGGCCGGGCTCCCTGAAGGTCGAGACTTCGTACCACCCGAGCGGCTTCGCCGTTTCGGTTGCCACTCTCCCCGCATCGGTAATCAGCCCCTCGACCAGCGTGACGTTCGCGCCGTAGAGGAGACACTCGTCGATGAAGGGCTGTTTGGCATCTTTCGGGATGAAGACTTCGCACTTGATGCCGGCGGCGGCGGCGTAGGCGGCCGCCGCATTCCCCGCGTTGCCCGCCGTCGGCAGGAACACCGTTTCGGCGCCGAGCGCTTTCGCGCGTGAAATCGCCGCGGAGAGACCGCGCGCCTTGAACGAGTTGGTGGGGTTGAGCGATTCGTCCTTGATCAGCAGGCGTTCGAGGCCGAGCGTGGCGCCGAGGCGCTTGGCGTGGATGAGTGGCGTGAAGCCTTCGCCCAGCGTGACCGGTTCGTCGCCGGCGAGCAGCGGCAGCAGCTCGCGGTACCGCCACATGCTGGGCACACGGTCGGCGAGCGATTCCTTTTTCCACGCCCGCGCCGCCTTCAGGTCGTAGCGGGCCAGCAGCGGGAGGCGGCACGACGGACAGAGAAAGTGCGTCCCGCGCGGATCGAACGGGCCCGCGCCGCACGCACTCGAACACTCAAGATGAGTGAAGTAGTTCACGAAATTGCCAACTCACCAAATCGCGAAATCATTTCCCGAGCAGCTCCTGGTCTTTCTTGGCCTGCAGATCGTCGATCGCCTTGACGTGCTGGTCGGTGAGCTTCTGAACCTCGTCCAGCGCGCGCTGCTCGTCGTCTTCCGAGATCGCATGATCCTTCAGCATCTTCTTGAGCTTGTCGTTGGCATCGCGGCGCACCACGCGAACGTGATTGCGGCCCTCTTCGGCCATCTTGTGGACATGCCGCGACAGCTCCTTGCGGCGCTCGTCGGTGAGCGACGGAATCGGGATGCGCAGCACCTTGCCGTCCGAGGCCGGGTTGAGGCCCAGATCCGACAGGCGAATGGCGCGTTCCAGCGCCGGCATGATCGACGGGTCAAACGGTTGCGCCACGATCAGCGCCGGCTCGGGGATCGAGAGGGTGGCCACCTGGTTGAGAGGCACCCTCGATCCGTAGGCTTCCACCTGCACGCCCTCGAGCATGCCGGTGGAGGCGCGCCCGGTGCGTACGCCAGCCAGCTCCTTGCGGGCAAACTCGACATGCACGGCCATGCGCGTCTTCACTTCGGCGAACAGACCTTTGAGGTCGCTGATATCCATGATCTCAATACCTTTGACTAAGCCGTGACCAGCGTGCCGATCGCTTCGCCCATCACGGCGCGGCGAATGTTTCCCGGCGTCTTGAGATTGAAGACCAGAATCGGCAACTTGTTGTCCATGCAGAGAGAAATCGCCGTCGCATCCATCACCTGGAGGCCCTGCTGCAGTACTTGGAGATAGGAAATTGAGTCGTAGCGCGTCGCCTGTGGATCCTTCACCGGGTCGGCCGTGTAGATGCCGTCAACCTTGGTGCCCTTCAGGATGACTTCGGCCTTCATCTCCATCGCGCGCAAGGCCGCCGCCGTGTCGGTGGTGAAGTACGGGTTGCCGGTGCCGGCCGCAAACACCACCACGCGCCCCTTTTCGAGGTGGCGGACGGCACGGCGCCGAATGAAGGGTTCGGCGACCGCTCGCATCTCAATGGCGGTCAGCACGCGCGTGGCGACCCCGTTGTGCTCGAGCGCGTCCTGCAGGGCCAGGGCGTTGATCACCGTGGCCAGCATGCCCATGTAATCCCCGGTTGACCGGTCCATGCCGCGCGCGCTGGCCGCCAGGCCGCGGAAAATGTTGCCGCCGCCAATCACGACCGCGGTCTGCACACCCAGCGCCTGGATCTCCGCAATATCCTGCGCGATGCGCGTGGCCACGGCAGGGTCGATGCCGTAGTTCTGGTCGCCCATCAGGGCTTCGCCTGACAGCTTCAACAGGATTCGTTTGTAGTGGGGAGGGGGCGACGGGTCGGAAGGCACGGAACGATTATAACGGGATCGCGGCTGGCGACCTGCGACTTGCGACATTGCCACTGGATCGGCAGGCCGCAAGCCGCAAGCCGCAGGTCGACTGTCTATTCGGCCGCCAGCTCTCCGAGCTTGAAGCGCACGAATCGGGTGATGGTGACGTTCTCGCCGGTCTTGGCCGTGGCGGCCGCCACCATCTGCGTAATGGTCACGTTGGGGTCGCGCACCGACGGCTGATCCATCAGGCACACCTGGGAGTAGTAGCTGTCCAGTTTGCCTTCGACGATCTTGTCGATCACGTTGGCTGGCTTGCCGGACGCGGCGAACTGGGCGCGGTAAATCTCGCGCTCCTTCTCGAGCATCTCGGCGCCGAGTTCCTCACGGCGCACCACCAGCGGGCTGGCCGCCGCGATGTGCATGGCGATCTCCTTGGCCAGCGTCTGGAATTCGGGCGTGCGCGCCACGAAGTCCGTCTCGCAGTTCACCTCCACGAGCACGCCGACCTTGCCACCCATGTGGATGTAGTGGCCAATCATGCCGTCCTTCGCGAGGCGGCCGGCGCGCTTGGCGGCCTGCGCCAGGCCCTTCTTGCGAAGGTTCTCGATTGCCTTGTCCACATCGCCGCCCGATTCGTCGAGTGCGGCCTTGCAATCCATCATCCCCGCGCCGGTCCTGTCGCGCAGTTCCTTGACCTGTGCTGCTGTCACTGCCATTTCACTAATCTCCTCAAGCGCGATTGTCGCTGTACGTGAAACGCGCCGGCCCGTGTTATCGCAGCCGGCGCGGAAGGGAAGCCCGTGGGCGGGTTAGGCCGTGGGGGCCGGCGTCTCGGCCGGACGCTGGGGCTTGCGAATGTCCGCCGGGCGAACCGTGCGGGCGGCTTCGTGCGCGGCGGCCGCTTCGGCCTCGCTCGCGACCTGTTCGGCGATGGCCGATTCACGCTGGCCGTGGCCGTCGATCACCGCATCGGCGACGCGTGACACAAACAGCTTCACCGAGCGCAGGGCGTCGTCGTTGCCGGGGATGACGTAATCGATCTGGTCGGGATCGCAGTTGGTGTCGACGATGCCGATGATCGGGATCTTCAGCTTGCGCGCTTCGTCCACGGCAATCTGTTCCTTGCGGGTATCGACGACGAACAGCGCGTCGGGGAGGCGGGCCATGTGGCGAATGCCTTCGAGATTCTTGAGCAGCTTGTGCTTCTCCTTCTCGGCCTTGGCAATTTCCTTCTTCGGCATCGTCTCGTAGCGGCCGTCGGTGGACATCGCCTCGAGATCGCGGAGGCGCGACAGGCTGCGCTGGATGGTGGTGAAGTTGGTCAGCAGGCCGCCGAGCCAGCGCTCGTTGACGTAATACATGCCGCAGCGCGTCGCTTCTTCCGCGACCACGTCCTGCGCCTGACGCTTGGTGCCCACGAAGAGGATCGACTTGCCTTCGGCCGCCAGCTGGCGCACAAAGTCCTCAGCCTCGCGATAGTACTTGACGGTCTTGCCGAGGTCGAGAATGTAAATGCCACTGCGCTGCCCGAAGATGAACGGCTTCATCTTGGGATTCCAACGCTTGGTCTGGTGTCCGAAATGCACGCCTGCTTCGAGCAGGTCCTTCATCGCGAGCGGGGTCAAGCTGCCTCCATCCATTGCCATGGTCTAACGCTTACTGAACTGGAACCGCTTACGGGCGCCGGCCATCCCGTATTTCTTACGCTCTGTCGCGCGCGCGTCGCGCGTGAGCAGGCCGCTCTTCTTGAGCCGCGGGCGCAGTTCGAGGTTGAACTCGCACAGCGCGCGGGAGATGCCGAGGCGAATGGCGCCGGCCTGGCCGGTCATGCCGCCGCCCGACACGGTCGCCAGGATGTCGAATTGCTCGGCGGTTTCCGTGAGGATGAGCGGGGACTTCACCAGGATGCGCAGCGTCTCGCGCGGGAAGTACTCGGTAAACTCGCGTTTGTTGACCTTGATGGCGCCGGTGCCGGGACGCAGGAACACGCGGGCCGTGGATTCCTTGCGGCGCCCGGTGGCGTAATATTCTGTTGCTGCCAAGTTATGCGACCTCGAAAACGGTGGGTTGCTGGGCGGCGTGCGGGTGCTTGTCACCCGCATACACCTGCAACTTGCGATACATGGCGTCGCCGAGTTTCGACTTTGGCAACATGCCGCGCACGGCGTGTTCGACCATGCGAGTCGGGTTCTCGGCACGCACGACCTTGACGCGATCCGTGCGCAGGCCGCCGGGGTAGCCGCTGTGGCGCCGGTAGACCTTCTGGTCGTCCTTGCGGCCGGTCAGCTTCACCTTCGCCACGTTCAGGATCACGACGTGATCGCCCGTGTCGAGGAACGGCGTGTAGATGGCTTTGTGCTTGCCCTGGAGGAGCTTGGCGGCGTCCGTGGCAATTCGGCCGAGGACTTTGCCGTTAGCATCAATCACATGCCACTTGACGGGCATGGTCTTCACCGATGGTACGTAAGTCTGCATCGCTATGTTGGTCCCTCCGGCCTCCACGGGGAGGACGGCAAACCAAGATAATACAGGTATTTCGGCGCGAAGACAAGGTGGGCCCGACTGCACGCAGGCGCCAGACTGGGCCTGTAGGAGCCCAGCCGTGGTTCCGATAAGGCCGGGTAGCAGGGAAGGATCTAGCTGACTTGGGATACGTACAAAAAGCGTCAGTCGCTTGCAGTTTTGTATGTTGGCCCAATACCCTAGCGCAGCCTTGGATAGCCATTTTCGGCGTTCTGAGGCCGATTTTGTTGGATCGGCAACACTCGAGCCTGGTGGTATTCAGTTTGCCCCTCAGGCCGAGGCTGGAGACAACGTAACGTGCTGTTCCGTCGACCAAAAAGCCTCGTCGGACTCGACATCGGGTCGAGCTCCGTCAAGGCCATCGAACTCAAGGCGTCAGGCAAGGGCTACCGCGTCTCGGCCATCGGGGTCGAATCGGTGCCGCCCGACAGCATTGTCGACGGCGCCATTATCGATGGCGGCGCGGTCGCTGACGCCGTGCGGCGCCTGTTTGCCAACAAGCGATTCAAGGCCAGGGACATCGTCGCGTCGTTGTCGGGCAACTCGGTGATCGTCAAGAAGATCCCGCTGCCGGCGATGACCGAGGCCGAGTTGTCGGAGTCGATCTACTGGGAAGCCGAGCAGTACATCCCCTTTGATATCCAGGACGTGAACCTGGATTACGAAATTCTCGACCCGGGCACCGGCCAGGACAGCCAGGGCAGCATGAAAGTGCTGCTGGTGGCGGCGAAGAAGGACAAGATCGCCGACTACACCAACGTCATCGCACAGGCCGGCAAGACGCCGGTAATTGTCGACGTCGACGTGTTCGCGCTGCAGAACGCGTTCGAGGCGAACTATGGCTTCGAGCCGACCGCCGTGGTGGTTATCCTCAACGCCGGCGCCAGCGCCATCAACATCAACATCCTCACCGGTGCGCAGTCGGTATTCACCCGCGACATCTCGATGGGTGGCAATGCGTTTACCGAAGCCGTGCAAAGGGAACTGAACCTGCCGTATGAGGCAGCGGAGATGTTGAAAAAAGGGCAGGACGTCGATGGCGCCACCTTCGCGGACGCCCGCGCCGTGCTGCGCGCGATGACCGACAACGTGCTGCTCGAGGTCGAGAAGACGTTCGACTTCTTCAAGGCCGACGCCGCCAGCGAGCGCATCGATCGCATCATGCTGTGCGGCGGCGCGTCGCGCGTCGAGGGCTTTGCCGAAGCGCTGCGCGAACGCTTCGATACCGAAGTGGAGCGCTTCGATCCGTTCCGGCAGGTGACCTGCGATGCGAAGAAGCTGGGGATCGAGAGCGCGGATGACCTCGCGCCCGTCTCGGCCGTCGCGCTGGGCCTCGCGCTGCGGAAGGTGGCTGACCGATGATTCGGATCAACCTCCTCACCGAGCGCCGCAGCGTCAAAGCGGTCAGCAAGGGATTCCAGGCCGGCCAGAAGATCACGGTGATCGGCAGCCTGCTGCTGGTGCTCACGCTGGTGGGCGTCGGCTGGCGGTATTGGGCGATCGGGCAGCAGGAAGCCCAGGTCGCGCGCGAGATCGCCGCCGCGCAGCGCGAAGAGCAGCGCGTGGCCGAAATTCTCAAGCAGGTGGCAGAGTTCGAGTTGCGCAAGCAGCAGTTGCAGCAGCGCGTGTCGTTGATCGACGAGTTGCGCAAGGGGCAGAACGCGCCCGTGCACATGATCGACCAGATCAGCCGCGCCCTGCCCGACATGACGTGGCTGACCGGCCTGCGCCAGGAGGGCTACACGCTGACGCTGCAGGGCCGCTGCCTGACGCTGACGTCGCTGTCGGATTTCGTCGGCAACCTCGAAGCGTCGCGCTACTTCGTGCGTCCGGTGGAGATCGTCGACAGCGTCGTCGTCAGTGGCGATGGCAAGACCACGCCGGATCTGATCCAGTTCACCATTCGCGGCACCTTCCAGATGGCGGGCAGCGATCCGCCGCCGCCCGCGGCGGCCGGACGGAAGGGAGGCAAACGTGGCTAGCCTCTCCATGGCCAAGATGCCGTGGTATGCGCAGCTCGGCGTGTTCGTCGCGCTCTCGCTGGTCGGCGCCGGCGCGTTCTACTACTTTTACGAGATGCCGCGGCAAGTGGCGATCGAGACGCAGGCACGCGAGTTGAGCAACATCCGCGGCCGCATCAGCAAAGGGCAGGCGACGGCTCGTCAACTTCCGGAGTTCCGCGCCCAGGTCACCGACCTCGAAGCGCGGCTCGAAAGCCTCAAACCAATTCTGCCCGACGAGCGTGACGCCGGCGATCTGTTGCGCCGCGTCCAGACGCTGGCGGTGCAGTCGAACCTCGTGATTCGAGGCTTCCGGCCCCAGGCCATCAGCGTCAAGGAGATGCACGCCGAGTGGCCGATCGGCCTGCAGCTTGAAGGTAACTATCACAACCTCGGGCTGTTCCTGGATCGGGTGAGCAAGTTCCCGCGCATCATCAACATCGGCGGCCTCACGCTCGCCCAGAAGGAATCGCCCACCGCCGCGACGACCATGACCATCGGCTGCACGGCCACGACGTTCGTGCTGGTGGAGCAGAAGGCCCCGCCGGTTGACACCACGAAGGGCAAGAAAGCCCCGGCGAAGAAGGCGCCGGCGAAGTCGTGATGCGCATCATCCCCATTCTCGTCAGCGCCCTGCTGGCAAGTGCCGGCGTGGTGACCGTGCGCGCGCAGGCGCCAGCACCGAAGCCCGCGCTGCCCTCGCCGCCTGCCAATTTCCAGTACAGCCCAGAGGGCCGGCGCGATCCGTTCCTCGATCTGGTCAATCGCGGCACCGACGAGGTGCGCGGCGCCAATGCGTCGGCCAAGCGACCCGAGGGTGTGCCCGGCCTCGAGACCAACGCGATTGTGGTGCGGGGCATCATACAGAGCCGTGGCGCCTGGCTCGCCATGGTGGCGGGTCCCGACGGCAAGGTCTTCACGGTGCGGGCCGGCGACAAGTTGTTCGACGGCGTTATTCGTTCGATTACGGCGCAAGCGGTAGTGATTCTTCAGGAAGTTAACGATCCGCTGTCGCTCGACAAACAGCGCGAAGTGCGCAAGTTCCTGCGCGGTGGAGAAGAGGTCAAGTGATGCACGGTCGCATTCCTCGACTGGTACTGGCTGCGCCATTGGCCGCGGCCCTGGCCGTCACCTTGACGGCCAGCGGACCGGTTTCGCGTAGCGGAATCGGCGCCGACACCCCAGCATTACGGTCCATCTCGTCGCGGCTCGACGGCGCGCTCAGCACGGTGCTGATCGAGGCCAGTGAGCCGGTGGCGTATCTCACCAGCCAGCCCGATCCGCTGACGGTCCTCGTCGATCTGAGGAACGTGAATGCTGGTGGCCTGGCGGGGACGCCGGTGGCCGCCATGCTGGCGCCGGTGGCCGGTGTTGCCATCGAAGGCGCCACGGCACCTGACGGGTCGCCGGTGGTGCGGGTGCGCGTGCGCCTCGATCGCGCCGCCAAGCATCGGGTGCGCAGCTCGCGCAACATCATCCTCGTCGAGGTGGACCGGGGGGCCGGTGCTCCGGATGCAGCAGGTGCGCCAGATGCGCCGGTCCAAGTGCGGCGCCCGGCGAGTCCGTCGTTTGCGCCCACGCCGCCGGCCGTCCGCGCGGCGGCGACCGAACTGCGCTCGGTGAAAGCCGCTGAGTTGCCGAACGGCTACGCCATCACCCTGACGGGCAACGGTCCCCTGATCGCCTCGTCTGTCGAAGAAGCCCGCGACCTGCCGGCGCGCGTCCTGCTCGACTTCCAGGGCGTCTCCGCCGGCCGCGCCGCGGCGGTTACCACCGTGAACGCCGCCGGCATCGAGCGCGTCCGCGTCGCCACCAATAGCCGCGAGCCCTTGATTACGCGCGTGGTGATCGACCTGGCCCGCAAGATTCCCTACACCGTCGAAACGGTGGGTGAAGAGATCCGCGTCCTCTTCAATCGCGTGGTCGCGGCCACGGCGGCGCCGCCCGCCGCGTCACAGAGCCCGCCCGGCCTGGCCTTGCTCACGGCTCCGGTGCCTGCCGCCCAGGCGGCGGCTACCGCGCCAGTGACGGTCAGCGTGCTCCAGCCCGGCACCAACTCGCAGGGACAGCGCACGTTTACCGGCGACGCCATCACCCTCGACTTCCAGGGCGCCGACTTGCGCGCGGTGCTTCGCACCTTCGCTGACATCAGCGGGTTGAACATCGTCATCGACCCCTCGATCCAGGGCACGGTCGATGTCGCCTTGCGCGACGTGCCGTGGGACCAGGCCCTCGACATCATCCTGCGTGCCAACAAGCTTGGCTACAGCGTTGACGGCACCATCGTCCGCATTGTACCGATGAATGTGCTGGCGCAGGAGAGCGAAGACCGCAAGAAGCTGGCCGACGCCAACGCCCTGGCGGGGGAGCTGCGCATCATCACGCGCCCGCTCAGCTACGCGAAGGCGAAGGACCTCGTGGCGATCATCACCAAGAGCACGTTGTCGGCGCGTGGCGACGTGCAGATCGACGAGCGCACCAACACGTTGATCATTCGCGATCTCGCCGACCGGCTGCAGGCGGCCACCGACCTGATCGTCACCCTCGACCGTCCCCAGCCGCAGGTGGAGATCGAGGCGCGCATCGTCACGATCGACAGGGAATACACGAAGACTCTTGGGCTCGCCTGGGGCGCCGGCGGCCGAGTCGACCCGTCCGTCGGAACCAGCACAGGCCTGGCGTTCCCCAGCAGCGGCGTCCTGACCGGCAGCACCGGCGTTCAGCTCCCCGCTAACGCCGACGTCCCGACCGGTCTCGGCTCGGCGGTTCGTCTAGCCCTCGGGTCGATCAACGGTGCCCTCAACCTCGATGTCGCCTTGAGGGCGCTTGAGCGATCCGGCAAGGGGCGGATCGTTTCGAGTCCGCGCGTGACCACGCAAAACAACGTCACAGCCGAAATCACGCAGGGAGCGGAGATTCCGATACAGTCGGTCTCGAACAACACGGTGACCGTGATCTTCGTCAAAGCCGGGCTCAAGTTGTTAGTGACGCCGCAGATCACGGCCTCGAACACGGTCATCATGGGCATCGAGGTCGAGAAGTCCGCGCCGGACTACTCCCAGACCTCGGCGGCGCAGCCCAACCCGTCCATCGACACGCAGAAAGCGAAGACCACGGTGCTGGTGGCCGATGGCGACACCACCGTCATTGGCGGCATCTATAACAGCCAGGAGTCGGTGACCAACGACCGCACACCGCTGTTACACCGCATCCCGCTGCTCGGCTGGCTGTTCAAGAACGACACGGCCATTGAGAGCCAGAACGAACTCTTGATCTTCATTACTCCCAAGATCCTGAAGTAGGGCATATGAGCACACCGCACTTGCATCGTTCCGCAACAGGCCTGCTGGCCGCCATCGTGTGTGGCTTGTCGATCACCTCATGCGCCGATCTGGCGCGCACCGGCACGGGCCCATCGTATCTAATCATGCAGAGTGTCACGGCCACGCGCGGCGGGGGCACGGCGTCGGTTACCACAATTCTCGACTCGGATGTCGTCACGAGAGGCATCGCGTTCACGGACCTCGGCACCGCGACCATTCGCGCCGAGATGAAGAACACGCGCAGCACCACGGCGCCGAGCGCGATCAACTCGATCACTCTGAATCGTTACCGCGTGCGGTTCCGGCGAACCGATGGCCAGAATCGCGAGGGCATTGACGTGCCGTACGGCTTCGACGGCGGCACCACGATGACCATCGCCATAGGGAGCAGCCAGGCCGTGATCTTCGATCTCGTGCGGCCCCAATCGAAACTGGAACCGCCGCTGCGGACCCTCGTCGGCGGCGGTGGCCTGCTGATCATCTCGGTGATCGCCGAGGTCACGTTCTTTGGCCGCGACCAGGCGGGCAACGACGTGTCCGTGGTCGGCACCATCGACATCAAGTTCGCCGACTTCGGCGACTCCTAAACGCAACAGGTACTGACATCATGCGAACCTCACTCCTAACCGTCACGGGCGCTCTCGCTCTTGCCCTCCTGGCCGGCTGCACCGTCAAAGAGGTGGAGCCACCAAGCCTGGCAGGACCATCGACGCTGGCACAGTCACTGATCATATCGGCGGTGCCGGACAGTATTCTCCAGGATCAATCAAGTTCGACGATTGTCGTACTCGCGCGCGGACCCAACGGACAGGGGATTGACGGTCTGCGATTGCGTGCGCAGGTCTTCGTGAATGATGTGGCCTTGGACTTCGGTACGTTGGCTCCGAAAGAAACGATAACGGGGGGTGGCACAACTCGGGGCGAAGCCCGATTCGTTTATACCGCACCCTCGCGCCCCGTTGAATCGGTTGGCATCGGCACCCGAGTTACCATCCGGGTCACTCCTGTCGGAACGGATAGCGGTAATCTGACCCCGAGCGATGTCCATGTGAATGTAATTCCCCCAGGCGTGATCTTGCCGCCCAACGGTGCGCCGGTGGCGGCGTTCGTGGTCACTCCGACACCCATTACATCGGGTGTTGTCTTGAATTTCGATGCCTCAGGTAGCACTGATGAAGGTGTCGCGTGCGGAGCCAACTGCACGTATTCCTGGATCTTCGGTGATGGCACTACTGGATCAGGGATCAGAACGACCCATACTTACCGAGGTGTCGGAACGTTCAATGTTGTCTTGTCGGTGACCGATGCGCGCGGGATGGCGGCTTCGACAACTCAAGCGCTCTCGGTTTCTGCGGCGACACCGCCCACCGCTAGCTTCACCATATCTCCGACCCCCGCGGCCGTGAATCAAGACATCTTCTTTTCCGCCGACGCATCCCGGGCCGCGCCAGGTCGGCAGATTGCCAACTATGGTTGGAACTTCGGCGATGGCCGCACCGCCAGTGGCCGCAACGTTGCACGAAGCTATTCGGTGGGGGGGACATACACCGTCAGTCTGACCGTGACAGATGACATTTCTGCTACAGCGACAACGAGTCAGTCGCTGACGGTTGGCCTTCCGAGCACCGGTGTGACCCCGTCGCTTGTCGTGTCGCCGACGCCAGTGACCGTTGGAGTCGCTGCGTTGTTTGATGCGAGTGGCACCACCGGGCCGTCGCCAATTGCCAATTACCGCTTCAATTATGGCGACGGAACGCCGGAAGACAGCGGCCCGTCGGCCCGTCAGAGTCATATCTTCACTGTGTCCGGTAGCTACATCGTTAGCGTGACGGTTACAGACACACTGGGTCGAGTCGCGACCACCACCCTTAGCGTTACCGTGGGCCTTCCGAGCACCGGTGTGACCCCGTCGCTTGTCGTGTCGCCGACGCCAGTGACCGTTGGAGTCGCTGCGTTGTTTGATGCGAGTGGCACCACCGGGCCGTCGCCAATTGCCAATTACCGCTTCAATTATGGCGACGGTACGCCCGAAGACAGCGGCCCGTCGGCCCGTCAGAGTCATATCTTCACTGTGTCCGGTAGCTACAGCGTTAGGCTGACGGTCACAGACACACTGGGTCGGGTCGCGACATTCACTCTGAGCGTACCTGTCTCGAATCCAGGACCGGTGCCTCTGTTCACCTTCCTGCCGACGTCGCCCGACTTCAGCAACGGCGATGTGGTCACATTCAACGCATCAAGTACGACAGGGCCCTCCCCAATTGCGAGTTACGTGTGGGCTTTCGGCGATGGCACCCCCAACGGTGCTGGCCAAACGACAACCCACGTCTTTGCGAGCGCCGGAACCAAGGTGGTTACGCTGACGGTCACCGACAGCGTGGGGCGAACTGCATCTGTGTCGCAGACAGTCACCGTGGTGCCATAATTACTCCAACGTGGCGTCCGACAATCCACGTATCCTCGAACTCCGACGCCGGGTCCAAGCGGACCCGGCGTCGGTCGCTTTTGCGCAGTTAGCGGAGGAATGCCGCCGCGCCGGCGATGCCGACGAGGCGGTCGGAATATGCCGCGCCGGTCTCGCCCATCACCCGGGCTATCTCTCCGCACGGGTCACCCTCGGCCGCGCGCTGATCGAAGTGGGACGGCTGGATGAAGCGGCCGTCGAACTGACCACCGTGGTGCAGCAGGCCCCAAACAACCTGCCGGCCATTCGCGGCCTGGCCGAGATTCACCAACAACGGGGCGACATGGCGCAGGCGCTGGCGTACTATCAACGCGCGCTGCAATTGGCCCAGTTCGACCCGGACCTCGAAGATTCGGTCGAGCGCCTTTCGCAGGTTGTCTCTCCCGCACCCGTGCTGGTTCCGCCCTCACCGGTGAGAGTTGAGGAACTCTTCGACTTCGATTCGTTGTTGAGGCAATTGGGCGAGACGGCGCCCCTCACTGAACCAGCCAGGCTTGAGGCCCCGCCTGTGGTCGCCGCCAGTCCGATTCAGACCGTCGATCTCAACCTGCACGCCACCGATTCGTTCGCCGACGTCGAGCGCGAACTCCGTGAGCGCGCTAGTCAACGCGCCGCCGATGAGAAGGCCGCCCGTAGCCAGCTCGCGGCGCGTCGCCACACCGCCATCGTCAACGAACTGGAAGAGTGGCTCGCGGCGATCGCCGTCGATCGCCAGACGCACGACGCCGCCTGATGCAGGTGGCTCCCGGCGATTACCACCTGGCACGCCTTGCCAGGTTGCGCGACAGCCTGGGCGATGGCCCGCCTGCGGGACGCGGCTGGTGTCAACGCATTCGGCGGGCCGGGGTTCAGAATGTCGAAAGCATGCGACGACTCAAGGCTCAATGGTTTCGATATGTGGATACCGCGTGAAGTCGTCGCCATTGAACGTGACGATACGGCTAATTCCGTAGACGTTCATTGCTGCGACGAGGCGAGCATCATGAACCTGCACGCCCTGAACGTCATGCGCGGCGACGAGGCGCTTCCACTCTGCGTAGACATCCTGCGATTCGGCGAGAACGGAAAGATCATTGACCGTCACGAATCATGTTCTGACGGCTGACCGCCTCGTCGGACAGAGGTGGCGTGTGCCGCTGCTCGCGCGCCAATGCCCTGAACGCTTGGGCCTTCTGAGCCGCACCGCTACGTGAAGCCGGTTTGGCCGCCGCGCTGCGTTCGCGCAGTAGCTTCTCGGCGTAGGCCTCCAAAGACAGGCCCTGTGCCTTCGCAAGGGCAGTCAGGCCAGCCTCGGTTTCGGGTGTCAGATCGAGCTTGACGGTCATGCTCCCACGGTAGGGACAAGCCTCGCCGCTGTCAAGACCTGGCAAGACTGCGGGACGGCTGGAAGACTTTCGGATGCCGCTAAGCGTATAATCCCAAATGCCTTAGCGGGAATGCGGGAGCGCGAGGTGGCCGGCGCATACTTGCCGGGCTGGGGCGGCGTGCCAATCGACGATGACGTCGCGGTGACGGTGGACGGCCCGGAGTGGCTGACCGACGGGCCCCGGCTGATGTGAGCAACCTGACATGACACTGGACGAGATCAAGCAGCTCATCGAATTCATCAAGTCGCATGAGCTGAGCGAGTTCGAGTTGGAACACGATGGGGTCAAGATCCGGATCAAGAGCGGATCGAGCCAACACGTCGTCGCGGTACCGCAGATGGTCGCGGCCACTCCCGTGATGGCGGCCGTGACGGCGGCGCCGATGCTGACGCCCGCCGTGGCCGCGGCGGCTCCGGTCGGCGATGAGGGCGCGGAACTGGCAATTGTGAAGTCGCCCATCGTCGGCACGTTCTACCGTTCGGCCGAGCCCGACGCGAAAGCGTTGGCCTCGGTCGGCGACGTGGTGCGCAAAGGCCAGGTCCTGTGCATCATCGAGGCGATGAAGCTGATGAACGAAATCGACTCCGAGTACGACGGCGAGATTACCAGCGTCTACGTGGAGAACGGGCAGGCCGTGCAGTACGGCGAGCGCCTGTTTGCGATTCGGCCAACATCCTGACCATGTTCAAGAAAATTCTCGTCGCCAATCGTGGAGAGATCGCGCTGCGCGTGATTTTCGCGTGTCGCGAATTGGGCATCAAGACCGTCGCCGTTTATTCCGAGGCCGACGAGAACTCGCTGCATGTTCGTTTTGCGGATGAAGACATCTGCATCGGCCCGGCGCGCAGCAGTGACAGCTACCTGAACGTGCCAGCGATCATCAGCGCCGCCGAGATCACTGGCGCCGACGCGCTGCATCCGGGCTATGGCTTTCTCTCGGAAAGCGCGTATCTCGCCGAGGTCTGTGAGGCCTGCCACATCCGCTTTATCGGCCCGGATCCGAGTGTCATTCGCCTGCTGGGCGACAAGTCGAAAGCGCGCCGCGCCATGAAGAAGGCCGGCGTCCCGATGCTGCCGGGCAGCGACGGCCCGGTGGAAAGCGAAGAACGCGCCATCAAGATCGCGCAGACCATTGGCTACCCGGTGATCATCAAGGCGGTGGCCGGCGGCGGCGGCCGCGGCATGCGGATCGTCCAGAACCCCGGGGAACTGCCGCACGCGTTCAAGACCGCGCAGCGGGAGGCCGAGTCGGCCTTTGGCGTGGGCGACGTCTACCTCGAGAAATACCTCGATTCGCCCCGCCACATCGAGTTCCAGATCCTCGGCGACCATCACGGCAACGTCGTGCACCTCGGCGAACGCGAATGCTCGATTCAGCGCCGCCATCAGAAGCTGCTGGAAGAATCGCCGTCGATCGCGGTCTCGGAGAAGGTGCGCCGCAGGATGGGCGCGGTGGTGGTGGATGCCGCGCGCGCCGTGCAGTACACCAATGCCGGCACCTTCGAGTTCCTCCTGGACGAGAAGGGCAACTTCTTCTTCATGGAGGTGAACGCGCGGGTACAGGTGGAGCACCCGGTCACCGAAATGGTAACGGGCATCGACATCGTGAAGGAGCAGATTCGCATTGCGGCCGGCGCGCGGCTCGGCTTCAAGCAGAGCGAAGTGACCTTCACCGGCCATGCCATCGAATGCCGCATCAATGCGGAGGATCCAGAGACGTTCGTGCCCTCGCCGGGCATGATTCACGCCTTCAGCGTGCCGGGCGGACCGGGTGTACGCGTGGATACCGCCGCGCATTCCGAGTGCCTGATTTCGCCGTACTACGACTCGCTGGTCGCCAAGGTCATCGTGCACGGCCGCGATCGCCAGGAGGCGATCGCGCGCATGAAACGGACCCTCGAGATGTCGGTCGTCGAAGGCATTCGCACCTCGATTCCGCTGCACCTCAAGATTCTCAGCGACCCCGACTTCATCGCCGGCCGGCTGAGCACGCACTTCATGGAGCGCTTTGCCGCCAAGCCCAAGGCCACCCGGCTCGCCGAGTCAGCGTAGTCTGCCGCGGCTGTACGCCATCGTCGATGTCGACCTGTGCGTGGGGATAGGGCAGGCGCCGCTCGACGTGGTGCAGGCGTTTCTCTCCGCTGGTGTCCGGCTTATTCAACTGCGCGCCAAGACGTGGGATAGCGGGGCCTTTCTTGACCTGGCGCACGCCACGGTTGAAGCCGCGGCGACGGCCGGCGCCAGCATCGTGGTCAACGATCGCGCTGATGTCGCGGCCATCGCCGGCGCGCAGGGCTTGCACGTCGGGCAGGACGACCTGCGGCCACGCGACGCGCGGATGGTGGTGGGACCGGCTTCCTGGCTTGGCCTCTCGACCCACACACCGAGTCAATGGACCGCCGCCCTCGAAGAACCGATCTCGTACCTGGCCATTGGACCAGTCTTCGGCACCGGAACGAAGGCGACCGGCCATGACGCGGTCGGCCTGGAAACCGTCCGCCGGGTGGCGGCGGTGGCCGGCGCGTTGCCGGTGGTCGCCATCGGCGGGATCACACTCGAGCGTGCCCCGGCGGTAATTGCCGCGGGCGCCTCCGCGGTGGCGGTGATCGGCGACCTGTTATCCGGCTCTCCGGAGGCGCGGGCTCGCGCGTTCATCGCCGCCCTAACGTAATGCTCGGCGCAAGCTGAGCGATTCCAATATAATCGCGAGTGTTTGCCAGCCACCTGCTCTCGCGTGGGGGCGGGTCCGACCACTTAGTTGGAGGCGGAATGGATTCGAATCTATTCAAGACGAAGTCGATCGAGCAACTCGTCGGCGACGTCGAACATGGAGGCAAGGCGCTCAAGCGCAGTCTCTCAGCGGTCGACCTGACGCTGCTGGGAATCGGCGCGATCATCGGCACCGGCATCTTCGTGCTCACCGGCACGGCGGCCGCCAACCAGGCCGGGCCCGCGATCGTCATGTCGTACCTGGTGGCCGGCCTGGCCTGCGCGTTTGCCGCGCTGTGCTACGCCGAGTTCGCGTCGATGATTCCCATTGCCGGCAGCGCCTACACCTACGCCTACGCCACGCTCGGCGAGCTGGTGGCGTGGATGATCGGCTGGGACTTGATCCTGGAATACGCCGTCGGCGCGATGACGGTCGCGATCGGTTGGAGCGGGTATATGCAGCGGCTCCTGGCTGGTTTCGGTATCGAGTTGCCAGTCGCCATCGCCGCGGCCCCGCCCATCGGCATCATCAACCTGCCGGCCGTGATTATCGTGCTGCTGATCATGATCCTGCTGGTCGTCGGCACCCGCGAGTCGGCGCGGTTCAATGCCGTGATGGTCGCCATCAAGCTGGTCGCTGTCCTGTTCTTCCTGGCGGCCGGCATCTCGTATGTTGAACCTGCCAACTGGCAGCCTTTCGCACCGTATGGCTGGCCGGGAATCATGTCGGCCGCCGCGGTCGTGTTTTTTGCCTACATCGGGTTTGATGCGGTGTCGACCACCGCTGAGGAAGCGAAGAACCCTCAGCGCGACTTGCCAATCGGCATCATCGCGTCCCTCGTCGTCTGCACCGTCTTGTATCTCGCGGTCGGCGCCGTGCTGACCGGGATCGTTCCGGTCGTCGAATACCGCGCCTTGGCGGACGCGCTGCCCGGCGTCGCGATGGTCGATCGGACTGCGTCGATCCAGTTTCTCAACGCGCCAGTGGCGTACGCCCTGGCGTTGATCGGACAAGACTGGGCTGCGGGCCTCGTCTCGGCCGGCGCTGTGGCCGGCATCACGTCGGTCATGCTGGTGATGTTGATGAGCCAGCCGCGCATCTTCTTCGCCATGAGCCGGGACCGCCTGCTGCCGCCCGGGATCAGCAAAGTGCACCCGAAGTTCGGCACGCCCTACATCACCACGATCATCACCTGCGTCATCGTCGCGCTGGTCGCGGGCGTGACGCAAATTCAGGTGGTCGCCGAGATGACCAGCATCGGCACGCTGTTCGCCTTCGTCGTGGTGTGCGCCGCCGTGCTGGTGCTGCGCGTGAAGCGGCCCGACGCCAAGCGCTCGTTCAAGGTGCCGTTCGGTCCGGTCTTCCCGGTGCTCGGCATCCTGTCCTGCTCCTATCTGATGCTCAGCCTGCCGGTGCTGACCTGGGTGCGGTTCCTGGTGTGGCTCGACATCGGCATGGTGATTTACTGGTTCTACGGCCGCACCCACAGCCCGCTCGTCAACGCGGCTGAATCGTCTTCGCGCACAGCCATGCAGTCGCTGGCCAACTTCATCAACACCCTGGGCCTGCTGCTGATCTTCAATGCGGCGTGCATGGTGGTCCTCGGCTACATGACGGAATTCGGCCTCACCAACGAGACGACGGCGAAGTGGGCTGAGATCGGTGTGACGGCCGACCAGGCCGATACCTTCGGTCTGCAGTTCATGGCCGTGTCGGTGGCGGTATGGGTCGTGGGCTTTGGCTTGACCAAGGCGTCCGGGGAGAAGGGCTAGATCTGGCGGCACGACGGTTAGACGGCGCCGCGCACGCCGGACGTATTCGCGAGGAAGTGGCGCCGCGCGTTGCCGCGTTCGTTCAACGCCACGGCCGGCCCCCTGGGCTGGGCGTGGTGTTGGCCGGCGAGAACCCGGCCTCCGTGGTCTACGTCCGCAACAAGCTCAAGACCGTCGCGGCCGCTGGGTGCCGGGCCGAGTTGTTCCGTCTCGACGCGACGGCGGCACTCGCCGACGCGCTGGCGCTGGTTCGACAGTTGAATGACGACGACAGCATTGACGCCATCCTGGTGCAGTCGCCGCTGCCCGCCAGCATGGGCGCGGATGCCGAACAGCACGTGTTCGACACGATTGATCCGGTCAAGGACGTGGATGGGTTCCACCCGATCAACGTCGGCCTGCTCGTCCAGAAACGCCAGTCGCTGGTGGCCTGCGCCCCGCTTGGCTGCATCGAGCTGCTCGAGCGTGAGGCCATTCCGCTGCGGGGTAAGCACGCCGTGGTGATTGGGCGTAGCGACATCGTCGGCAAGCCCATGGCCCTGTTGCTCCTGCACCGCGACGCCACGGTCACCGTGTGTCACTCGCGCACGGTGGACCTGCCGGCGGTGGCCAGGACGGCCGACGTGCTGGTCGCCGCCATCGGCCGGCCGGCCTTCGTCACCCGCAACTACGTGAAGCCCGGAGCGACTATCATTGATGTGGGGATCAACACGCTGACCAGCGAGGCCGACGTGTTTCGATGCTTCGCCGAAGGCAGCCGCAAACGGGCGCAGTTCGCGGAGAGGGGCAGCGTGCTGGTCGGCGATGTGCATCCCGAGGTGGCAGAGGTGGCCGGCGCGTTGACACCCGTGCCCGGCGGCGTAGGCCCGCTGACCATTGCCATGGTCCTGCGGAACACGGTGACTGCAGCGGAGCTGCGGAAGGATGGAGGGCGGGCGGTCTAGCCGCCTCGCGCTATGGCGATCCGAAAGATTGCGCTCACGGGTGGCATCGCCACCGGCAAGACGTATGTCGCCGATCGCCTGCGGGCGGCCAGCGTGCCGATGGTGGATGCCGACGTTCTTGCCAGGGAGGTGGTGGCGCTCGGGACGCCCGCCCTGGCAGCGGTCAGGCAGCGGTTCGGTCCCGACGTCATCCGGCGCGACGGCACGATGGACCGGATCCGGGTGGGGCAGATCATCTTCAAGGACAAGCGCGCCCGCCAGGACCTCGAAGCCATCATCCATCCCGCCGTTCACAAGGCTGTCGACAAGTACTTCGCCGCCCTCCCCAGGAAGACGCCATTCGCCGTCGCCGATATCCCGTTGCTGTTCGAGACCGGTCGCGAAGGGCAGTACTCGGACGTGATTGTCGTCGCCTGCCCACGGGCCATGCAGCTGCGGCGCGTCATGGAGCGGAACCAGCTGACCAAGGAGGATGCCGACCGCCGTCTCGCCGCGCAGTGGCCGATTGAGAAGAAGGTCGAAAAGGCCACCTTCGTGATTCGCACCGACGGCACGTTCGACGAGACCAACGCGCAAGTCGACAAGCTGATCGGACTGTTCACCGAGGGGAAAGCCCGAACGTAACCTGGAACTTCGACCCCGGACCCCGGACCCCGGATCCCGGATCCCGGCCTTACATCTCGGCCGTGGCTTCCTGAGCGGGAGCAATGCGTTCTTCGACAAACGAATTCCACTCGTGGCAGTGCGGACACTGCCAGAGCAGTTCGGTGCTGCGGTAGTGGCACTTCACGCACACGTGCGGGTCGAGGAAGAACACGGACGACCGCGTTGATTCGATGTAGCGCTGCACCAGCGCGCGGCCGAGATCGAGCTTGAGCAGCACGCTCCAGACCGCCTGATGCACGGTGAGGCCGTGCGGGTTGTGTTCGAGCGCGGCCAGCAGGTACTCGAAGGCTTCGGTGTCGCGGCCGCGTTTGGCGAGATGGCCGCCGAGCGCGAGGCGGGCGCGCCAATCCTGCGGGTTGGCCGCAACCAGCCGCCGGCACCGCTCCTCGAACTGGTTCGGCTGGCCGAGCTGTTCGTAGAGTTTCTCGAGTCGTCCGAACGCCAGATACGCGCGCTCCGGCGAACTGGTCATCAAGCGATCCCAGGCGCTCTCCGCTCCGGCCACGTCGCCCTGCATGAGACGCACGTCGCCCAGGTTGAGGAAGGCCGGCACGGTGCCGGCATCGAGATCGATCGCTTCCTCGAAATGCCTGGCCGCGCGTCCGCGATCGCCGGCGCCAAGTGCTTCGCTGCCGAGCTCGTTCTCGAGAAACCCCAGAATGGCCTGATTGCGCGGCTGGGTGTCAGGTCCGCTGAGCGCCACCAACTGCTTGCGAATGCGGTGCGCATCGGCCCACTGGCGTTGCTCTTCGTGCAGCTTCTGCAGGTAGAGCAGCGCGTATTGGTTGTTCGGATCCATCCGCACGACTTCGTTGAACGCTTCGAGCGCGCGATCGACGAAGCCGCCGCGCTTGAAGTCGAGCCCGAGGCACAGCAGGATGTAGGCGTGCTCCACCTTGGTCAGCTTGGGGCGCTGCAGCAGGGCTTGATGGACCTGGATCGCCCGGGCGACTTGTCCGCGCTCGCGATGGACGTTGCCGAGGATCAGGTGGATCTCGATGGCATCGGCGTCAACGCGGGTCGCCTGGCTCAGTTCTTCGATCGCCAGATCGATCTGGTTCGAGACCAGGAAGTTCAAGCCGAGGACGTAGTGATGCGAATCACGCGCCCGTCGCCGGTCGATCCAGCGGCCGTCACGCAGTTTGTAGCGCTCCCACGCCTTGCCAACCGCGAGACCAACCAACAGCGCGACGAGCGCGCCAAGCAAGGGAAGCGAGTCGCTCACGCGCTACACCATCTCCGTGCGCCACAAGTCGTGCAGGTGCACGACGCCCTCAACGCGGCGAGTCGCGTCGACCACTACGATCGAGGTGATCTTGCGCGATTCGAGCACGGCGAGGGCTTCGACGGCGAGCGTGTCGTGGAGGATCGTCACCGGGTTCAGGCTCATCACGTCGCGAGCGGTGAGCTCAAGCACATTGGCCGAGGCCATCTTCCGCCGCAAATCGCCGTCGGTGATGATGCCGGCGAGGGTGCCGTCCTTCTCGACCACTGCGGTCATGCCCAGGCCCTTGCGCGACATCTCGTAGATCACGTCGCGCATCGCGGTGTGCAGTTGCACCACCGGCAGGGCCTCGCCGCTGTGCATCAACTGCTCGACGCGCATCAGCTTCTTGCCCAGCTTGCCGCCGGGATGAAGGTTCGCGAAGTCTTCCGGCTTGAAGCCCTTCTCGACCAGCACCGCCATGGCGAGGGCGTCGCCCATCGCCAACGCGGCGGTGGTGCTGGCCGTGGGCACCAGGTTCATCGGACAGGCCTCTTCCGACACGCGGCAGTCGAGCGCGACGTCGGCCGCCAGCGCCAGCGTGGACTTGAGGTCGCCGGTGAGCGCGATCAACGGCGCGCCGATGCGCTTCAGGGTTTCGAGCACCCGCGTCAGCTCTTCGGTCTCGCCGCTATACGACATCGCAATCACGACATCGTCCGACTGGATGACGCCGAGGTCGCCGTGCACGGCCTCAGCGGGATGCAGGAAGAAGGCGGGCGTGCCGGTGCTGGCCAGCGTCGCGGCGATCTTGCGGCAGATGATGCCGGACTTGCCCATTCCGGTGACGATGACGCGGCCCTTGCAGCCATGGACGAGCACGACGGCGCGCGCGAAGCGATCGTCGAGACGGTCGACGAGCGCCAGGATCGCGGCCGCTTCGGTCTGGAGGACCTTGCGCGCGAGTGACAGGTCAGGCATGCCGGACGATCTTATCAAGGGCGACGAGGCGCCGCATGAGGGGTTCGAGCAGGTCCAGGCGGAGCGCATTGGCCGCATCGCTCTTCGCGCGGCTCGGTTCCTCGTGCACTTCCATGAAGACGCCGTCGACGCCGGCCGCGACACCGGCCTGCGACATCGGCTCGATGTAGTGCGCCAGGCCGGCCGTCACGCCGTCGCCGGCGCCAGGTAACTGCAGGCTGTGGGTGACGTCGAAGATCACGGGGTAGCCCAGCTCGCGCAGCATCGGGAACGCGCGCGGGTCGACGACCAGGTTGTTGTAGCCGAAGGAAACGCCGCGCTCGGTCACGAGCACGTTGCGGTTACCGGAGTCGACGATCTTGGCCACCACGTGCCGCATGTCACTGGGCGCGAGGAACTGGCCCTTCTTGACGTTGACGGTCCGTCCCGTCCGAGCGGCGGCGACCAGCAGGTCGGTCTGGCGCGAGAGGAACGCCGGAATCTGCAGGATGTCGGCGACCTCGGCAGCCGGCGCCACCTGGCTCACCTCGTGAACGTCGGTCAGGATCGGCAGGCCGGTCCGCGACTTGACCTTCGCCAGCACCTTCAGCCCTTCGATCAGGCCCGGGCCGCGGTATGAGGCGAGGGAGGTCCGGTTGGCCTTGTCGAATGAAGCCTTGAACACCACCGGCGTGCCGAGGCGCTGGGCGACTTCGGCCACCAACAGAGCGATGTCAATCGCGTGCGCTTCGCTCTCGATGACGCACGGTCCGAGTATGAAGGCGAGCGGATGCCCGGTGCCGAACGTGACCGGACCGGCGCTGACCGGTGCGACTGCCTGCACTTAGGCCTCGCTCTTCGCGACGAGAAGCGGCGCGTCGCCGCCGGCCTGCTTCTGCCGCTTGGCCGCCTCGACGAAGCTGGCGAACAGCGGATGCGGCGTGAGCGGACGCGACTGGAACTCGGGATGGAACTGCACGGCCAGGTACCAGGGGTGGCCGGGAAGCTCGGCGATCTCGACGAACTTGCCGTCGGGCGATCGTCCCGAAATACGCATGCCCTTCTCGGCCAGGGCCGGTTCGTAGAGGCAGTTGAACTCGAAGCGATGGCGATGGCGTTCGTAAATGAGATCCGTCCCGTAGACCTTGCGCGCCAACGAGCCCGGGGCCAGTTCGCAGGCATAGCGGCCCAGGCGCATGGTGCCACCCAGTTCGTCCACGCCGAGCAGGTCGCGGAGCTTGTAAATCACCTTGTGAGGAGCAGCCTCGTCCACTTCCGTCGAGTCGGCGCCGTCCAAACCGCACACGTTGCGGGCGTATTCGACCGTCGCCCACTGGAAGCCGTAGCAGATACCGAAGAAGGGGATGCCGTGCGTGCGCGCGTACTCCGAGGCCTTCATCATGCCGCGCGTACCGCGCGAGCCGAACCCGCCTGGCACCAGGATGGCCGTGGCGCCTTCGAGCAGGCGCGATCCGCCTTCCTGTTCGAGCGCCTCGGATTCCACCCACTGGATGTTGATGCGGACGCGGTTGGCAAACCCGCCGTGGTACAGCGCTTCGTTGAGTGACTTGTAGCAGTCCTCATAGCCGGTGTACTTGCCGACCACGTGGATCGTAAGGTCGTCTTCCGGGTTCTTGATCCGATCGACCAGCTCTTCCCACGCCTGCATACGCGACTCACTCGGCGGCAGGTGGAGATACTTCAGGACCACCGAGTCGAGGCCTTCGGCCTGCAGCGCCAGCGGCACTTCGTAAATCGTCGACACGTCCTTCGCCGTGATCACCGCTTCTTCGTTGACGTCGCAGAACAACGCGATCTTCTGCTTGATCTCGCGGGACAGGCTGCGGTCGGTTCGGCACAGCAGGATGTCGGGCTGAATGCCGATCGAGCGGAGGTCGCGCACGCTGTGCTGTGTCGGCTTGGTCTTCAGCTCGCCGGCGGCGCCGATGTACGGCACCAGCGTGAGATGCACGTAGATGGTGTTCTCGCGGCCGACGTCCTGGCGGAACTGGCGAATCGCTTCCAGGAACGGCAGGCTCTCGATGTCGCCGACCGTGCCGCCAATTTCGACCAGCACGACATCCACATCGCGGCCGGCTTGGCGAATGCAGTCCTTGATCTCGTTGGTGATGTGCGGAATCACCTGCACGGTGCGGCCCAGGTAGTCGCCGCGGCGCTCTTTCTGGATGACCGACAGGTAGATCTTGCCGGTGGTCCAGTTGCTGTTGCGCGTCGCGGTCATGTGGGTGAACCGCTCGTAGTGACCCAAATCCAGGTCCGTCTCGGCCCCATCGTCGGTGACGTAGACCTCGCCGTGCTGGTACGGGCTCATCGTGCCGGGGTCAACGTTGATGTAGGGGTCGAACTTCTGCAGCGTGACCTGGTAGCCGTGGCCCTCGAGCAACGCGCCGATCGAGGCGGCCGCCAGGCCCTTGCCCAGTGACGACACGACGCCGCCGGTCACGAAGATGTATTTGGTTTGCCGTCCGGTGTTATCCATCGAGGGGCTCATGTGCGGGAGGACGCCATCATCAACTGTCGAACGCGTTCGAGATCTTCTGGCGTGTCCACGCCGGCCGAGGCGTGGGTGGTCGGCACCACCCGGATACCGATGCCGTGGGAGAGGGCCCGCAACTGCTCCAGCGACTCGAGCATCTCGAGCGGGGCGGGGGGGAGGGCCGCTAACTTCAGCAGCACGTCGCGCCGATAGACATAAAGGCCAACATGAGCAGTGCTACCGGGCATCGGCGAACGGGAAAAGTGCAGGGCCATGCCCCTGAGGTCGGTCACGACCTTCACCACGCTGCTGGCTTCGAGTTCGAAGCCGGCAGCCAGCGGCCGGCACAAGGTGCTCATTTCAAGCGTGGCGTCAGCCAGCATTGGGGCAATGGCCGCGTCAATCGTGGCCGGCTCAATCAGCGGCTCGTCGCCTTGCACGTTGACCACCAGCCGGCAGGGCAGTTGCGCCACGATCTCGGCAATGCGGTCCGTGCCGCTCACGTGGTCGGGACGCGTCATGATCGCGGCGCCGCCGAAGCCTTCCACGACGCGAGCAATGCGCTCGTCGTCGGTGGCCACGAGCGCCGCGTGTACGAGCGAGGCGGCCGAGGTTCGGCGATAGACGTGCTCGATCATCGGGTGACCGGCGATGTCGGCGAGAAGTTTTCCGGGGAGACGAGTCGAGTGCAGCCGCGCGGGGATCACAGCGAGGACCGACGATTCAGTCAGCGTATTTCGAAGACGCTCGACCGAATTGGGGTGCACGACGAATCATACCACAGCAGATTGTGGCAACCGGCGTCACGCAAACTTGGTCTAATAGAGCAGTAGCCGACGCGGCGACCGAATGCTGAAGAACATCACCCCGGGAACGGTGCTCCTCATTGGCGCGATCAGCCTATCGACAGGCTGGCTGGCGGGGACATCGTCTTCGTCCAACCAGAACCAGGAGGCGGCATCGGCGCGCCCGCGCACCGGTCCACGTCCGCTCGGCAGCCCGGCCAGCGTGGCGCCACTGACGCGGCAACTGCGCGAGCGCCTCGACAAGCAGCCGCCCCGCACCCCGGCGACCGGCCGAAACCCGTTTCACTTCGGCACGCGCCTGCCCACCACCGTGACCCGTTATCGCGATGCACCCGTGGCCGCGCTCGCGCCGCCGCGGAAACCCGAAACGTTCACGCCGCCGGCGCCGCAGATCAAATTATCGGGAGTGGCTTCGAGCCTGGAGGCCGGCGTCACCGTATGGACGGCCATCATCAACGACAACGGCGCGCTGGCGTTCGTGAACGTCGGCGACAAGCTGTCCACGGGCGCGACCGTGAGTCGCATCGACGAGACGACGGTGGTCCTGGTGGACCAGACCGGCGCCTCGCAGACGTTGCGGCTACCTTAAAGGACTTGAGGGCTTGAGGACCTGAGGTCCTGACACATCAAGCCCCCAAGCCCTCAAGCCCCCTGTCTACACTCGTACCAGCCAGGCGGCCTTCACCGGCTTCACCGCGCGGATCGCCTTCAGCACGTCATCGCCGATCTGCTCGCCCGGTTCATCCACATTCACCACGCCGACTGCGCCCGTGCCGTTGCGGCCGAGCGCGAAGTTGGCGATGTTGATGCCGTGCTTGCCGAGAATGGTGCCCACTTCGCCGATCACACCGGGCTGGTCGTGATTGGCCAGCAGCAGGAGGGTGCCGTTCAGGGGCGCCTCAATCGGCACGCCGTTCAGCAGGATCAATCGCGAGCTGTTCGCCGCCACGGTGCCTTCCACCCAGCGCTCGCCGTCGCTGGTCATCAGCTTGACCGAGAGCAGACTGCGATACTCGCGCGAGCGGGTGCTGGACGACTCGATCAGGTCAATGCCGCGCGAGGTGGCCACCGCTCGGGCGTTCACTTCGGTCACCGTGTCCGACAAGATCGCCTGGAACAGGCCGACGAGCACGGCGTTGACGATCAGCGGGTGCTGGCCGGACGCCAGGTCGCCGTAGTAGCGCACGCCAAGGCTTTCAATCCGGGCTTCGCCCATTTGCCCTACCAGGCAACCGAGCTGCTTCCCAAGCTTGATGAACGGCTGCAGCCGCTGGAATTCCTCCGGCGCCACCGATGGGAAGTTGACGGCGTTGCGGATCACGCCGGTCTTCAGGTAGTCGCGCAGGGCCAATGCGGTTTCGACACCGACCAGCTCCTGTCCTTCGCGCGTGGACGCCGCGATATGCGGGCTCGCCACGACCTGAGGCAGCCGCTGCAGGGTGTGGTCGGTCGTCGGTTCGGCGGTGTACACGTCCAGCGCTGCGCCCCCGATCTGCCCGCTGTTGATCGCCTCCACCAGCGCGACCTCGTCGATCAGCTCGCCCCGGGCCGTGTTGATCAACTTCAGGCCCTTCTTGCAGGCGGCAAAGCGCGCGGCGTTGAAGATGTGGCGCGTTTGCGGCGTGGCGGGCATGTGCAGCGACAGAAAGTCGGCCCGCGCGCACAGTTCATCGAACGTGACCAGCTCGACGCCGAGGTCGGAGCACACCTGAGCGGAGATGAAGGGGTCGTGGGCGATCACCGTCATCGCGAAAGCCTGGGCGCGACGGGCGACCTCCTGCCCGATCCGGCCGAGCCCTGCGAGCCCGAGCACCTTGCCGCGCACTTCTTCGCCCATGAACGACTTCTTGTCCCACTTGCCCAGCTTCATCGACGCGTCGGCAGCGGGGAGCTTGCGGGCCAGTGACAGCAACTGCGCCATGGCCAGTTCGGCCACGCTGATGCTGTTGGCGCCTGGCGCGTTCATCACGACAATGCCGCGGCCGCTGGCGGCTTCGACGTTGACGTTATCGACGCCGGTGCCGGCGCGGGCGATCGCCCGCAGCTTCGGGGCGGCGGCAATGATGTCGGCCGTCACTTTCGTGGCGCTACGCACGACAAGGGCGTCGGCGTCTGGCAAGTCGCCCTTTAATTGTTCGGGGGTTCGCCCTGAACGGGCGTCGACCGTCCACCCTTCGGCACGGAGCAGATCGAGCGCGATCTTCGGCAGATCGTCAGCGACAACAATCAACATGCGGCGGCAGGCCTCTGGAAAAGTTCGGATTTGGAACGGTGAACTGGAAACTGAAATCGCGTGAGCCGATATAATACTGCACTTGTGTTGAGGTGGCGGGAGCGGGAACCGTCGGACGGTCGCACCACGGATGGTGCAATGCGCTGATTTGTTCCAAAACCGAAGCGTTACACGGTGTTCACGCACGGTTTTCCACATGGTTTTCCACAGAAACTGTGGATCGCGCGCGATCGAAAAAGGGAATCTGACCTAACGGAGTGCATTCATGAATCGGAAAGTTACGGTCGTTGGTGGGGCGGGCAATGTCGGCGCAACCGTCGCACGTGCCATTGCGCAAAGAGAGCTGGCGGATGTCGTCATCGTCGACATCGCCGAGACCAAAGCCGCAGGCGTCGCCCTCGACATTTACGAATCGTGCCCGATTGAAGGCTCGGCGTCGCGCGTGGTCGGCGTCGGCACCAAGGATTTTTCGGAGAGCGCCAACTCCGACGTCGTCGTCATCACGTCGGGCATGCCGCGCAAGCCGGGCATGAGCCGCGACGACCTGCTGAACGTGAACTACAAGATCATGCAGGACGTGGTGGCCGAGATCGTCAAGCACTCGCCCAACTGCATCATCATCCCGGTGGCCAACCCGCTCGACGCCATGTCGCAGGCCGTCTTCAAGCTGAGCAAGTTCCCGCGCGAACGCGTGATCGGCATGGCCGGCGTGCTCGACTCGGCGCGCATGAGCACGTTCATCGCGATGGAACTCGGGGTGTCGATTGAGAACGTCTCGTCGTTCGTCCTGGGCGGCCACGGCGACACCATGGTGCCGTTGCCGCGCTACACCACGGTCGCGGGCATTCCGATTACGGAACTGTTGTCGGCTGACAGAATTGCCGCCATCTGCGACCGCACCGCCAACGGTGGCGCCGAGATCACGAAGCTGGTCGGCACCAGCGCCTGGTATGCGCCCGGTGCATCCGCGGCGCTGATGGTCGAGGCGATTCTCAAGGACCAGAAGAAGATCATGCCGTGCTCGGTCTACCTGCAGGGCGAGTACGGGATCAACAACCTGTTCGTGGGCGTGCCGGTGAAGCTGGGCGCCAAGGGCGTCGAGCAGATCATCCAGATCACGCTGACGGCCGAAGAACAGGCCGCGTTCAACAAGTCCGCCGGCGCCGTCAAGGAACTGGTCGACATCATCGGTGTGTAACATCAGCGGTGGAGGCAACCCCTTCTCGGGGTTGCCTGCCGCTCACTCGGGTTAGCACCCGCAGCCTCCGCGGACGGGAGCCAATGCGCCATGCAGCATTGGCAGGAGTCCTCTCGTGACGCTCGAAACCGCGCCTCTCCACCCCAGCGCGCTGGGAAACGCGCGCCGGGGACCCCGCCTCTGTCCGCTCGGATTGCGTGCTGACGCTGGAACGCGCCACTTCGATGATCGAAGCTGGCGCGTGCACTCCTCACTCCCGCCGGCGCGGTTTCATGCTGACGCCCATCGCGTCACTCAAGTCGGCTGCGGCCGCTAACCCGAGTGAGCTCGACGTGTTAACGGTTAGAGTTAGGCACCGGTTCACCGAAGCGCTATCGTAAGCTTGGAGCCGCACCATGCACAACGAGTTCACGGCCGTGTTCGAGCGTGATGGCGAGTGGGTGATCGCTTTTAGCCCTGAGATTCCTGGCGCCAACGGGCAGGGCAGAACGACTGATGAGGCTCGCGAGAGCCTGGCACAGGCAATCACTCTCATTCTCGAAGACCGCCGGGAAGATGGTCTACGGGGAGTACCGGCCGACGCCGAGCGAGGCACGGTGGTCTTGAAGTGAAGCGCAGCTCGTTGCTGCAGCACCTACGCAAGCACGGGTGCGTTTTGAAGCGCGAAGGCGCCGCGCACTCGCTCTGGACGAATCCCGCCACCGGCGCCACCGAAGCGGTTCCCCGCCACACGGAAATTCCGAATATCTTGGCTCAGAAGATTTGCCGCAATCTTGGCATTCCCAGACAGGTATGATTGACCGTCCAGATTCAGAACGCTTGCGCTCTTCTCGTGCGGTCGGGTGACTGGACATTCGGAGCCCTTCTGTGAACCGCGCGGGGACGGCGGTCGAAGCAGAGACAGCTACTACGCTACGGCTTTGAACCGCAGCCTCCTCGACTAAGGGGCGGGCTGAAAATAACTTTGCTCGCTCGGGTTGAATTCTCACAGCGTGCTCCGCTGCTCATCTGATCCGACTCAGCAGATACACCTACCAGACAAGAGAGTTCCGGACGAGGGAGGAGCATACTCGACAATGTTATAGTTAACACTATTG
>JBCKZH010000010.1:0-54190 GCA_038919385.1 Vicinamibacterales bacterium | reverse complement strand
CGTTTATGTCGATGAATGGCCGGACGAATGATCTGGCTCCTTGACACCAGCGTGTTGTCCGAGATCGCCAGGCCCGCGCCGAACGACCGCGTCCGGCGTTGGGTGGACGCCATTGCACCAGGCAATGCCTGGATTTCGTCCGTCACCGAAGCGGAGGTTCGGCTCGGGATTGAACTGATGCCGGATGGAAGGAAAAAGCAGCAGGTGGCTGGCCTCACGCTCGCGACGCTGCGTTGGTTCGCGGATGCGTGCGCACCTTTCGATGCGCTCGCCGCAGTCGAGTTCGCCGCCATTGTCGCGGCCCGGCGACGAATTGGCCGAACCATTGGCTATGCAGACGCGCAGATCGCCGCGATCGCGCGAAGCGCCGGCCTCGTGCTTGCGACGAGAAACATCAGGGACTTTTCGGATATCGAGGGGTTGAAGCTGACCGACCCATGGGCGCCACTGGCCGCTCGCACGCCGCGAGCGATTAGGGGTTAGTAGATCGGCAGCTCCAGGCGGCTCGGGTGTAGCGAATCCCGATGTAAGCGGTAAATCGGCGGCACAGCCGGATAGGGTTGCGAGAAGTTGGTGGCATCGTGGCCGCCAACGGCCAGGCGAATCCGGTGGCCGGCGGCGAACTGATACGAGGTCGGCAACAGATCGAACAACACTTCGGCGACCTGGCCCGGCACCATGTCTCGGGCGTCGGCTTTGCGAAAACTTCGGACCGGGGTCAGGTCGGTGGGCTCAAGCGTCGCTTGGCGATGGATCAGCCGGAGTTGGCCTTCGGTGACGTAAGTGACGCGGCCGTTCGGCGCGACATCTTCGAGATAGGCAAAGAGCGCCCCGTCGGTCGCGCTCGAGGCGACGAACAACCGGACGCGCGCATGCCCGGTGACCTCGAGCGCCCGCGGCAGCGCCGGCGTGTCATACGTCAGCATCCCGGTCTCGAGCCGGCGACGGTTGCCGTAGCCCCGCCTGGCGCTGGTGCCGACCACGAGGCCCCATCGCGATCCGGGCGGGCTCGCCTGCGCGGGATCCACCTGGTCGGCATCCTCCGCTTCGCCAGTTGTGGCCGGCGCTGCCGCCATCGATCGGGCGGCCTCGAGATACCACGACTGCCACCTGGCCCCAGGTGGCGGCCAAATGGTGCTGCCGCGCCACTCTTCCCGACCCATGGTGTAGTACTGCACCGGCGCATCGCGATCGATCCCGGTGTCGATCCCGCGGAGATGCTGGTCGAAGAAACGGATCACCTCGGCCGCATGATCGAACCGACGCTGGCCCCTCTTCGCAAATGGACTGGCGTTGAACTCGCCGCCGTGGAACCACGGGCCGAGGCGCAGGCGGCTGCCTTCGCGCCCGAGCGCCAGGTGGGCGCGAATCTGTCCGCGAACCATCGCGCCATCAAACCAACCGCTGTAGGAGTAGATCGGCACACCGGGCGGGGTTGTGGTGTGCGGACTGAAATTGTCGATCGTGACCGGCAGGGGCGGCGTCAGCGGATCGTCCCGGTAGACGACATGACTGAGCAGCCGGTAGGCGTTCCAGTCGATCACGTCGGCGCCGTCGTGGACTTCAACCTGCGACAACGGATAGTCGTGATGCCCGTACGATGCGCCGGCGCCGCGGACATCGACATCCACCCACGAGTAGCCGGCTTTCACCATCGGCTCGCGCAGGTCCAATTCGGTGATGGGCACCACGCCCAAGCCGGCAAATACGAATGCGGCCTTTGCTGTAGCGGAAGATATTCGAAAGTGGTCCCCTCAAGGCCAGCTTCGGATCGATCGGATCGTGTGGAATGATCGCGTCAATTACTTCATCGATCCAGCCGCCACCCTTTCAACGACCTCCACGTACACATTCTCCGCCGTAGGTGTAAGCCGAATTTCGTAACCGTGATCTTTTTTGGGATCGGGTTTGGAGACACCGGTCCCCGTCGGATTCGGGACGTTCCGGCGGGGACCCTGGCGCATGGCGTTTTACAGCTTTCGCTTCTTGACGAGATCAGCCCGAATGTCCGCAATCGAGCGAGACTTTCCGGCCGCGGCTTCACGGATGCCGGTGATGAGGCCGTTTACTTCGTCGGCATCGCACAGCAGGTCCAGTGTGTTCATGACGGCCTGCCTCTGCTCCTGAATCCTTAAGTATTTCTCGTAGCTCAGAAGCACCGCCAACGGCGTGTCGTTTTCCTGAATAACGAATGTTCCAGCGATCGTCTCCTCTCGGAGCCGGGTCGCGTTGAGTTCCCGGAGCTTGCTGACCCCCACGTGCTTCACGCTCGGGTCGATGACCGGGATCTCCTTGTCGATCAACACGGGCGCACCTCCTTGGCGGACGTGAAGCGGGTAGCGGCGAGAGAGGACGATGGATGGAGCGGTAACCTGGACGTCGGGTCAGGTCGACGAAAAGGCGCTTGGCGGTGAAAGAAGGCCATGGCCTTGTCGGCGAATTTCGCGCGAGCCCTTACGACCTGAATGGAACCGCATCGCTCACACAGCGCCATGGTGACCTAAAACGGGGGGAAGCAATTGTTATCACATCCGCCTGCCATCGTGAATGGCCAAGCCGGCTATCACCGCAAAAAGGGCCGCGTTCCCCGGCATCTGGAGGCTGAACTCGCCCATCGACTGGAATGCGATCGCCAGGAGGCCCGTGACGGCACCCATGCGAATCCACCAGATCGAGCCCACGTCCTCCCGTAATCGGCGCCGGACTTCCAAACCGAAGACCAGGAACGTCATGACGATCGGGATCCCCAGCAGCAGTCCCCCTTCGGCGGCCAACTGCAGGTAATCGCTGTGGGCTTCACGCAGGTGTTGTTCGGGAAACGCGGTCTGGTAATACAGCGTGCTGATGCCGTAGGTATTGAGTCCGGTGCCCGTGAGCCAAAAGTCGTTGGCGATCCTGATCGTGTCGGCCCAGATCGCGAAACGCCCCCCGGCGGTCACCGAATTTGTCGCGGCAAACCGCGCGGCAATCTGATCCAGCCCCACCCACGACACCACCGCGATCACGAGGAACACGAGATAGCCAACGGCAAGCGCGCGGCGGGATGTGCCGCTTTGACGCCGCGCCATCACGGTTCCCGCGATCACCAGTCCCACCGCAAGCCCCGTGATGCCCGAACGGGACATGGTGAGCACGAGCGACAGGGCCATCACGAGAATGGCAAACCCTGTCAGCAGCGCGCGGCTGGCGTGCTCGGTTGAAAACCACAGCACCAGGTTTCGGAAGCCGGGCTTCCTACCCTGGGTTCCGCGCGAAACGAGGGCAAGGAAGTATCCCAAGGCCACGGGTAGTGCCATCAGCATCCAGCCCGCAAAATGGTTCTTGTTAACGAAGGGCCCGAACGGACTGCCGCCTTGGACCAATACCCAAAAGCCGTAGATCTTTCCTGTGAACGTTGCGCTCTGCACGATGCCTATCGTGGCGAGCGCCACGCCGAGAATCACCAGCGCCCCGGCCAGACGGTTCGCGCTCTCGCGCGTGAGGGCGCGCGCTGTGCCCAGCAGCAAGAGGCCGAAGCCTCCGAGAAATGCCAGACCGAGCTGCGTGCGCGACGGATCGATCGAGAGGGGATGGGACGTTGACTCGCCGAGCGTGAACAGTAAGCTCTGCTGGTCGAGGATGGTGACCGCTTGCGGGCTGAGAGCGCCGAGCCGGCTCGTCGGGAGAGGCATCAATTGCGCGACAACCGCCAGCGCGATGCACGCCAGGCACAGCGTGAGAAGTGCGGAGGGGCCAGAGCTTCGCCGTCCCAGCCACAAGCCGGTCAGGCCGAATCCCGCACTTGCGATCAGGAGGGGCGTGTACGCCCAGGGGTAGTTCGAGCCGAAGGCGCCGGCACCCCAGGCAAGGGAGACGAGGACGCCCGAGAGCCAGAACATTTGGAGGGGTTGCCAGCTCACACCGGCGAGGTTTCGGTTGGGGTGGGGGTGAAGTCGGAGAGCAGCGCGCGCAACTCGCGCAGCACTTCGTCGTTTCGACCGTCAAGTGCCAGCGCTTCGAGGCGGGCGAGTGCTTCGGCTAGCCCGTTGCGATCGCGTGGCGTTGACGTCTGGACTCGCAGTATTTTTTCCAGCGACGAAGGCTCGGCGAACTCGCCCTCGCCGACCAGTTCCTCGAAGAGTTTCTCGCCGGGGCGAATGCCGGTGAATTCGATGGCGATGTCCTTGTCTGGCACGTACCCGGACAACCGGATCAGGTCGCGCGCCATATCGACCACCTTCACCTGCTCGCCCATCTCCAGGACAAATAGCGGCGCGCGGATGCGGTGCTCGCGTGCAGCACGAGTTGCACGGCTTCCGGGATCGGCATGAAGAAGCGTCGCATCTCGGGGTGCGTCACGGTAACCGGACGGCCGCGAAGCGCGTGGTGTGCGATCTTGAAACCTTCGGGTGAACGAAGTTTCGGTGACTGCCCTTTCCGCCCCGATCCACGAAACCTGCGCGTTCAAGGTCGGCAACAAGTTCTCTCACCTTCCGCGGCACGAGGTCGCCTTCGATGTTCTCGGCGAATTACGGTCTGAGCGTCTCGGCCCGGTCGAAGCTGCCGTCCGGCCGGTAATACAGCCGCTGCGACGGCTGTCCGGCCTTGTCCAGACCCAACTCGACAACTGATAGGACCCTTCCTTGTGGTTCCGGCGCGGGTACGAACGTCTCGCGCTTGTCGATGTTGCCATCGCGATCGCTGTCTGTTTCCACACGCGCCAGAAAACCCTGCTCGTCAGGATACGTCCACGTATCTTCGATCGCATCGTCACGGCTCGAGCTGCCGATCTTCGTGAGCTTGCGCTGCTCGTCGAAATGCTCCCACCGCTCGACGCGCCCGTCTTCGTCCTTGTCGATCTCGATCCGGATGAGGCGCGTGGCGTCCCAGTAGCTCCACGTATCGAAGCGCCCGTTCTTGTCCTGGTCGATGTCGACCTTCTTCATGCGCCCGGTCTTGTCGTCGTACTGCACCACCACACCAGGACCTTCAACTTTGAAGTTGGTGCGACGCGGATCGGGAGGGGCCTTGCAGCCCGTGAGGAAAATGACGGTGAGAAGTCCCGTCAAGCAGCGGCTTCTCTTCAAGTTGTGCGTTCCCGTCCCGCCTTCGCGCTTCGCCCTCTCACTTACTAAGAAATTTCTAAAAAGAAAAACGGCCGACCCGGTTTCGGATCGGCCATCTGGAAGGCTCTTCCAAGTATTGTGTGTGTTTCGGGAGGGGCCTCTACTTCGCGGGGCTTGCGTCGTCTTTGGTCACGATTAAGGCCGCGATTGTGAGGGCAGCAAGGCTGGCGGCCACGGCAGACGCCGTGGTGGTGGTCATACCGAGGACGCCACCGCCACCTGCGCGAAGGATACCTGCAGCGTCGCAGGCTATGCCACCGGCAGCGTCAAGCACCGCGGCGGTTGTGCTGACAAGGATGCCAGTGGCAACAAGCGTAGTGGCCGTCAACGTAATAACCGTGCTGGTGCCCAGGATGCTGCCGTTGGCACCGATGGTTTCGACGACGAATTTGCCTGGCGCAAGGCCCTTGGTGAAGTTGAAGATGCCGGCGGCAT
Organism: Vicinamibacterales bacterium; assembly: GCA_038919385.1. Taxonomy (GTDB): domain Bacteria; phylum Acidobacteriota; class Vicinamibacteria; order Vicinamibacterales; family UBA2999; genus 12-FULL-67-14b. The sequence continues at coordinate 48,650 of JBCKZH010000010.1, read as the reverse complement.
CAGCCTGCATTTCACCGGCGACCTCCTTGGTGTCGAAGTTGCGGAGCCGCACCTTACAGACGTTGCCAAGAGGCTTGCCGTCGACCATCGCCTGACCCGTAATCTGCCCGCTCTGAAGCCCACGCGCAGCCTTGCCGGCGGCGATCAGCGAGACAGGAGCGGCGGAAAGAGCCAGTGCCGCGCAAAGAACTGAAGCGAGAAGCTTCTTCATGGGTTTCCTCAGTAGGAACACTTGTCCATCTAGTCAGAGTGTCGGCGGTAGTATCCACGTTCTGCAGTCGAAGGTCAAGTGTCAAGATGGGCTGTGTCAACGATGGGCTGTGTCAAGATGGGCTGCTGTCAAGATGGGCTGCTGGTAAGATCAATTGGGTCAATCCTTTAGGGCCAATACTGTTCACTTCGTGTTTCTTGATGCGCACCCTCACACATGGGACACGCGTGCGGAGACGCCGCCGGGGCCGGAGGGGAAAGTTGCTCATCTTCCGCTTCATACCGCGGGGCACCTGGCGCCCGCGACTCGACACGACGCGGTCCCGCCCGTCGACGAGCTCGGCCAGCAACGCTTTATGGAACGCCGGATGCGCCCGAGGGGGGAATCGCGACGACGAGGGGCAGTTTCCGGCGAATGACGCGCACCGCATGGACATAGGACACCCGGTCGGGATCCACGTCGACCGTCAAGGCGGCCTCATGCATCAGGCTGCGGATGGCGAAGTGCGCGAGGAGAAATCCGTAGAATTCTTGACGGACCAGGTCGGGCGTTTTACTGCGCAGCACCACCTGCGCGCCGCGCACGTGCGTCTTGAGTTCATCGAGCGCCGTCTCAATCTCCCACCGTTCGTGATAGAGCGCGGCCAGCTCGGCGGCCGGCCCCCGATTCGGGTCCCCGATGGTGGTGACGAGTCGATACAGATCCTCGGCCTCGGCCACGCCAGCCAAGGTGTATTCGATCACGCGGACGGCCACGCCGTGCGTCCCGTGCCGGCGATCCCGCGCCGAGGGATAGATGACGCTCCGGTACGACCCGTCGGGCCACCGCGTGAGGCACGGCAGGCGGGCGTTCTTCTTGACCCGCCACAGCAGATCGGCCCCGGTGGCGGCGGCCTGCTGCCACAGGGGCCAGCCAAAGAATTGCCGATCCGCCTTCACAAGTACCGAAGCTGGCGGAACTATCTCAAAGGCCTGTTCGACAGCCGGGCCGCGGCACAGCAGATCCTGGTCACCGGCAGCGCGCGCCTGGACTTTTATCGCTTCGGCGGCGATTCGCTGCAGGGCCGCTACCATCTGCTCCGTCTGCACCCGTTGTCGGTGGCGGAGCTGGGCCTGACCAAGCCGGCGGAGCTGCACGACCTGCTCAATCTGGGCGGCTTTCCCGAACCGTACTTCAGCGGTTCCGCGACCGAGGCCCGGCGCTGGACGCGCGAACATCGCACGTTGCTGATACGCGAAGAGGTGGCCACGCTCGAGCGCGTCCAGGACCTCGGCAATCTTGAGCTCCTGATGTTGCGGCTGCCCGAGCTGGTCGGCTCACCGCTGTCGATCAACGCCGTGCGCGAGGACTTGCAGGTGGCGCACAAGACGGTCGCGCAGTGGCTGACGATCCTGGAGCGGCTGTATGCGATCTACCGTCTCTCACCCTTCGGCGCGCCCCGCATCCGCGCGGTGAAGAAAGAGCAGAAGCACTACCACTGGGATTGGAGCGTCGTGCAGGAACCTTCGCTCCGGTTCGAGAACCTGGTGGCAGGACACCTCTTGAAATGGGTGCACCACCAGCAGGACACCGAAGGGCGGGATGTCGAGCTCCGCTACTTCCGCGATACCGATCGCCGGGAAGTTGATTTCGTGATCGTCGAGCGACGAACGCCGCAGCTCCTGGTGGAATGCAAATGGGGAGACGCCGAAGTGGATCGTGGCGTCAGATATCTGAAGGCCAAATTTCCCAAGTGCGATGCCTGGCAGGTGTCGGCAGCCGGCACCAAGGACTACGTCACGCCAGACGGCATCCGCGTGGCGCCCGCCATGCAACTGCTCCGAACGCTGGTGTAAGTGCCCTCAGAAATCGCCGGCTGCCAGATGTGTGTCGCCGGGTATGTCCCGTTTCGCGATCTTGCCGAGCAGGTCTTCGTAACGCTCCGCCGGAATGGCGCCCGTGCCGGGGCGCTTCACCCACAGATTCTTCGCGGTAAACACTTCGCCGGCCTCGATCGGCGCGATGGTGACCACCGTCGCGAACGCGAAGTCCATGGTCACCTGCTCTTCCTTCACCGGGCCCTTCGTGCCGCCCAGCTCGGCGTGGAGCGTGCGGGCGGCGGCGATCAGCTCTCTGCATCGCGTCTCGTCCATCGAGCACACGATGTCGGGGCCGACGCGCTGCATGTGGTCGGTGAAGTGGCGTTCGACGATCGACGCGCCCAGCGCCATGGCGCCGATGCAGGCGATGTTGTCGGTGGTGTGATCCGAGAGGCCGATCACCGCCTGCGGGAAAGCCTGGCCAAGCTGCACCATCGCACCCAGGCGCACCAGGTGCGGCGGCGTCGGATAAAGATTCGTCGTATGCAGCAGCGCGCACGGCGTGCCAGCCTGTTCAAAGATGGCCACGGCTTTGGCCACGCTCACGATCGTGTTCATCCCGGTGCTGAGGATGGTGGGCTTGCCAAACGCCGCGATGTGCTTCAGCAGCGGGTAGTTGTTGCACTCGCCAGAGCCGATCTTGTACGCGGCCACGTTCATCCGCTCGAGGCGATCCGCCGCCGCGCGCGAGAAGGGCGTGCTCATGAAGATCATGCCCTTCGACTCGACGTAGGCTTTGAGCTGCCGCTCGTCCTCTTCGGAGAGCGCGCAGCGCTCCATGATCTGGTAGATCGAGACGTCGGCGTTGCCCGGCACCACCGTCTTCGCCGCGCCGCTCATCTCATCATCGACGACGTGGGTCTGGTGCTTGACCACTTCCACGCCCGCACGTGCGGCCGCATCCACCATCTCGCGCGCAACTGCGAGGCTGCCCTCGTGGTTGATGCCGAGTTCGGCGACGACCAGTGGGACGTGAGCGGGTCCGGCCTTGCGGCCAGCGATGGTGATTTCGGGGATCATGGTCGGGGCCCGGATCCGGGGAAGAAGAAGTCCTCAATCAACCCGTGGACTTCGGCAATCGATTTCGCCGAGTTGATCCCGATGCGGAACTGCGAGCCGCCCTCGAAGCCTTTGGTGTACCACGTGCATAGCGCGCGGAGCTTGTTGATCACCCAGCGTTCCTTTGAGGCTTGGGGCTTGGGGCTTGAGGCTTGAAGGACCAGGTGCCTAAAGCCTTCCTGCTCACCCTTCTCGTCGGCCAGCAGCATCTCCATGTAGTCGAGTAGGAACTGGCCGCGCTCTTCGCCGGTGATCTGCCGCGCGGGGCGGCCGGCCATGAGGTCGCGCGCCTGCGCGAGAATCCACGGGTTGCGCAGCACTCCGCGGCCGACGAACACGCCGCTCACACCGGAGCGCATGCGCGCGACGATCTCTTCGGGCTCGATGCAGTCGCCTGAGCCAAACACCGGAATGCTCACCGAGCGCGCGATGTCAGCGACGACATCCCAATCGGCGAAGCCGCTGTAGCTTTGCTTTGCCGTGCGGCCGTGCACGGCAATCGCGGCCGCGCCTGCTGCCTCCACGCGCTTGGCCAACTCCGGCGCATTCACCTCGCCGTCATCCCAGCCCTTGCGCATCTTGACGGTGACCGGGATCTTCACCGCCCTCGTCATGGCGGCGATGATCTCCGCCGCATGCCGCGGCTCGCGCATCAGGCTGCAGCCGGCGTTGTGCCTGGCGATTTTCGGGACCGGGCAGCCCATGTTCACATCGACGATGTTCGCGCCCATGGCTTCGACGACGCGGGCCGCTTCGGCCATTTTCGCGGGCTCGCCGCCGAAGATCTGGATCGAGACCGGCCGCTCTTCTTCGGTGTATTCCGCGTACTCGAGCGTGCGATCGATGCCGCGGACCAGGCCCTCGCTGCTGACCATTTCAGACACCACCAGGCCGCAGCCGCCCTGGCGCTTCACCAGCCGGCGAAACGCCGTGTCGGTCATCCCCGCCATCGGCGAGACGACGAAGGGTGAACTCAGCTGGACCGTGCCAATCTTCATGTGTCTCTTGCCGGGATCCCCTAGTACGGTTTAACGTCCGACGCATCCACTTCGACGGCGACGGCCTGCCCGATCAAATCCACTGAGAGCACGAGACGCGCATGCGCGCCCTTGCGAACGAGGCGCCCGACCACGCCCCTGAGCGGGCCGTGCGTCACCTTCACCATGTCCCCTTCCTTGATCAGCGGGACTGGATCGAACGCCAGCTCGCTTTCCACCAGCGTCCGGAGGCTCTCGATCTCCTCGTCCGGGATCGACGACGGCACGCCGTTGTTGCTGATGATCTTGACGACGCCATCGACCTTGATGACGCCGATGCGCTCGTCGGGCACGAAGCGGGCGAAGACATAGCCGGGAAACAGCGGCCAGTCGATCTTCTTCTTGCGATCTTTCCAGTGGCTCCACTTGCCGATGGTCGGCAGGAAGACTTCGACGTGCTTCTTCTCCAGTTGATCGCAAACCTGCTTTTCGTGACGCGATCGCGTCCACAGTGCAAACCAGAACCGGGATCCGGGGTCCGGGATCCGGGGTCCGTCAGCTGCAACAACGCGTGATTGGTTACTCACCGATCCCCGATCTCCCTGTTGATGCCGGGTCGCGGATCCCGGACCCCGGACCCCGGATCCCGGATCCCGGCTATTGCGTAACGGTTCCGCGGAAGGTCTTCAGGCCGATGTCGTAGGCCTTCTTCAGGTCTTCGTTCTTCCAGTCGATGATGGCGTCGGCGCGCAGCTTGTCCAGGAACTTGTCGAACTCGGCCTTGCGCTTCTCGTTCGCGATCTTGTCGGCGATCTCGCCCTTGGCGTCTTCGAACGACTTGGTCGTGGTGTCCTGCAGGGTCTCGATCCGGATGATCTGATACCCGCGCGTCGTTCGCAGCACCGGCGTGACGCCGCCGGTCTTGAGACCGGCAATGGCCTTCTGCAGATCCTCGGAGAGGTCGGTCCTGGCGAGCGGACCGACCAGGCCGCCGTTGGCCTTGGAACCTGAATCGGAGTAATCCTCCGCAAGGCGCGGGAACGGTTCACCAGCGATGATCTTCGCGCGCACTTCCTCGACCTTCGCCTTCGCCGCATCATCCACCGCGACGTTGATGCCCTGGGCGGTGGCCGGCACGTTGACGGTGATCTCGCGCAGCGTGACTTGCGGCACGGTGGCGAACTCGTCCAGGTGCGCGTCGTAGTACGACTTCAGCTCGGTGTCGGTGACCTGCAGCTTGGCCATCACTTCCTGCTGCTGCACGCGCTGCGAGATCGAGGTCCGCTCGAGTTGCTTCCTCAGGTCGGCCATGGTCATGCCTTCCTGCTTCAGCGCCGCCTGCAGCGCTTCATCGCTTTCGATCTTGTTCTCTTTTTTGATGTTCTCGAGAATGCTGTTGAACTGCTCGTTCGACATCGTGAAGCCGAGTTCCTTGCCGCGCTGCACGATCAGCAACTCGTCAACCGCGTCGACGATGACCTGCGGCGTGACCTCGGTGAGGGCTTTCTGCAGGGCCTCGTCGCTATCGGGGCGCAGGTCCGGATTCTTCTGGCGCAACGCGGCAATCTGCCGCTGCTCGAGGTCGGTCTTGGTGATGATCTCGCCGTTCACCTTGACCAGCACCTGCTCGAGAATGTCCGCGCTGACCGTGGCAAGCGATGCCAGAACGACGCCGAGGACGACCGCCACGCCGGTAATTCGTAACTTCATGGATGTCTCATTATACGGGCTTGAGGTCCTCCAGGAATTCCGTCACCTTCGCTAAGACTCCGTCCGGCGCCCGGGGGTCTTCGGGGGCTGCCTTCAGGATCTCGGCCTTGGAGAAGCCGGGGGTTACCTCTCCCGTAGTGGCCCGGGCCGCCCACCAAGCTGGCGGACGCTTGGGCTTGGGAACGGGCTTGAGGGCTTGGGGGCTTGGGGGCTTGGGGGCCCCGGGCTTACTCGACAAACCTGAAGGTTTGTCGCCACCTGTGGCCCCGGACCCCGGCTGTGGCGCCCTGAGGTCCAGCTTGACCGTGCTCGGCGGCAGCAACGTCAGATCCGCGCGTTCCTGCACGAGCCCGATCAGGTGCATCGGATCCACCTTGGCCTTGTCGCGGAACTTGAACACCACCAGCGGGCCGTCGCGGTCGACCGTCTCGATGCCGAGGTTGTCGGCCAGCACGCGGATGCGCGCGAAGTCGGCGAGGTTGAGCACGGCCGTGGGCGTCGGGCCGTAACGGTCGCGGACCTCGGCCACGTTCTTTGCGATCTCTTCCTCGCTGCGCGCTGCCGCCATGCGCCGGTAGATCATCAGGCGCTGGTTCATGTCGGGCACGTAGTTCTCGTCCAGGCGGACGTCCACCTTTAAGTTCACGGTGGCCCTCACATCGTCTTCCAGATCCTCGCCCTTGAGCTCGCGGATGGTTTCCTCGAGCAGCTTCATGTACATCTCGAAGCCGACCGCGTCGATGGTGCCGCTCTGCTCGCCGCCCAGCAGGTTGCCGGCACCGCGGATCTCGAGGTCGAGCGCCGCCACGCGGAAGCCGCTACCCAGATCGCTGAACTCCTTGATCGCCGACAGGCGCTTGCGGGCGACTGGCGACAACGCTTCTTCCGGCGGGATCAGTAGATACGCGTAGGCCGCGCGATCGCTGCGGCCGACGCGGCCGCGGAGCTGATACAGCTGCGACAGGCCGTAGCGATCCGCGCGATTGATCACGATGGTGTTGGCGTTGGGGATGTCGAGGCCATTCTCGACGATGGTGGTCGACAACAGCACGTCGCACTTGTGCGTCATGAAGTCGAGCATGGCCTGTTCGAGCGTGTCCTCGGCCATCTGTCCGTGGCCGACGACCACGCGCGCTTCGGGCACGAGGCGCTGGATCAGGTTGCCCATCGAGTAGATTGACTCGACGCGATTGTGGACGAAGAACACCTGTCCGCCGCGCGCGATCTCGGCGCGAATGGCGCGCGCGATCACCGCCGAGTCGAACTTCACCACGGTGGTCTGAATCGACAGGCGATCCTTCGGCGGGGTTTCGATCACCGACATGTCGCGGATGCCGACCAGTGACATGTTCAGCGTGCGCGGAATCGGCGTCGCCGTCATGGTCAGCACGTCAACCTTCTTGCGCATCTGCTTGATGCGTTCCTTGTGCGCCACGCCGAAGCGCTGCTCTTCGTCGACGATCAGCAGGCCGAGGTCCTTGAACTGGACATCCTTCGACAGCAGGCGATGCGTGCCGACGATCACATCGAGGCGCCCGGCGGCCAGCGCCGCGAGCGTTTCCTCGATCTCCAGCTTGGTGCGGAAGCGGCTGACCATGTCGATCGTCGCCGGGAAGGCGGCAAAGCGATCGGTCAGCGTCTTGAGATGCTGCGACGCGAGCACGGTGGTGGGCGCGAGGAAGGCGACTTGCTTGCCGTCCATCACCGCCTTGAATGCGGCACGCATCGCGACCTCGGTCTTGCCGTAGCCGACATCACCGCACAGCAGGCGATCCATGGGCGTAGACGATTCCATGTCGCGCTTGATGTCGGCCACTGCGGTGGCCTGGTCCACGGTGAGATCGAACTCGAAGGCGCCTTCGAACTCCTCTTGCCAGTGCGTGTCGGCGCCAAACGCGTGACCCGGCACCGCCTGACGCGCGGCGTAGAGCTTGAGCAGCTCCTCGGCCATGTCGCGCATGGCTTTCTTGACCTTGCTCTTGGCCTTCTCCCACGTCTGGCCGCCGAGGCGATCGAGCGCCTGGCTCGCGGCGCCGGTGTACTTCTGGATCAGATCCAGCCGTTCAACCGGGACGAAGAGCTTGGCGTCGCCGTGGTAGCGCAGCTCGAGGAACTCCTGCACCACATCGCCGTTGGCGACCGAGATCTGCTTGAGGCCGGCGAACTGGCCAATGCCGTGATCGACGTGGACGATCAGGTCGTTGACCTTGAGGTCGCGCAGGTCCGACAGGAACGTCGCGGCGAGCGAGCGCTTGCGGCGTTCGATGCCGCGCCCTTGGCCCGAGCGAAGTCGAAGGCGTTCTTCCTCGAAGATGTCGGTTTCTACGTAGATCGTCAGGGCTTGGGGGCTTGGGGGCTTGGGGGCTTGGAGCTGGTTGCCTTCGGCCTCCCGATACTTCAGACGGAAGCCTCGGGACAGCCAGCCTTCGGCGACCAGCACCGCGCCCGACACGACATCGCCGGCGCCAGTGGCCATCACCGCGCGCACGTCGTAGTCTTTCAGCAGTTCAACGGTGCGCTCGGCGCGCCCGTGCGTGCCGGCCACGAACACGACCAGGTCGCCGCGCTCCTGCGCCGCCCGGACATCCGCCACCCAGTCGGCAATGCGGCCATGGAACGACGCGACCGGCTGCGCCGAGAGGGCGAGTTCCTTCGGATCCCGGCTCCCGGACCCCGGATCCCGGATCCCGGATCCCGGCCCCCGGAGATCCAGTTCTTCCAGGACCGTCGCGCCGTCGAGCGCGCGCTCCACCTCGGGCCACGACAGCATCAGCTCCGCGGGGGGCGCCTTGGGCGCTCCTTTCTGCCGTTCCGTGGCGTCGGCATACGAGGTCTGCACCTGTTCCCACGCCGCCTCGATCTGCTTTTGCACATCGGCTGGCTCGGACAGCCACACCTGCGACTTGTGGGTACTCAGAAACTGAAACAGATTCGAGGTAACCGTGCCAGGCCCGGTTACCTCGCGGACCGGGACCAGGCCGAAGCGGTCGAGGGTTTCGACCGAGCGCTGCGTGCCGGGGTCGAAGCGGCGGATCGATTCCACCGTGTCGCCGATGAACTCGATGCGAATCGGTAGCTCTTCGCCAGCCGGGAAGACATCGAGAATGCCGCCGCGGCGGGCGAACTCGCCGTGCGCATCAACTGGATCGGCAGGCTCGTAGCCGCCGGCCACCAGCGTATTCGCCAGTGCTTGCGGATCGATGTCGATGCCGGGCGTGATCTCGTAGGACGACAGCAGCAGCGCGGCCGGGTCGGGCAAGCGAGTGAGCAAGCCCGTCGCGGACGCCACAATCACGCGGACCTTGGAGGTGACGAGCGCATGCAGTGCCCGCGCGCGAGCCGACGCTACTTTCAGGTGCGGCTGAAACCCGCGATAGGGATCGACCTGGGGCGATGGGAACGGCAGGACGTGCTGCTCAACCACGGCATCCGCGGAGCCTTCGAGCGCGCCCAGGAAGAAGCGGATGTCGCTGACCGCGGTTTCGATGTCGGCATCGTTGGGCACGACGTGCAGCACCATGCCGTCGCGCAAGCCCCTGGCCGCGGCCGCCACCGCCAGCGCCCGTACAGGGGGCGTCGCGCCACTGACCCGCCGGGTGGGGGTTGCCAGCCCACTTTGCCCGAGAACCGAGATCAGCAGCGACCGTAACGCGAGTGACGGAGCGCTAGACAAACGATCGATTATAGCCGGGGAACCGAACCTTGACGGGATGACACTTCTTGACGGGGCGGCACTTCTTGCCGGGAGCGTCACGCCACTGAGGGGTGAACTCGCAGAAAGCGGCGACGCTTACGGTGCGCTTCATGAGCTCATCTCATCGCCTTTCTGCGAGTTCACCCCTCAGTGGCGTGTGCGACTCACATTCGGATCCGCTCGACGATGGCGGTGGTTGAGTACCCTTGCGCAAGCTCGATCTGAACGACCTTGCCGCCTCGGGCCTCGACGACATCCCGCCCGACGATCGCATCGGCGCCCCAGTCGGCGCCCTTGACGAGGATGTCCGGCAGCAGTGCCGAGACGATCGCGTGTGGCGTGTCCTCGTCGAACACCACCACGGCATCCACCGACGCCAGCGCCGTCAGCACTTCGGCGCGCTCGCCTTCGGGGTTGATTGGGCGATCTGGTGACTTGCCGAGGGCACGGACCGAACGATCGCTGTTGACACCGACGATCAGCAGGTCGCCCAGTGCCCGCGCATCGCGGAGGTAGCGGACGTGGCCGGGGTGGAGGACGTCGAACACGCCGTTGGTGAAGACGACAACCTGACCGGCGCCTCGCGCTTGCTGGACAAGAACCTGTGCCGCGCGGAGTGACAAGGTCATGATCGGCTTGCGGCTTGCGGCTTGCGGCCGTTCAAGCCTTCCTTTGAACGTGATTCCGCCGCCGAACGTCCAGCGATGTGCGGGGCGATAGATGCCGACGTCCCTCACGCGCGACTTGATGCGGAACGTGTAGAGCAGGCGATGGTAGTCGTAGGGATAGCCATCGGCCTTGTGGGCCGCGAGGTCGAGACGATACGTGCCCTCCACCAGATCGAGGCTGTCGATCTCGAACGTGACCGTGCCCTCGCCAGTGATCTCTGTCGGCTGGAACTCTTCGAGGTTGGTGTTGGTGCCGTAGACGCACACACCATCGGCGTTGAACAGGCCCAGACCGAACACGAAGTCGGTGATCGACTCCCTGGCCGTCACCACCATGTGCACCTGGATGTCATCGCCACTCTGGAACACGTGCCCGGACTCGCCGTCGGGCCCGCCGATCGAGACCTGGGCGATCTCAATCTCGCGCGTACCCCATCGCCCCTCGGTGGACTTGAACCCATCCTTCACCGACCCGGCATCAGCCACCGGATTGAGCGGCGCTTCTTCCGGATCCCGGACCGCCGATGCCGCGACCCGTTCGGACTCAGCCTTCGCGAGCGAGTTCTCTTCGGTGTCTTCGACGTTGATGATGTAGGCGGCAACCACGCGTTTGGGATCGCCTTCACCCTTGGTCACGCCCTTGTCGAGCCAGTGAGCTTCGTCGCAGAACTTCTCCACCAGATCGAGCGAATGCGTCACGAGCAGAATCGACTTGTTGCGGCGGCGGAACTCCGAGAACTTGTCGAGGCACTTGTGCGTGAATCCCTTGTCGCCCACGGCCAACACTTCATCGACCAGCAGCACTTCGGGATCGACATGGATGGCCACGGCAAAACCGAGGCGCATGTACATGCCCGACGAGTAGGTCTTCACCGGCGCATCGATGAAGTCCTGCATCTCGGCAAATTCGACGATCTCGTCGAAGCGGCGCTGCACTTCTTTCTTGGTCAGGCCGAGCATGATGCCGTTGATGAAGATGTTCTCGCGGCCGGAGATTTCCGGGTGAAAGCCGGCACCCAGCTCGATCAGCGCGGAGATGCGGCCATCGACTGTCACGTTGCCTTCGGTGGGCCGCGTGATCCCGGCCACGCACTTGAGCAGCGTGCTCTTGCCGGAACCGTTGCTGCCGATCACGCCGTAGGTGCAGCCCTTCGCTACCGAGAAGGAGACGTTCTTCAGCGCCTGAAAGGTTTCGTCTGGCTTCAGATCGCCCAGCAGGCTGCCATCGAGCAACGCGGATTTGAGCGTGGCAAACTGCCGCCGCCGCGCGTAGCGCCGGTAAACCTTCGAGACGTTGACGACATCAATCGCGGGCTTCATACGTTGAATACGTTGGCCACAGAGGACACTGAGAACACAGAGAAATCTTTTCTAAATTCAAAGACAAGAATTGCCGGGCAGACCAAAAACAGGTCTTCTCGGTGTTCTCTGTGTGCTCTGTGGCTAAAGTACGTCATACCTCTTCAGCGAAGCTATCCCTCAACCGATCGAAAACGAAGTAGCCGGCCAGGAACACCACGATCGATCCGACGCCGAGGGCGGCGAGCCACTGCCGGTGATCGAACGAGCCCTCGAAGAACAGCACCTCTTGGTACGACCGCATCAGGTGGGTCATCGGGTTGAGGTTCAACCACCATCGCATGTCCACCGGCGCCATCTCGACGGAGTAGATGATCGGCGTGGCGAAGAACCACAGCGTCAGCAGGTTGCCCAGCAGGTCCTTCAAGTCACGGAAGTGGACCGTCAGCGCGGAGAGCAACAGCGCCAGACCCGTGGTCAGCACCAGCTGCACCAGCACGATCGCGGGCAACCACAACAGCTCCACCGGATCGATCGGACGCTGGTAGTAGAGGACAAACGCCGCGAGGATCGGCAGGCCGAGGAAGAAGTGCACCATGTTCGCCACCACGGTGACGATCGGCAGCACCTCCGCCGGGAACAGCACCTTCTTGATCAGGTTGCCGCCGGCGATCAGGGTGTTCGACGATTCGAGCAGTGAGGAGGAGAACCACGTCCAGGGCAGGATGCCGCAGAACATGAACAGCGCGAACGGCTCCATGCCGGGCGGATGGCTCGACGGCAGCACCTTGGTGAAGACGAACGTGTAGATGAAGAGGAGGAGCGCCGGGTTGAAGAACGACCAGAAGAACCCGAGGACCGAGCCACGGTAGCGCGCCTTCAGATCGCGGACCACCAGCGTCTGGATCAGCGCGCGATAGCGAACCAGCTTCGCGAGGCTGCTAAACACCGCCCCGGCGGCTTTCCGCCCGCAGTTGCTGCAACGTGCGGAGCATGGCCAGCCGCGCACGCTCGAAGTCGATTTCGTGAGGCACGGCGCCCATCACTTCTTCCGCGCGCTTCATGCCGGCCTCGGCGCGCGCCTGGTCGAGATCCTCGGCGCGCTCGGCGACCTGCGCCAGCACCGAGACCTTGTCGGGCAGCACTTCGACGAACCCGACCGACACCAGCAGGCTGTGCTTCTCGGCGCCCTGCCGGTACCACATGGCGCCAGTGCGAATGGCGGTGAAGAACGGTGTGTGCCCGGGCAGCACGCCGAAATCGCCCTCGACGCCCGGCAACGAGACCTCGTCCACTTCCTGCGAGATGGAGGTGTCGGGCGAGACGATGTGTAGCGTCAGTTTGGTTGGTAGTGCCATATCCTCTATTGCTTCAACGTCTTTGCCTTGGCGATCGCTTCGTCGATCGTCCCGACGAGGTAGAACGCCTGCTCGGGCAGCGCGTCGTGCTTGCCTTCCACGATTTCCTTGAAGCCGCGGATGGTCTCGGCAATCGTGACGTACTTGCCCTCGAGGCCGGTGAACTGCGAGGCGACGAAGAAGGGCTGCGACAGGAACCTCTGGATCTTGCGGGCGCGCGTCACCGTGAGCTTGTCTTCTTCCGACAATTCGTCGATGCCGAGAATGGCAATGATGTCCTGCAGGTCCTTGTAGCGCTGCAGGATCTGCTTCACGCCGCGGGCGACGTTGTAGTGTTCGTCGCCGATCACGCGCGGGTCGAGAATGCGCGAAGACGAGGCCAGCGGATCGACCGCGGGGTAGATGCCGAGTTCGGCAATCTGGCGCGACAGGTTGGTGGTGGCGTCGAGGTGGGCGAAGGTGGTCGCCGGCGCCGGGTCGGTGTAGTCGTCGGCGGGCACGTAGATCGCCTGCACCGAGGTGATCGAGCCCTTTTTGGTCGAGGTGATGCGTTCCTGCAGCGCGCCCATTTCCGACAGCAGCGTCGGCTGGTAACCGACGGCCGACGGCATGCGGCCGAGCAGCGCCGACACTTCCGAACCGGCCTGCGTGAAGCGGAAGATGTTGTCAATGAACAGGAGCACGTCCTTGTTCTCGGCGTCGCGGAAGTATTCGGCCACGGTCAGCGCCGACAGGCCGACGCGCAGGCGCGCTCCTGGCGGTTCGGTCATCTGTCCGTAGACCAGCGCGGCGCGGCTCTTCGAGAAGTCCTTGGTGTCGATCACGCCCGACTCCTGGAACTCGAGCCACAGGTCGTTGCCCTCGCGCGTGCGTTCGCCCACGCCGCCGAACACCGAGACACCGCCGTGCTTCATGGCGATGTTGTTGATCAACTCCATGATGATCACGGTCTTGCCGACGCCGGCGCCGCCGAACAGGCCGATCTTGCCGCCCTGCAGGTACGGCTCGAGCAGGTCGATGACCTTGATGCCGGTCTCGAACATCTTCAGCTCGGTCGACTGCTCTTCGAGCGACGGGGCCGGACGGTGAATCGGCCAGCGTTCCTTCGACATCACGGGACGATCCGGGAAGTCGACCGGCTCGCCCAGCACGTTCAACACGCGGCCGAGGGTTTCGGGACCGACCGGCATCAGAATCGGCGCGCCCGTGTCGATCACACTCATGCCGCGCTGCAGGCCGTCGGTCGGCTTCATCGCAACGGTGCGCACGCGGCCTTCGCCCAGGTGCTGCTCGACTTCGGCGATGATGTCGACCTTCTCGCCACCCATGGAGCCATCGTCCAGGATGCGGACGGCGTTGTAGATGGCCGGCAGGTGCCCGCCCTCGTACTCGACGTCGATGACGGGTCCGATGACCTGGATGACCTTGCCGATTTTCTGTTCGCTCGCTGTAACCATACGTTTCTCGCTACTGCCGGGATCCGGGGTCCTAAGTTGCCTGGGCTCCTGAAACCACTTCGATAATTTCTCGGGTAATCGCGGCCTGACGGACCTTGTTCATGTAGAGCGTCAGCCGGTCGACCATTTCCTTCGCGTTCCGAGAGGCGCTGTCCATCGACTGCATGCGCGCCGCGTGTTCGGCCGCGGACGATTCGAGCAGTGCGCGGTTGACCTGCACGGCCACGTGCAACGGCAACAGCGTGTTGAGCAACTGCTCCGGATCGGGCTCGAACAAGTAGTCCGCGGCCGGTGACGCCGACGCGCCGGCGAGCTTGCCCGCCGTAGCGCTCGGGTTAATGTCTTCGGCGCGAAGGCGGGGAATCGGCAGGAGCTTTTCGATCACGACACGCTGCACCATCACCGACTTGAACTCGTTGTAGACCAGGTACACGGAGCTGATGTCGGGCCCCAGGAATTCCTCGATCGCGGTCGATGCGATCGCCTGCGCGTGCGACCACTTGACGTTCTGGAACAGGCCGACCTCTTCGTAGAGCACGTCAAAGCCGCGGCGATGAAAGAAATCGCGGGCCTTGCGGCCAACCAGCGCCATGGCCACATCACGACCCTGCGGATCCTTCGGCTGGTCGATCGAGAACTGCAACGCCGCCTTGGCGACGTTGGTGTTGAAGCTGCCGCACAAGCCGCGATCCGCGGTGATCACGATGATCAGCGTGCGCGCGGCCAGCGGATCGTCGTTCAGTAGCGGGTGCTTCGCGTTGTCGGTCCGCGTCGCCAGGTTGTTGAACACCCGGAGCATCTCCTGCGCGTACGGGCGGCCGCGCAGAATGCGTTCCTGCGCGCGGCGCAGCTTGGACGAGGAGACCATTTTCATGGCCTTGGTAATCTGCTGCGTCGACTTGACCGCGCGGACGCGCCGACGAATATCGAGAAGAGACGGCATAGGGCTTACGCCTTGGCCAGGCTCCCCTTCATCGTCGTGAAGTGCACACCGAACTCTGTCAGGGCCGCATTGAGATCGGTCTTCAACTGGTCATCCAGGGTCTTCTTCTCGCGAATCGCCTGCAGCAGGTTACCGTAGCGCGTCTGCATGAACTTGACGAGCTCGTCCTGCGCCGCGCCAACGTTGGCCACGGCTATGCTGTCGAGGAAGCCGTTGACGCCGGCGTAGAGAATCGTGACCTGCTGCTCAACCGCGAGCGGCGCGTACTGCTTCTGCTTCAGCACTTCGACGAGGCGAGCGCCGCGATTGAGCTGGTTCTGCGTCGCCTTGTCGAGGTCGCTGCTGCCGAACTGCGCGAACGCCGACAGCTCGCGATACTGCGCGAGGTCGAGGCGCAGGGTGCCGGCCACCTGGCGCATGGCTTTGATCTGCGCCGCGCCGCCGACGCGCGACACCGAGTTGCCGACGTTGATGGCCGGACGCACGCCCTGGTTGAACAGGTCGGCTTCCAGGAAGATCTGGCCGTCGGTAATCGAGATGACGTTGGTCGGGATGTACGCCGACAAGTCGCCGGCCTGGGTTTCGATGATCGGCAAGGCGGTCAGCGAGCCGCCGCCCAGCTTGTCGTTCAGCTTCGCCGCTCTCTCCAGCAGACGCGAGTGCAGGTAGAAGACGTCGCCGGGGTACGCCTCGCGGCCGGGAGGACGCCGGAGCAGCAGCGAGATTTCACGATACGACTGCGCGTGCTTCGAGAGGTCGTCGTAAATCAGCAGCGCGTGACGGCCGCTGTCGCGGAAGTACTCGCCCATCGCCGTCGCCGAGTACGGGCTGATGTACAGCATGGGCGCCGGGTCCGACGCGGTCGCCGCCACGACGATGGTGTAGCGCATGGCGCCGGCTTCTTCGAGCGTGCGCACGACCTGCGCCACCGTCGACCGCTTCTGGCCAATCGCGTTGTAGATGCAGATGACGCCGGTGTCCTTCTGGTTCAGGATGGCGTCGAGGGCGACGGCGGTCTTGCCGGTCTGGCGGTCGCCGATGATCAGTTCGCGCTGGCCGCGGCCGATCGGCACCATGCCGTCAATCGACTTGAGGCCGGTCTGCATCGGTTCGCGCACCGGCTGGCGGTCGACGACGCCGGGCGCAATGCGCTCGATCGGCGACAGCTGCTTGGTGAGAATCGGACCCTTGCCGTCGATCGGCTGGCCCAGCGCGTTGACGACGCGGCCGAGCATTTCTTCGCCGACCGGCACCGAGATGATGCGGCCGGTGCGCTTGACCGGGTCGCCTTCCTTGATCGCCGTGAAGTCGCCCAGCAACACGGTGCCGACGCTGTCTTCTTCGAGGTTGAGGGCAATGCCGAACACCCCGTGCGGGAACTCAAGCATCTCGTTCGCCATGGCGCGCTGGCAGCCATGGACGCGGGCAATGCCGTCGCCCACTGACATCACGGTGCCGGTCTCGGCCACATCCACCGCGACGGCGAAGCTGCCAATCTGCTCGCGGATGATCTTGGATATTTCGTCGGCTGTTATGCTCATGTTTTTTGTCGTCTTGCGGCTTGCGGCTTGGGAAAGTCCCTCGCAGGTCGCAGGTCGCGGGCCGCAAGCCCCTAGGCCTTCAGTTCCTGTCTCAATTTTTCCAACTGCGTCTTCACGCTGCCGTCGTAGACCGTGCCGCCAATCTTCGCAACCACGCCGCCCAGCAGCGCCGGGTCGACGCTCACCGACAGGTCCACCTGCTTGCCGGTGACCACGGCGAGGCTGGCGGCCAGTGCTGCTGTCTTCTCCGGCGACAGCGCCACGGCGCTCGTCACTTCGGCGCGGACGATGTTCTGGTGCGCGAGCAGACGTTCGCCGAAGGCGATGGCCAGGTCGGGCACGAAGTTCAGCTTGCGGCCTTCGGCCAGCAGCACCAGCAGCTTCTTCACCGGCGCGCTGAGCGCCATTTTGCCGGCCACCTCTTCCATCAGCGACTTGCGCGCGGCTTCGGTCACGCCGCTGCGGCCGGCGGCCTGCGCCAGGTCGGGACTCGCGTGCATCATCGCGACCACCGCTTGCAGATCGCGATCGACCCGCGCGAGATCGTTCTTCTCCGCGACGGCAACGTCGAAGAGGGCTTTGGCGTAGCGATTGGCGGACGTGCGTAGCGACATGGCTAGTTCTTCACCTGATCGAGATAGCGGTCGACCAGGCGGTCCTGATCGGCGGGCGTCGTTTCTTTCTTGATCCGTTCGGTCGCCAACTGCACCGACAGGTCAGCGGCGTGTTCGAGAATGTCTTTCTTGGCGAGCCGCACCTGCAAGTCGATCTCGCGGCGCGTCTGCTCGAGCAGGCGTTCGCGATCGATGCCGGCCGCAGCCGCGATGCGCTTCTCTTCCGCGACAATTTCCTCGCCGCCGCGGATGCGCAGCGCGGTCAATTCGCCGGGCAGCGCCTGCAGCTTCTGTTCGATGGCGGCCAGTTGCGCGGTGGCCGAGGCTGTCAGTGCCGCGGCCTCCACGAGATCTTTGCGGATGGTGGCGCTGCGCGTGGCGAGGTAGTCCTTCAGCGGGCCGTTGCCGAAGTAATAGATCACGCCGATCAAGATGATGAAGTTGGCGATGGGCCAGCCCATGCCGAGAACCATGCCGGTGATGCTGTGTTGGGCGGCGGGTCCGGCTTCAGCGACGGGTTCCTGAGCGACGGCAAACACCGGCGACGAGAACGCGAGCAGCGCCATCAGCAACAGGACTCTTGGGCGCCGTAGCGCGAAAGCGACCTGGCGCGAAGGCGGCTTGCGCTTTAATTCACAAGCGGCGAGGAATGTGGTCTGCACTTCGGTTCCTGCCTGGTTACCTGAAAGACTCAACCGGCTGCCGCAGCCGCGACAGCGGAGCGAATGGCAGGGGGAAGTTCATGATTTCCATTAGACCCGGCCGAGGACGCGATTGACGATGGCGCCGGCCAGGTTGGTGGCATCGCGGTCGAGCGCCTCGCGCGCGGCTTGTGATTCCTGCTGCACCCGCATGGTCGCGGTCTTGAGTTCCTGCTCGACCGTGGCGCGTGTGGACGCGAGCAGTGCGGCGCGCTTGTCGAGCGCGGCCTTGCGCATGTCGTCCATCTGGCCGTAGACCTCGGCGCGGGCGGCGTTCAGTTTCCGATCGTATTCAGCGGCGGCCGTGCCGGCTTTCTGTGCGGCGGAGTCCGCGAGCTCGCGCGCGCCGCGAACGGCGTTGCTGCGCTGGTCGATGACCTGCAGGATCGGTTTGAACACCAGGCTGTTCAGCAGATAGGTGCACAAGAGCAGGAACGCGACGACCCAAAGGGTGGTGATGTCTGGTGTTAACAAACAAGTAAATGTATCACGGGGGTCCGGGGTCCGGGGTCCGGGATTCTCTTAGATTCGACCGTTCCCACGAAACAGGCCGGAACTCCGGCCTTTTTCAGCGCTTCGAATGCCTGGTCGGCCTCGGCAGGGTCGATGGACAGGAAGAGGCCGCCTGAGGTCTGAGGGTCGAACAGCAGGTCTCTAAGCTCAGCCGTGACGTCTGGACCGAATTCGATTCCCGCGGCGAAGTGATCGCGGTTGGTTCCCATGCCCCCCGACTTGTTGGCGCCCACCATCTCGATGACCCCGGGAATGAGCGGAAGAGACGCCGCATCCAGCGACAGGGTGACATGACTCGCGGCCGCCATTTCGGATCCGTGCCCGGCTAGACCGAAACCGGTAATGTCGGTGCAGGCATGGATGCCGTCCAGGTGCGCAATGGCTTCGGCGGCCGCCTTGTTCAACGTGCGCATGGACGCGACCGCGTGGTCGACAACGTCCTGAGGCGCGCGGCCAAATTTGATCGCGGTAGCGATGATGCCGGTGCCGAGAGGTTTGGTGAGGATCAACCGATCGCCAACCCTGGCGCCGGCGTTGGTGAGAATCCGTTTCGGATCGACGGCGCCGGTCACCGCGTAGCCGAACTTGATCTCGCGGTCCTGAACGGTGTGGCCGCCAAGCAGCGCCACGCCGGCTTCGCGCAGCTTGTCGAAGCCGCCGCGGAAGATCTGTTTGATGTCGTCGGTGTGCAGGCCGTCTTGGGGAAACGCGGCGATCGCCAGCGCCGTCAGCGGACGCCCGCCCATCGCGTAGACATCACTCAACGAATTGGCGGCGGCGATCTGTCCGTAGAGATACGGGTCGTCCACGATCGGCGTGAAGAAATCCACCGTTTGCACAAGCGCCGGGCCACTCTCCCACGCGTAGACACCGGCATCGTCCGCAGTCCTGTAGTCAACCAGGATACGTGGGTCGGTTTGAACTGGTATGCCGCTCAGCACCTGAGCGAGCTCGCCTGCTGCGAGTTTGCTCGCTCAACCAGCGCCGCTGACCATCTCGGTCAGCCGGCGCCTTGGTTGTTGTGTCATAAGAGATCCGTCAAAAGTTGGCCACAGAGGACACAGAGAACGCAGAGACAATTTCTTCAAAATGCGTGTCCGCCGGTTCGAAGCCCGATCGCATTTAGAAAAAGCCTTCTCGGTGTTCTCTGAGTGCTCTGTGGCCTACCTACGTGACTTCGTTTCTGTCAGGTATTCGTACAGCCGCTGTAGCTCGGTCTCGTTCGTGAACGTGATGGCGATCGTTCCCCCCTTGCCGCGGCGCTTGATCTCGACCGGCGTGCCGAGTGACAGGCGCAGTTGTTCTTCTGCCGCGCGGACATGCACGTCCTTTTTCGCGGCCGGCTTGGTCTCGGCCGCGGGCTGTTTGCGTCCGAGTTCGCCCTTGACCAGTGCTTCGGTTTCGCGCACCGACAGGCCGCGTGCAACCACGTCGCGCGCCAGGCGGCGCTGATCGTTTTCTGCCGGCAGCGCCACGATTGCGCGCGCGTGTCCCATTGACAGTGCGCCCGAGGAGACGTTGGCGCGCACCTCGTCTGGGAGTTTCAACAGGCGGAGATAGTTCGCGACGGTCGCGCGATCCTTGCCGACCTGGGTGGCGATGTCCTCTTGCTTCAGGTGAAACTCATCCACCAGCCGCTGGTAACCGGCCGCGGCTTCCATGGGATTGAGGTCCTCGCGCTGGATGTTCTCGATCAGCGCCATCTCGAGCAGCCGCTTCTTGTCGCCGCTCGCCACCTCCTTGACGACGACCGGGACCTTGGTGAGCTGGGCGCGCTGGGCGGCGCGCCAGCGGCGTTCGCCGGCGATGATCTGATAGCGATCGCGCGAGGTGCCGGTGTTGGCGAGTTTGCGTACCACGATCGGCTGAATGACGCCGTTGGCGCGGATCGATTGCGCCAGGTCGTTCAACCGCTCATCGTCCATGTGGCCGCGAGGCTGGTAGTGATTGGGCTCGAGCAGGTCGATGTCGACATCGAGCGAGGCGCGTGGCGTTAGGAACGCGTCGGCCGCGTCGGGAATCAGCGCGCTCAGGCCCTTACCAAGTGCGGGTCGTTTTTCCATGTTCGGTATTCGCTATTCGCTATGCGCTATGCGCTGTTCGTTGTTCGCGGTTCGCTTCGAGCAGTTCGTTCGCGAACGCGAAGTACGCTTCGGCGCCGCGTGACTTGGCGTCGTAAGTGACGGCGGGCAGGCCGTGGCTGGGCGCTTCGGCCAGGCGCACGTTGCGCGGGATGACGGTGCAATAGACCTTCTCTTTGAAGAACTCGCGGACGTCGCGGCCGACCTGTTGCCCGAGGTTGGTGCGCTCGTCGTTCATGGTGAGCAGCACGCCTTCGATGTCGAGGGCGGGGTTGAGCGAGGCGCGCACGCGGCGCATGATGCCGACCAGATCGGCGAGGCCTTCGAGAGCGAAGTACTCGCAGTGCATCGGGATGAGCACGCGGTCGGCGGCAACCAGGGCGTTGAGGGTGAGCAAGCCGAGCGACGGCGGCGAGTCGATGATGATGAAGTCGAACCGAGCGCGCAGCGGATCCAGCAGCGTCCGCAGCCGGCGCTCGCGGTCGGGGAATGAGATGAGCTCGATCTCCGCCCCCGAGAGATCGCGATTGGCCGGCATCACCGAGAGACGTTCAACCGAGGTCGACAGAATGAAGTTGCCCGGCGCTTCGTCGGGTCCAGCCGTCAACGCTTCGTAGATGGTACCGCTCTGCGCGCGCTCGCCTTTGCGGCCTAGTCCGCTGGTGGCGTTGCCTTGCGGATCGCAATCAACGAGCAGCACGTTGCGGCCGGCGATGGCCAGGGCGGCTGCCAGGTTGATGGCCGTCGTGGTTTTGCCGACGCCGCCTTTCTGATTCGTGACGGCGATGATCTTGGCCATTATTGGTCTATAGCCCTAAACTAAGAGTATTGGTAGGGCTGAAGTAGAGATTAGCACTTGTTCCACGTGGAACATAGATCACCAAATCACCAAATCACCAAATCACCAAATCTTAAACCCTGGTCTTACTCAAGACCACCAGCTTGCTGTGCAGGGAATCGACGAGCGGATAGCTGGCCATCCACGCGAGCGGAGGTGGCGGCTCGGTTTCCACCGTGCTCGTGCCGGCGCCCCGGAACAGAAAGATTTTCCCGCCTGGTCTGAGAAACGCCTGGAGTGTGAGCAGTGTTCGGGTCTCGATGCGGACGGCGCGAACGGAAACCAGATCGAGGGCCTCGTGGAGCTCGGATCGCGGCAATAGCTCTTCGAAGCGCGCGGTCTCCACCTCCGCCTCGCGAATGCCCAGCGTCCTCACGGCCTCGCGGAGGAATACGGCCTTCCGCATTTTCACTTCCACCATCCGCACGTGGAGGTTGGGACTGGCGAGCTTGAGGGGAATGGCTGGTGAGCCGCCTCCGGAGCCGGCATCAAGCAGCGTGCGTGCGTTCTCAGGGATGTAGCGGGCGGCCACCACCGGTTCAATCAGCAGCCGATCGACCGCTTCGTCTTCACCGGCGGGTGTGAGCCTGAAGGCTGTGAGGTTGATCTTCGCGTTCCACTTGGTCAGGAGCTGATAGTAGGTTTCGAGGCCCTCGACCAAGGGAGCCTCGAGCGAAATGCCGGCTGCCTTGGCTCGCCGCTTCAGCCGTTCTCTGAACTCCCGATTCGCCACACTGAGAGTATTAGCTACAGTCCCTGTCTACGTAAACCACAGAGAACACAAAGCACACAGAGGAATTTTTATCAAAATACTCTGAGTCCTCTGCGTCCTTTGTGGCAAACGTACGTATTAGAAGCGATCCAGGTATGCCCCCACGACGGCGACGGCCGCGGGGGTGACGCCGGGAATGCGCTGGGCCTGGCCGAGTGTTTCGGGCCGAACTTCCGAGAAACGCTGGACCATCTCCCTCGACAGGCCTGGCACCCGTTCAAAGGGAAACGCCTCGGGAATGCGTCGGCCTTCGGCGTGCCGCGCCCGGGCCACGGCCTGCTGCTGTCGGACCAGATAGCCCTCGTACTTGACGGTGGTCTCGACGGATGACACGTCGAGCAAGTGATCCTGCGGGGTGGTCTCGATCGCGACATCGCCGGCAGTCATCAAGCCTCTGAGGGTGAGTTCCGGTCGCTTGAGTGCCTGTGCCGCGGGGACCCTGGCGCCGCCCGCGACTCGTACCCAGCTCCGCTGCAGACGGTCCACGTTCAGGTCGTAACGCGCCTTTCGCCCTGTGAATCGCTGCCACCGCTCATCATCCACCAGCCCCACCTCACGACCGCGTGGCGTGAGCCGGAGGTCGGCGTTGTCGGTACGGAGGAGCAAGCGATACTCGGCGCGCGATGTGAACATGCGGTAGGGCTCGAGACACCCCTTCGTCACCAGGTCGTCCACCATGATGCCTAGGTACGCCTCGTCTCGACCCAGGACCAGCGGCGGCTTCCCAGCGACGGAATGCGCGGCATTAAGACCGGCCAGCAGGCCCTGCCCGGCCGCCTCCTCGTATCCGGACGTGCCGTTGATTTGCCCCGCGAAGAAGAGGCCCGCAATACGATGGGTCTCAAGCGACGTTCGCAGCTCCGTCGGTTGGACGAAGTCGTATTCGACCGCGTAGCCAGGCCGAAGCATGTCGGCCGATTCGAGTCCAGGCAGGGCGCGAACCAGCTCTCGTTGGGTGTCGGCTGGCAAGCTCATCGAGAAGCCATTGACGTAGATTTCCTCGACGTCCAGGCCTTCTGGCTCGAGATAGATCTGGTGGCGCTCCCGGTCGGGAAAGCGCATCACCTTGTCCTCAAGCGATGGGCAATAGCGGGGGCCAATGCCGGCGATCTGGCCGTTGTAGAGCGGCGAGGCCTCGATGTTGGCGCGGACGAGTTCGTGGACGCGGTCGGTGGTGTGCAGGAGATGGCAGACCGCCTGGTTTGATGGCGCCTGCGTCGCGGTGAACGAGAACGGGACCGGCTCGGAATCCCCATGTTCCACGTGGAACACGCCTGATTTTACGCCCGCGGCGAAGTCGATGGACCGCCGCGCCAGCCGCGGCGGGGTGCCGGTCTTGAGCCGACCCCATTTCACGCCCAATGCCTTAATGGACTCCGCGAGATCCAGAGCAGGCGGCTCGTCCGCCCGTCCAGCCGGCCGTTGGTCGCGCCCGATGTGGATCAGGCCATTCAGAAAAGTGCCGGTCGTAATCACCAGCGAACGGCACTTGTAGACCGTGCCATCCTCAAGCGCCAGGCCAGCCACGCGGCCGGCGTCCAGCACGATTCGGCCGGCGCGGCCGATGATCCAGTGGATGTTCGGCTCGGCTTCGAGCGCGGCCCGCACCCACGCCGAATAGCGAACCTTGTCCGCCTGCGCGCGCGGCGACCACACCGCCGGACCACGGCTGCGGTTGAGCAACTTGAATTGTATGCCTGTAGCGTCGATTGCGCGGCCCATCAATCCTCCCAGCGCATCGATCTCTCGAACCAGATGTCCCTTCGCCGTGCCGCCAACGGCCGGGTTGCAGGGCATGTGCGCGACGGTTTCTCTATTGAGCGTGCACAACCCAACGCTCCGCCCCACCCGCGCCGCCGCCCACGCCGCCTCGACGCCGGCGTGCCCTGAGCCGATGACCATTACATCTAATTCGCTTATCATTTAGTCTTTATCGATAACCATTTATTAAGTCTACCCAGATCCCTATTTTCGCACATGAGACGAGTCAGCGGCGTGCGGGTCTGTCAGAAAACCTTCGTCGGCTCGGTCGAACGCTCACGCCGAGCCACACCACCCCGCACGCCGCTCGGTCGGCGCGTCGGCCGCTCGCCATCCGCTGGAGCACGAGCGCAACTCGGCGGGAGTCGGGGCGGCTGTGAACTATCCGTCCGGGGGCATCAGGGGCGCCCCGACGGGCAGGTTACTGACAGGCAACCTCGCGGTGCAGGCAAGGAGCGTCAGTCAGGCCTGCACCGCGAGTTGATAGCCGTGTGGAGCGAGTGCGGAAGCGGATGGCGAGCGGCCGGTGCGCCCGAGGAGAGCGAACGCCGAGCCATACCGCCCCGCGCTTCACTTCCCTACTTGCCAATGCAGAACCGCTCGAAGATGTGGCGCAGCAGATCGTCGCTCGTGCGACGGCCGGTGATCTCCTGCAGCGCGTGCCCGGCCTCCTGCAGATCGAGCAGCGGAAACTCCTCCGACACCGCGCCATCGAGCGCCGTCACCGCGTGTCGCAGCGCCGTGCGGGCGCGTTCGAGAAGGACGGTGTGGCGCACGTTGGTCACGGCGGGGGTATCGCGGTCGCGCACACCAGGCAACCCCGTGACGGGGTTGCCGCCACCGAGCACACCCTCGATCGCCGCGATCAGATCGTCGATGCCGGCACCGGTATGCGCGGAGACCGACACGGAAGCGACGGCACTAAAGTGCCGTCCTCCTGGCTCGGCTTCCGGAAGATCCGATTTGTTCAACACCACCACCCGCGCCTGTGCGGCCGTCTCAGCGAGGATGCCCCGATCGTCCTCTTGCAATTCGCGCGACCGATCGACGACAACCAGCACGAGGTCGGCCACGCCGAGCGCCTCGCGCGTGCGGCTCACGCCCTCCCGTTCGACCAGGTCGGTCGTCTCGCGAACACCGGCCGTATCGATCAGCGCCAGTGACAAGCCGCCGATCTCGGCACGCTCCGTCAGCAGGTCGCGCGTCGTCCCGGGAATAGCCGTGACGATTGCCCGGTTCGCGTTCAGCAGGGCGTTGAACAAGCTCGACTTGCCGACATTCGGCGCGCCGACGATCGCTACCTGCGCGCCCTCCCGAACCAGCCGCCCGCGCGCCGACTGCATCAGCAACCGATCGAGGCGCGCGATCACCGCCGCCAACGACACGCGGGCTTCGGCTGGACCGACAAAGTGGTAACCCTCATCAGGGAAATCGAGCGACGCCTCGAGCTTCGCGATCACCTCAAACAGGTCGCGCTCGATGCCACGAATCACCTCGGTGAGCGTGCCCTCGAGCTGATCGAACGCCGCGCGCGCCTGGAGCGGCGTCACCGCGTCAATCAGATCCGCGACCGCTTCCGCCTGGATGAGATCGAGCTTGCCATTGAGGAAGGCGCGCAACGTGAACTCGCCCGGCTCGGCCAGGCGCGCGCCGGCGGCGATGGCGCCGCGCAGGATCGACGACAGGACCACGGGGCTGCCGTGGGCAGAGATTTCAACGACGTGCTCGCCCGTATATGAGCTCGGAGACGGGAAGAAGGTCACTACTACTCGATCAGCAACTTGCCGGGGGGGCGCCTCTTGCCGGGGCGGCACCTCTTGACGGGATTCGGAGAACCGCGCGAAGGTGGCGTGGCGAGGCTTGAAGGATTTCGTGCGGGCGACCAACTCGCCGGCGACGCGCGCGGCGTCGGGGCCGCTGAGGCGAATCACACCAAGCCCCCCGCGTCCCGCGGGAGTGGCTATCGCAACGATCGTGTCCAAGGTCGAGAACATATTCCGGATCCCGGCTCCCGGGCTGCTTACTTGACCGAAATAATGACCGTCTTCTCGAACGCGTCGCCGATACTTTCTGACGTCACCTTCTCGACCTCGGCGACCGCGAGGTGGACAATGCGGCGTTCGTAGGGGTTGAGCGGCCCGATCTCCTGCGACAGGCCCGAGTCCTTGGCCTTGCCGGCCAGGAAGATCGCCATCTGCTTCAGCTCATCGTCCTTGCCCTTGCGATAGCCCATGCAGTCAACCACCAGGCGGCGGCCCTCGGCGGCGTCGTGCCGGTAGATGGCGGCAACAATGTGCTGCAGCGCGGCGAGCGCTTCACCCTGCCGGCGGATCAGCACGTTGCCGTCTTCGCCGTTCAGGTTGATGCGCACGCCGTCGGGCATCTCTTCGGCGGACGCCTCGAGATCGAGGTCCATCGCGTCGACGACCTTCTGGACGAATTCGGTAATGTCTGCGGTAGCCATAAGGGTCCTATTTTGCGATACGCCTGGCCGGCGCGCCAATCAAATAGTTGGTCGCGTACTGCTGCCCAATGGTCCACACCGTGCTGACCAGCCAGTAAACCACCAGGCCGCTCGGGAACGACAACGACATGAAGGCGAACATGATGGGCATGAACATCATGATCTTCTGCTGCATCGGCTCTGCCGTGGTGGGCATCATCCTGGTCTGCCAGAACTGCGCCGCGCCCATCAGCATGGGGGTGATGAAGAACGGATCGGGCGCCGACAGGTTGGTAATCCAGGCAAAGAAGTTCGCGCCGCGGATTTCAATGGCGACCGAGAGCATGGCGTAGAACGCAAACAGGAACGGCATGGTCAGCAGCATCGGCACGCAGCCGCTGGCCGGGTTGACACCCTTGGTCTTGTAGAGCGCCATGACCTCGGTGTTCATCTTCTGCCGCTCGGGATCCGTGACCTTGTACTTCGCGTAGCGATCCTGGATGGCCTTCATCTGCGGCTGCAGTTCCTGCATCTTCTTCATCGACACCACGCTCTTGTGGCGGAGCGGGAACATCGCGAGGTTGATCAGGACGGTGAGCACGACGATCGCCCAGCCCCAGTTGCCGACGAAGCCGTGCACCCACTTCAGCGCGCCGAGCAGCGGCACCGCGAGCAACGAGAATATCCCGAAGTGAATCGAGCGCACGAGCTCGGCATCCACCGCCTTCAGATCGTCCAACGCCTTGGGGCCGAAGAAGAATCGGGACGTTTCCCGCGGCGCCTGGAAGCGCACCGCGTAGGTCATGTAGGTCGCCAGCCGCGCCGGCTGGTTGGGAATCGGCACGTTGACCGGGGCGTAGTCGATGCGCAACGGCACCGGCGACAGGTCGTTCAGCAGCAACGAGGCAAAGTAGTGATCCGACACGCCGGCGTAGCGGAACATCCCTTCCTGCGAGCCGGCCACGGTGTGGGCCACGCGCTCGACCGAGCCGTCCTTATAGATCATGGGCTGCGCGGGCACGACGCTGTTGGGCGAGAAGAACGATGACGGCGGCCGGTGCGCGATCTCGTCGCCGAGCCCGGGGCCCCAGTGGATCGCGGGGTTCAGACGGGCCTGGCCCAACAAAACGACGGTGCTGAACGTGACGAGATAGCCGCGCGGCTCGACGGTAAACGTCTTGGTGACGCTCAACCCATCCGACGCCGCCATCTCAAAGGTCACCGTCCGCGGGGCGGCGGTGGCGTCGACGGTGTCGGATAACCCTGACGGGTTGCCCCCACCAGTGACGACGCGATACCGGCTGTTGTTGATACGCTCGGTGACGAGGGGATCGTCCACGACGAGCGAGAACGGCTTCACCACATCAGCGCCGATACTCTGCGGCACCAGGTCGAGCGGGACGCCGTCCTCGTTGCGGTACTCCTTCAACACCCAATGCAGCAGGCGGCCGCCGCGGTTCGTGAACGTGGCGCGCACGGTCGTAGTCTCGACGACGATCTCCTGATCGGCAGTGTCGCCGATGTTGACGGTCGGACCCACCTCCGCGCCTGGCGCTACGGTGGGTAAACCTGAAGCAGTGGTGTTACCCGCCACCTGCTTGTCCCCCGTAGCTCCCTGGATCCGTGCAGGAGCGGAGGGGGAGTTTGCCGGCTGTGTGAAGGCCGCCATGCTGCCCGGCGCCGGCGTGGTTGCAGTTGAACCTGGGGGGGCTTGCCCCGCCGTAGCGCCAGGGGATTGCGGCGCGGAGGGGGGCATCACAAAGCGCTGAAACAGGAACAGCACCAGGAAGGACAGGGTTATGGCGATTAGGACTCGGCGTTCCATCTTGTGATTTCGTGATCTCGTGATCTCGTGATTTAGGATTTAGGAATTAGGAATGAGGAACCGGGTCGTAGCCGTGATCGCCGAACGGGTGGCAGCGGCACAGCCGCTTGGTGCCCAGCCAGCCGCCGCGGACGAAGCCGTGGCGGGTGATTGACTCGGTCATGTAGTCGGCGCAGCCAGGCAGGTAGCGGCAGCTGCCGGCGAAGAGCGGCGAGAGCACGATCTTGTATACGCGGATCAGGGCGAGCGCGATGCGCGCGGGCCTACTCACCGTGGCTTCCTTGTAAGCAGCGAGCGGAATTCGGACTCAAGGCGGTCATAGGGTGCGGCGAGCATTTCACGGCGGGGCACGACCACGACGTCGACCGCGCCTTCCGGCTTGTGATGGCGAAACAGCTCACGGGCGAGCCGCTTGGCCCGATTGCGCTCGACCGCCGCCCCCATCTTGCGGGTGGCGGCAATACCGAGGCGCGCCGATCCCGCCTCGCGATCCCTTGTGAACATGGTCATGAGGCGGCCGGACCGTTTGAAGCCTGTCTTGTAGATGAGTTCGAAGTCGGCCCGCTTCCGAACGTGTTCAATTTTTAGGAAGCCGGGCATGGGATGGTCCCAGGCGGGTCTTATTGACCCGCCGCTACTTCTCGTCTGAAACCGTGAGCCGTTTGCGGCCCTTGGCGCGGCGGCGCTTCAGAACCTGCCGGCCGTCCTTGGTTGCCATACGAACCAGGAAGCCGTGCGTTTTCGCTCGGCGCCGGGTATTTGGTTGAAACGTACGCTTGCCCTTCTTTGATCTCGCCATACTTTCTCCTCGGTCGAACAAACGATTATAGACGGGAAAGCTGGATCCGCCGCATGTTAGAGTGAGCGTTCGCTGGACGGTCTCCTTTGGAGATTTCCACACCTGTGGAAAAGCTTGTGGAAAAGACCGGGAATCTGTAACTCTAAGTCCTTTATAATCAAGTTCTTGTAGTGATGCCGAGCGCGACCATTTGGGACCACGTCCTGAGCCGTATCGAAGATCAGGTTGGCCGGCACAGCTTCTCCACCTGGTTCAAGCCCACGTCGCTTCTGGAGGACGCGGGCCAGACCCTCTCGGTTCGCGTTCCGAACCCCCTGTTTGTCGAATGGCTGCCGAAGCACTACTCGGTGGTGCTGGCCGAGGCCATGCGGGAGGTGGGCCGCGCCGACACCAAACTGCTGTTTGTGCCGGATGGGGCATCAGGCAACACTAAAGGGTTGCCTGGGGAGTTCGACCAACCGAGCGTCCAGGTCCCGAGCAACGAGCCAGAGCCGCTGCGGGCCGGCAGCCTGATTCCGCGTTACACCTTCGATACGTTCGTAGTCGGACCCTCGAACCAGTTCGCGCATGCCGCCTGCCGCGCGGTGGCGGAGACGCCGTCACGATCGTATAACCCGCTGTTCATTTACGGCGGCGTCGGCCTGGGTAAGACGCACTTGATGCACGCGATCGGCCACTACGTGGTTCAGCACCATCCCGGCCTTGTGCTCACCTACATCTCGTCCGAACGTTTCATGAACGAGATGATTAACGCGGTGCGGTTCGATCGCATTCTGGATTTCCGTTCGCGCTATCGCAGTGTCGACGTCCTGCTCGTGGACGACATCCAGTTTGTGTCGGGCAAGGAAGGAACACAGAACGAGTTTTTCCACACCTTCAACGCGCTGCACGACGTGCAGAAGCAGATTGTCATCAGCAGCGACCGTCCTCCCCATGAGATTCCCGCGCTCGAGGAACGCCTGCGCTCGCGGTTTGAGTGGGGTTTGATCGCCGACATCCAGTCGCCGGATCTCGAGACAAAAGTCGCCATTCTGAAGAAGAAGGCTGAAGGCGAAGCGCTGCAACTGCCCGACCACGTGGCCATGTATATGGCCACGCGCATCAAGTCGAACATCCGCGAACTCGAGGGGTCGCTGATTCGGCTGATCGCGTATGCCTCGCTCACGGGCAAGCCCTTGACCATGGAATTGGCGCACGACGTGCTGCGCCACGTGATCGATCACGACGAAAAGGCGGTGACGATCGAGCAGATTCAGAAGTTCGTCGCCGACTACTACCGGATGAAACTGGCGGAGATTAAGTCGCGCAATAACTCAAAGTCAGTTGCCATGCCGCGGCAGATCGCGATGTATCTCTGCAAGGCGCTCACACACGCGTCGTTGCCGGAGATTGGCCGCATCTTCGGTGGCAAACACCACTCGACCGTGATTCACTCAATCAAGAAGATCGAGGAAATGCGGAAGAAAAGCGCGGACTTCGATCGGCAGATGAAGAATATGTTGGACCAGTTTAAGTAGATATCCACACCCTCAACTGTGCATGCTTTGCGGAAGGCTGCGGATTGGGCGAAAGACCCCTGTCGGCGCGTCCGGTAACCCGCACTTTACCCACAGAAAAATGCACAGTTTAAATATTTGATTTGAAAGGGTTTACGCCGGTTGGAAATTTAGTAAACAGGACCTACTTCCTGTATACTTTATCGTCTTCGCCTTTTCCTTAATTATAAGAGGTAAGCCGCGCTATGGAACTGGTCGCCAGGAAAGCCGATCTTGTGAGGGAACTGCAATTTTTCCAGCAGATCGTCGAGCGCAAGAACACAATTCCAATTCTGGCGAACGTGCTGCTCGAAGCATCGGCCAACGAAGTCACGTTGCTCGCCACCGATCTTGAAGTCGCCCTGCGCAGTCGTTGCGAAGCCGCCGTGGCCAAGCCCGGTTCGGTGACGCTGCCGGCGAAGAAGTTTTACGAAGTGGTGCGCTCGTTGCCCGAAGGCGACGTGAACATCGAAACCGACAAGGGCGGCACCACGGTCAAAGTTTCGGGCGGGCAGTTCAGCTCGAAAATGCCAACGCTGCCGCGTGAAGATTTTCCGAGCCTGCCCGAAGCCGGCGGCGGCGCCAAGGCCACCATTAAAGGCAAGGCGCTGGCACAGATGGTGGCGAAGACGCAGTTTGCCATCACTGGTGAAGACACGCGCTACTACCTGAACGGCGCGCAGTTCGTGCTGCGGTCCGATAGCATGACGTTCGTCGCGACCGACGGCCATCGCCTCGCCCTGATCAACGTCAACCACGAGGGCGCCAAGGGCGACGACATCAAGGCCATCCTGCCGCGCAAGACGCTGGCGGAGTTGGGACGCCTGCTCGCCGACAGCGACATCGATGTCAAGTACGAGCGCGGCGAGAACCACCTGTTTTTTGAGATCGGTCCGCGCCTTCTGATTTCGCGCATGATCGACGGGCAATTCCCCGCCTACGAAAAAGTCATTCCAAAAGGCAACGACAAGCACATCGAGTTCGAACGCGATCGCCTGACCCAGGCGGTGAAGCGCGTCGCCATCTTGTCGAACGAACGCTCGCGCGCGGTGAAGATGGTGCTCGACAAGGGCAAGGTCGAGGTCACGTCGAGCAGCCCCGAATTCGGTGAAGCGCGCGAGCCCATTGCCATCGAATACAACGGGCCATCTCTTACCATCTGCTTCAACGCGCAATACGTCCTGGACTTCCTGGCCGTCGTGGAAACCGAAGTCGTGGCGCTCGAACTCAAGGACGAAGTGAGCCAGGCCGTAATGAAGCCGGTGGGGGCCGAAGGCTACGACTACACCTACGTCATCATGCCGATGCGCGTCTGAGAATAAATGTCCCAAACGGATCACCCAGAGAACCAGGCCGGCCTCGGCGGCGCGAACGGAAACGCCAGCAACGGCAACGCGGACTACGGCGCGGAAAGCATCAAGGTCCTCGAGGGCCTCGAAGCGGTTCGCAAGCGCCCGGCGATGTACATCGGCTCGACGGGACCGGCGGGTCTGCACCATCTGGTCTACGAGGTCGTCGACAACTCGATCGACGAAGCACTGGCCGGCTACTGCACCGAAGTCAACGTCACGATTCATCTCGACAACTCGATCACGGTGATCGACAACGGCCGCGGCATCCCCACCGACATGCACGAAAGCGGCCGGCCCGCCGCCGAAATCGCGCTGACGGTGCTGCACGCCGGCGGCAAGTTCGACAACACCAGCTACAAGGTGTCAGGCGGTCTGCACGGCGTCGGCGTCTCGGTCGTCAACGCGCTGTCAGAGCGGCTCGAACTCGAAATCTGGCGCAACAACAAAACCCACCAGCAAAGTTACGAACGCGGCAAGCCCTTGAACGATCTCGTCGTCACCGGCACCACGCAGCGCCGCGGCACCAAGGTCTCGTTCAAGCCCGACGTGCAGATCTTCAAGGTCACCGACTACAGCTTCGACACGCTGGCGCAGCGGCTGCGTGAACTGGCGTTCCTTAATGCCGGCCTCATCGTCACGCTGGACGATGAGCGTGACAGCGGTAAGAACCATCGCTTCCACTACGACGGCGGCATCGTCTCGTTTGTCGAGCACCTGAATAAAAACAAGGGAGTGATCAACGACAAGGCCGTGTTCATGCACGGCACTCGCGACGGCATCGACGCCGAGATCGCCATCCAGTGGAACGACGGCTACAACCCGCAGGAATTCTCGTTCGCCAACAACATCAACACGCACGAAGGCGGCACGCACCTGTCGGGCTTCCGCGCGGCGCTGACACGCACCGTGAACGCCTATGCGAACAGCCACAACCTGGCGAAGGACCTGAAGGACGCGACCATCAGCGGTGACGACATCCGCGAGGGTATGACCGCCGTCATCAGCGTCAAGCTTCCGAACCCGCAGTTCGAAGGCCAGACCAAGACCAAGCTCGGCAACACCGAAGTCAAAGGTATCGTCGAAGCGATCGTCAATGACAAGCTGGGTGCGTTCCTCGAAGAGAACCCGGCGATTGCCAAAAAAGTCATCCAGAAGACCGTCGACGCGGCGCGGGCGCGCGATGCCGCGCGCAAGGCGCGCGACCTGGTCCGCCGGAAGGGCGCGCTGGACGGTCTCTCGCTGCCAGGCAAGCTGGCGGACTGCCAGGAGCGCGACCCCGCCCAGGCCGAGATCTACATCGTCGAGGGCGAGTCGGCCGGTGGCTCGGCGAAGCAGGGCCGCGACCGGCGGTTCCAGGCGATCCTGCCGATCAAGGGCAAGATTCTGAATGTTGAGCGGGCGCGGCTCGACCGCATGCTCGGCTCCGACGAAATCAAGACGATGATCGCGGCGCTCGGCTGCGGCATCGGCACCGACGATTTCGACATCAACAAGCTGCGCTACCACCGCGTCATCATCATGACCGACGCCGATGTCGATGGTTCGCACATCCGTACGCTGCTGCTGACGTTCTTCTATCGCCAGATGCCGATGCTGGTCGACCGCGGCCACATCTACATCGCGCAGCCGCCGCTGTTCCGCGCCAAGCGCGGCAAGTCGGAAACGTTTATCAAGGACGAACGCGCGCTCGAAAACTTCCTGGTGCACCGCGCGGTTGACGCACGCGCGGTTCGCTCGCGGGACGGCGTCGAGTACACCGGCGCCGACCTGGAGAAGCTGCTCCACGGCATCATCGCCTACCGCACCGTGATGTCCACGGTGGAGCGCCGCGGCCACGCCCGTGACGTGGTCGAAGCGCTGCTGGACCGCGGCGCGCGCGATCGCGGGTTCTTCGAGCAGGAGCCCGGCCTTCAGGGTGTGGCCGGCCAGGTGACGACGCCCACTCGCGACGTGACGCTCGAGCGCGATGAGGAACACAACACGTGGTCGCTGCGCGTGGACGATCGCGCCACCGGCTACTCACGCATCGACAAGATCGGCTACGAGTTTGTGACCTCGGGCGAGTACCGCACGCTGGCGGCCAGCTACGCTGAAATCAAGGACGTGGTCCGATCGCTACGCACAGGGCCGGTCGAAGTTCGGGTGCTGGCTGGGGGCAAGGTCGAAGAGGCTGAAGAAACCGAACCGGCGGACGAGGGCCTGACCGCCGACGAGAAAGACGCACTTGGCGCGATCGGCCTGGCACCAGCCTCGCCAGCCCAACCAGCCTCACCCGCCGCAAAAAGTGGTCCGGTCGCCATCCGCTCAATCGACGAGTTCATCGATCACTTCATCACCTTGGGCCGCAAGGGGGTGGCGATCAACCGCTACAAGGGCCTTGGTGAAATGAATCCCGAGACCTTGTGGAGCACCACCATGAATCCCGACATCCGCACGCTGTTGCAGGTGCGGGCGGAAGACCACCTCGCAGCTGACTCGATGTTCACCACGCTGATGGGCGATCAGGTCGAGCCGCGGCGCAAGTTCATCGAAGACAACGCTCTCGACGTCAAGAACCTGGATATTTAACGGCCTGCGGCCTGCGACCTGCGACCTGCGACCTGCGGCCTGCGGGGATTTGCGCAAGCCGCAAGCCGCAAGCCGCAAGCCGCGAAGAACGCTGAATGACCGAACTCAAAAGTACGCCTGTAAATATCGAAGACGAGATGAAGCGCTCGTACCTGGATTACGCGATGAGCGTGATCATCGGGCGTGCGCTGCCAGACGTCCGCGACGGCCTGAAGCCGGCGCATCGCCGTGTGCTGTATGCGATGAGCCAGATGGGGCTCGCCTCGAACCGTGCCTATCGCAAGTGCGCGAAGGTGATCGGCGAAGTCATCGGCAATTACCATCCGCACGGCGACCAGCCGGCCTACGACACGCTCGTGCGCCTGGCGCAGGACTTCAACATGCGCAAGACCCTGGTCGATGGCCAGGGTAACTTCGGTTCGGTGGACGGTGACCCGCCGGCCGCCTATCGCTACACGGAAGCCCGGCTCGAGGCTCTGGCCGAGAGCCTGATGGAAGACCTCGACAAGGACACGGTCGACTACGTCCCGAACTTCGACGAGACGACGACCGAGCCGACGGTGTTTCCGGCGACCTATCCGAACCTGCTGGTGAACGGCTCGACGGGCATCGCGGTTGGCATGGCCACCAACATCCCTCCCCATAATCTGGGTGAGGTGATCGACGGCGTGATCTGGATTATCGAGAACACGCTGCTTGGGACTGATGTGGCGGGTCGGGCTGGTGAGGACGCAAGCCGCAAGCCGCAAGCCGCAAGCCCCGTTTATACCCGCGAGCAGAAGTTCAAGGAGCTGATCCGGCTCATTCCCGGGCCCGACTTCCCCACTGGCGGCTCGATTGTCGGCAAGCGCGGCATTCACGAAGCCTTTCTGACCGGCCGCGGCTCGATCCAGGTGCGCGCGAAGACCGAGATCGAGACCACGAAGAAGGGCGATCGCCAGCAGATCATCGTCCACGAGATCCCGTATCAGTTGAACAAGACCCGGCTGCTGGAGCGCATCGCGGAGCTGGTGCGCGACAAGGCGCTCGAAGGTATTTCCGACCTGCGCGACGAGTCGGACCGCGACGGCATGCGGATCGTGATCGAGCTCAAGCGCGGCGAAGTCGGCGAGGTGGTCCTGAACAACCTCTACAAGCAGACGCAATTACAGCAATCGTTCGGCATCATCACGCTGGCGATCGTCGCTGGCCGGCCGAAGGTCTTGAGCCTGCTCGAAGTGATCGAGCACTTCATCGACTTCCGCCGCGAGGTCGTGCGCCGCCGCATCGAGTTCGAGCTGCGCAAAGCCGAGGCCCGCGCGCACGTCCTCGACGGCCTCAAGATCGCGCTCGATCATCTGGATGCGGTGATCGAGCTGATTCGCGGATCGAAGAACCCACCCGAAGCCAGGGCCGGATTGGTCGAACAGTTTGGCCTGTCCGAGATCCAGTCACAGGCGATTCTCGACCTGCAGCTGCAGCGCCTTACCGGCCTGGAGCGCGACAAGATTCTTGGCGAGCTGGCGGCGCTGACGGCGCTGGTCGCCAAGCTCAAGACGATTCTCGCCAACCAGCCGCTGCTGCTGAAGATCATCCTCGACGAGTTACGGGCGGTGAAGGCCAAGTTCGCCGATCCGCGCCGCACGGTGTTGATCGAAGACGAGGGCGAAATCGGCATCATGGACCTGATCGCCGACGAAGACGTCGCGATCTCGGTCACCGATACTGGCTACATCAAGCGCACGCCGATCACGACCTATCGTACGCAGAACCGTGGCGGCAAGGGCCGCATCGGCATGCGGACCCGCGACGAAGACGTGGTCAACCATCTGTTTGTCGCCTCCACGCATTCGTTCCTGGTGGTGTTCTCGGATCGCGGCCGCGCGTATTGGCTCAAGGTCCACGAGATCCCGGACGTCGGCGCCGACGGCAAGGGCAAGTCGGTGGCGAACCTGGTCCAGATGGCAGCCGGCGAGAAGATCGCGGCGATGCTCGCGATCGAGGAATTCGACGACCAGCACTTCATTGTGATGGGCACCCGCAAGGGCACCATCAAGAAGACCGAGCTCTCGGCGTTCTCGAATCCGCGCGCCGGCGGCATTATCGCCATGGGCATCGACGAGGGCGACGCCGTCATCGACGTGCAGATGTCCGATGGCCAGAGCGAGATCTTCATCGGCACCAAGGGCGGCAAGGCCATTCGCTTCGGCGAAGGCGACGTGCGCGGCATGGGCCGCACGGCGTTCGGCGTCCGCGGCATCCAGTTGCGCGAGGGTGACGAAGTGGTCGCCATGCAGGTCGCCAAGCCGGGTGGCACACTGTTGACCGTCACTGAAAAGGGCTATGCCAAAAACACGGCCCTGGACGAGTATCGCGTGACCGGCCGCGGCGGCCTGGGCGTGAAGAACGTCGAGGTGACCGGGAAGAACGGCCCGGTCGTGGCGATCGCGCAGGTGCACGACAACGAAGAGCTGCTGGTCATTACCGAGCAGGGCAAGATCCTGCGCACCGCCGCCAACGAGATCCGGACGATCGGCCGAGCCACCCAGGGTGTACGCTTGATGGATCTGGAAGGCGACGACAAGATCGTGTCGGTCGCGCTGGTCGAGAAGGCCGAAGAGGTTCAGACCGGTTCAGACGACGTTCACAAGGGTTCAACAGACCCGGGAGACACCGAATGAAGAAGCTTGCCGCGGCGCTGTTGTTGGTTCCGGCGACCTTGCTCGTGGTGGGTTGTTCCCGTCCGCCTGAACAGCAGTTCCTGACGCAGTACTTCCGCGCCGCCAAGGCGCGCGACAACACCACCGTCGGCCGGATGTCGGCCGTCGAGATCGATCCGCGCAGGCAGGGTTCGATCGAGGACTTCACGATCACCTCCATCGGTGACGAGCAGCGCACGCCACTGACGTTCGCGCCGCTGCTCGAGGCGGACGTCAAGGCGCGCGAAACCGAGCAGGCCTTCCTCAAGACCAAGATCGAATACCAGAACGCCAACATCAAGGCGATCGAGGAAGTCCTGAAGGTCGAGCAGTTGAACCCGACCGCGAAGCTGACGGCCGCGCAAGAGAAGGTCAGGCTCGAATGGGCCAAATGGCGCGAGGGCATTTCCGCTCACGCCAAGGCCACGGCCTCGGCGGCCGCGGCGATCAAGAGGTCCACGGGCCTCGCTGAAGCGTCGCTGACACAACCGGGCCAGCCCGCCCTCGACCCGAAGACGTTCTCGGGCGAGACGATCAAGAAGGAGGTGGTCGTCGCGGCGATGGTGAAGACGCCGGATGGCACCACCACACAGAAGACGCTGACGGTAACGATCGAGCGCGTGGCCGGCAACGGCCGCGAGGGGCGCCCGATTATTACGAATATTTCAGGGCTCTAACACCCGATAAAATTGTAAAACAAGTGTTAATTAGTAATTATTTATCATAAAAACAAATTTAACACCCATTAATGGACTAGAATAGGTGCTAATGGGCGGCTCATCCGGAATCGACCTCATCGAGATCGCCGGAATCGAGCGCGACCGCCTCCTTACCCTTGAGGAGGGGCATTTCGCCGACCTCAAGGCCGTCGAAATCGCTCCCAAGAAACTAGCCAAGACGATCTCTGCATTCGCGAACGCGAGCGGAGGAGACTTGTACGTCGGTATCGGCGAACAGAAATTTTTCGGTAGCGAGACGAGATATTGGAAAGGCTTCAAAGACCAAGAGGCAGCCAACGGCCACCTTCAGTCACTTGAACAACTCTTTCCACTGGGAGCCGAGTACTCCTACGAGTTCCTCAGGGCACCGGGCTCTCTGGGCCTAGTGCTCCATATTTTCGTGCAGAAAACACCGCAGATCGCGAGAGCGCATGACAAGAGGATCTACGTTCGTCGCGGGGCACAGAACCTTGAGGTCAAGGGTGAGGCTGCACTCGCTCGATTACGCCTAGATAAGGGCGTTGAAAGCTACGAAAAGCAAACCGTCGACGTGGACATGGAGACAGTCTCCGAGTCTGACACCCTCGGAATGTTCGTGAAGGAAGTCATTCCCGCGTCAACACCGATGAAGTTCTTGAGAAAACAGAGCTTGATCCGGTCGTCCAAGCCAGTCGTCGCGGCGGTTCTGCTCTTCTCTGATGAGCCGCAGGCTGCCCTGCCTAAGCGGTCTGGTATCAAGCTGTTCCGATACAAGACCAGCGCTGCCGAGGGGAGCCGCGAAACACTCGCAGGTTCACCTGTCTCGCTTGAAGGATCCATCTACGACATCATCAAGACGGCGGTGGTCAGAACGGTGGAGATGGTGGAAGGTATTAAGAAGCTCGGCCCATCCGGGTTGGAGCAGGTTCGCTATCCGGAGGTTACCCTCCATGAGATCGTCACTAACGCCGTCTTACACCGGGACTACAGCATGGCCTCCGATGTTCAGATTCGAGTCTTCGACAACCGAATCGAAATTGAGAGTCCAGGCCTTTTGCCGGGTCATGTGACGACTAGGAACATCCTAAGCGAACAGTTTGCTAGAAACGGCTCGCTCGTAAGGCTGATCAACAAGTTTCCAAACCCTCCGAATAAAGACGTCGGTGAGGGCCTAAACACAGCCTTCAAAGAAATGCAGAAATTGCGGCTAAAGCCGCCCACGATCTCGGAAACAGAGACATCGGTTGTGGTGACCATCAAGCATGACCCGTTGGCCTCGCCTGAGGAGTCGGTTATGGACTATCTAGCCAACCACGAGTCAATTACAAACCGGATAGCTAGAGAACTCACGGGCATCGCGTCTGAGAACAGCATGAAAGAGGTGTTCTATAGACTTGCCAAATCGGAACTTATCGAAAGAGTACCAGGCCGGCGTGGTGCAGCTGCCGCTTGGCAAAAACCAACGACACAGAGATCCCACACTCGCGAGTAAAGCCGCACAAATCACGCCCTCTCGAGCTTCGCGTATTTCGCGCGCAAGGTCTTCGTTCCAACCGTGACGAACCGAACGACGAGCTTCTGGTCGTCCTCCAGGTCCTCGACGCTGACCACCGTGCCGGGGCCGAACTGGGCGTGCTTCACCCGCGCGCCCGGACGCAGCCCCGGCGTCTGGTCCTCTTCCTGGTAGCTGAAATTCCGTGTCGCGACCTTGGCGTTCTCGTCCTGACGCCCAGCCCTGTATCCGGAAGGCGGCTGCCGGCGTCCGTACGGGTTGGCGCGATACTCCCCATAGGCGCTCCGGGAGCTTGGGTACGAAGACTGGACGGCCGGGAAGTCCTGCTCCATCAGGTCCAACGGAATCTCTTCGATGAATCGTGACGCTTCCGTGTTCTGGTACTCGCCGAAGACCCGTCGCCGGGCCGCGCTGGTGATCACCAGTTGCTTTCGCGCGCGGGTGATCCCGACATAGAGCAGGCGGCGTTCCTCTTCCATCTCCGCTTCGTCTTCGCGGGAACGCGAGTGCGGAAACAGGCCCTCTTCCAGTCCCGCCAGGACGACGGTTGGGAACTCGAGGCCTTTGGCGGAGTGCAGCGTCATCATCATCACGCGCGGATCGACCTTGCCCTGCTCTTTGTCCACGTCAGAGAGCAGCGACAGGCGATCGACGAAGCCGCCAAGCGACGGCTCGTGATCGCGGGATTCGTACTCGCGCGCGGCCGACACCAGCTCCATCAGGTTCTCGATGCGCCCTTCCGATTCCTCGCTGCGGTCTTCGCGCAAGTCGCGGAGGTAACCGGACTGGTCGAGCACCTTGCCGAGCAGGATCGACACCGGCTCATTCCTGGCGACCTCGGCCAGCGTCGTGATCATGTCCTTGAAGGCGGCCAGCGAGGCGCCCTGGCGCGACGACAAGCGGCGGCCATCAACGGCGACGACGAGCTTGGTCCACAGCGAATTGGCCGCCACCGTGGGTGCGAGGCCGGCGAACAGCGGCGGCAGGTTGGTGTCTTGTTCCGTGACGTCAACGCCTGCGAGCGCGTCCATCACCCCCTTGCCGATGCCCCGGGCCGGGGTGTTGATGACGCGGCGAAGCGCGATGTCGTCGTGCGGGTTCAGGATCAGCTTGAGGTAACCGAGTGCGTCCTTGATCTCGCGCCGTTCGTAGAAGCCGACGCCACCGAGCACGACGTAGGCAATGCCGGCGGCCCGCAGCGAGTCTTCCACCGCTCGCGACTGGGCGTTGGTGCGATACAGGACGGCCGTCAGCGAGTTGGCGTCCTCCTGAATCGCGGCCCGCGCCAGCTTGGTGATGTACTCTGCCTCCTCAAGCTCGTCGGCGCCGCGGAAATAGCGAATCTTGGCACCACCCTTCTGGTCGGTCCAGAGCGCCTTCTCCTTGCGATTGCGGTTGTTGGCAATCACGGTGGACGCCGCCTTCAGGATGACCTCCGTCGAGCGATAGTTCTGCTCGAGGCGGACAATCACCGCCTCCGGGAAGTCGGTCTCGAAGTCGAGAATGTTGCGCAGGTCGGCGCCCCGCCACTTGTAGATCGACTGATCTGGGTCGCCCACCACGGCCAGGTTGCGGTGTCCGCCGGCGAGCTGCTTGATCAGCAGGTATTGCGGCCGGTTGGTGTCCTGATACTCGTCCACCATCACGTACTTGAAGCGTCGCGCATACCGTTCCCGGACCGCGGGCGCCCGGTCGAACAACTCGACCGTCTTGAGCAACAGGTCGTCGAAGTCGAGCGCGCTGGCGTCCTTGAGCGCCTTCAGGTAACCCTCGAACAGCTTGCCAATCTCGCGATCCTTCGGGTTCCACGTACTGGCGAAGGTACCTGGCCCCTCCATGCGGTTTTTCGCGGCGGAAATGCGGCCGAGCACCATGCGCGGCTGATAGGTCGCATCATCCATGTGGTACTCGCGCAGGAGCTGCTTGATCACCGACTGCTGGTCGGCGGAATCGTAGATGGTGAAATCGCGACTGAGGCCAATGGCCGGCGCCTCGCGCCTGAGCAGGCGCGCGCAGAGCGAGTGAAACGTGGAAACCCACATGGCGCGGCAGTCGGTCTCGAGCAGCTTCTCGACCCGCT
This sequence comes from Vicinamibacterales bacterium, assembly GCA_038919385.1. Classification (GTDB taxonomy): domain Bacteria; phylum Acidobacteriota; class Vicinamibacteria; order Vicinamibacterales; family UBA2999; genus 12-FULL-67-14b. Next base: position 7,103 of record JBCKZH010000010.1, on the reverse strand, counting down.
CGCGCATCTCCTGCGCCGCCTTGTTGGTGAAGGTGACCGCCATCACCTCGTCCGGGTGCGCCAGCCGCTCCGACACGAGATAGGCGATGCGATGCGCGATCACACGCGTCTTGCCCGAGCCGGCGCCGGCCAGGATGAGGAGCGGGCCGCTGGTCTGTTGTACTGCTTCTTGCTGAGCAGGGTTTAGCGAGGAAAGAAGATCCATTTGGATCCGGCTCTTATTCTACCGTAACGCTCTTGGCCAGATTGCGCGGCTGATCGACATCGCAACCGCGGCGAACGGCGATGTAGTACGACAGCAGCTGCAACGGGATCGACAGCACGACTGGCATCAATAGCGGACTGGTGGCAGGAACTGCCACCAACGCATCGGCATCGTCCAGGACCTGCGCCAGCGTCGTGTCTCCGGCGCTGGTAATGGCGATGATCGAACCGCCGCGCGCCTTGGCTTCCTGGATGTTGCCCAGCATTTTCTCGAACACGTGATCGTGGGTGGCCAGGGCCACGATCGGCAACTGCTCGTCGATCAGCGCGATGGGCCCATGCTTCATCTCGCCGGCGGGATAGCCCTCGGCGTGGATGTACGAGACCTCCTTCAGCTTGAGCGCGCCTTCGAGGGCGATGGGATAGTTGATGCCGCGCCCCAGGTAGAGGAAGTCGGATCGGTTGTGGAACCGGATGGCGATCTCTTCAATCTGCTTCGCGGTCTTCAGCGTGTCTTCCAGGACCTGCGGCAGCTGCATCAGCGCCTCGATGTGCGCGCACCGCTGCTCCTTCGTCAGCGTCTCGCGCACTTCGGCCAGGCGCAGCGCGAACAGGTAGAGCGCGACCAGCTGCGTCGTGAACGCCTTGGTCGAGGCGACGCCGATCTCGGGGCCGGCGTGGGTGTAGATGGTTTCCTCGGCCTCGCGCGTAGCCATGCTGCCGACGACGTTGCAGATCGCCAGGCTCCGTGCCCCCTTGCCCTTGGCTTCGCGCAGCGCCGCCAGCGTGTCGGCCGTCTCGCCGGACTGCGTGATGGCAACCGCCAGGGTCTTGCTGTTGACGATCGGGTTGCGGTACCGGTATTCCGATCCGTAGTCCACTTCGACCGGCAGCTTGGCGAGTTCTTCGATCATGAACTTGCCGACCAGGGCCGCGTGCCACGAAGTGCCGCAGGCAAGTAGCGCGATCTTGTCGATGCCGCGGAGGTCGTCCGCCGAGATGGCCATCTCGTTCAGGTAGATCTGCCCGGAATCGAGCGAGGCGCGGCCGAGCACCGTGTCGCGAACGGCGTGGGGCTGCTCGAAGATTTCCTTGAGCATGAAGTGCTTGTAGCCGGCCTTCTCGGCCGAGATCGGATCCCACGTCACGCGCGCCGGCTTGCGCTCGACCACTGTGCCGTCCAGTGTCCGAAAGACCACGCCCGCGGGCGTCAACACGGCCATCTCGTGGTCTTCCATGAACACCACATCGCGCGTGTGGCTCAGGATCGCCGGGACGTCAGAGGCGACGAAATACTCACCGTCGCCGATGCCCACCACGATCGGCGGACCGTTGCGGACGGCGACCAGCTTCTTCGGATCGTCCGCCGACAGCAGCACCAGCGCGAACAACCCGCGCACGCGCTTCATGGCGCGCAGCACCGCGTTGTCGAGACCGTCGCTCTGCCATTCTTTCTGGACCAGGTGCGCCACCACCTCGGTGTCGGTCTCGGACTCGAACTGGTGTCCTTCGGCGATCAGCTCTCGCTTGATCTCCAGGTAGTTCTCGATGATGCCGTTGTGGACGACGACGATCCGCCCTGAACCATCGCGATGGGGATGCGCGTTCTCCTCGGTGGGGCGGCCGTGCGTGGCCCAGCGCGTGTGGCCGAGGCCATAGTCGCCGGCCAGCGGCTGGTCCTGGATCGAGGTTTCGAGGTTGATCAGCTTGCCGGCGCTGCGGCGAATCTCAATCTGTCCGTCACGCACGACCGCGATTCCAGCGGAGTCGTAGCCGCGGTACTCGAGACGCCTCAACCCATCAAGGATGATGGGGACGACGGGCCTGGGGCCGATGTAGCCGATGATGCCGCACATATCAGCTGTTCGCCTTCAGGCGGCGCTTCTCGCGCCAGCCTTCCTTGTTTTCCTGTCGCGCGCGGCCGATGCCGAGCGCGCCGGCCGGAACGTCGGCAGTGACCGCGGAGCCGGCGGCAATGTACGAGCCATCGGCGAGCGTGACCGGCGCCACGAGCGTGCTGTTACTGCCGACGAACACGTTGTTGCCAATCACCGTCCGGTGTTTCTTCTCGCCGTCGTAGTTGCAGGTGATGGTGCCGGCGCCGACATTGGTGGCGGAGCCAATCGTCGCATCGCCCAGATAGGCGAGGTGGTTCGCCTTGGCGCCCTTACCCATCGAGGTCTTCTTGAGTTCGACGAAGTTGCCGATGTGGACGTCCTCCCCCACTTGCGATCCGGGTCGAATGTGGGCGAACGGACCGAGAAACGCGCCGGCCTCGACTGTGGAATCAGTGACCACCGTGTGGTTTCGCACGCACACCCGATCGCCGAGGGTGGAGTTCACGATGCGCGAGCCGGAATGGATCTCGCACGCGGCGCCAATCCGGGTCGATCCTTCCAGGAACACGCACGGGTGAATCACGGTGTCGGCGCCGACCACCACGTCGCTATCGACATACGTGGTGGCCGGGTCGATCAACGTGACACCCGCGGCCATCAACTCTTCGTTCTTCTGCTGGCGAACCATGGCACTGACCTCTGCAAGTTCTGTGCGGCTGTTGATGCCGCGAATCTCTTGCGCGCGTTCGACCGTCCAGGTGGCGACCGTGCGCTTCTGTTTGCGATAGATGGCGACCAGGTCGGGCAGGTAGTACTCGCCCTGGTTGTTCGCCGTGCCGATCGAGTCGAGGGCGCCGAATAGCGGCTCCAACTCGAACGCGTAGATCCCTGAGTTGATCTCGGCGATCTTCCGTTGCGCCGGCGAGGCATCGCGTTCCTCGACAATGCGCGAAATGCGGCCGTTGGCGCGGACGATACGGCCGTAGCCATAGGGGCGCGGCATCTCCGCGGTGATGACCGTGGCGGCGGCTTGCGATTGCCGGTGCGTGTCGATGAGCGAGCGCAACGTGTTGCTGGTGAGCAGGGGCACATCGCCCGACAACAGCACCACAACCCCCGACTTGCCTTCGAGCACGGGCCGCGTTTGCAACAGCGCATGCCCGGTGCCGAGTTGTTGTTCCTGTGTGACGAACCGCAATGTGGTGCGCGAGGCGAGGGATGCCTTCACCTCGTCCGCGCCGTGACCGACGACCAGCGTGACGCTCGCGGGAGAGAGTGCGTCGGCGGTGCGGAGGACACGCTCGATCGAGGCGAAGCCAGAGATGCGGTGCAGGACCTTGGGGACCTGCGATTTCATGCGGGTGCCCTTGCCGGCGGCGAGCACGACGACGTGAATGTCATCCACGAGTAATTTTGACCCGTTCCAGGGCGTCGTAGATCACCTTTGTGGTCAGCCCCAGCCTTTCGGCTACCAGCCTTGCGGTGTCTCGTTTAGACTCGCCAGCGTAGTTTTCTGTTAATCGACCAAATAATTGCGAGATGTCGTCGTCTGTTGCCACCGTCGGGAGCTCCGCATCCTTTGATCCAGGCGGAATGACCAGGGTGAACTCCCCTTGCGGGGCCGAAAATCTCGCCAGTAGCTCCTCGGGAGTGCCGAAGACGAACTCCTCGTGGATCTTCGTCAGCTCTCTACCGACCATTATCTGGCATTTAACCAAAACATTAAGCTCTTCGAGGGTCCTCCGGAGGCGGTGAGGGGCTTCGAAGAACACCGCGGCCCGGTCTCGACTGCCTTCGACCAAGGCCTGGAACCATAATTTTCTGTCTTTTGACTTAATTGGAGCAAAACCATGAAAACAAAAGCCTTCTGACTTCATTCCCGCGGCAGAAATGGCCGTAACCACGGCGCTCGGGCCAGGAATGGGTTCCACTCGGTATCCTGCGTCCCTGACCGCGGCAACCAGTGTTGCGCCAGGGTCAGAAACACCAGGGGTACCCGCATCCGTGACCAGCGCAATCGAATCCCCGACCGCCAGCCGGCCCAGCAATCGGGCCACCCGGCCACCTTCGTTGTGTTCGTGAACGCTGAGGATGGGCGTATGAATGTCGTAGTGTCGCAGCAGGTTGCCAGTCCGCCGCGTGTCTTCGGCGGCCACCAGTTGCACGGTCTTGAGGATGCGCAGGGCGCGAAGCGTGATGTCTTCGAGGTGTCCGATGGGCGTGGCGACTACGTACAGCGTGCCCTTCATCAGCCGCATTTTATTGTACCATTGCGTGGACTGAGGATCGGAACATGCCGTTATACGAATACGAATGCACCGCCTGCGCGCACCGCTTCGAAGTCATCCAGAAATTCTCGGATGCGCCAATCGAGATCTGCCCGAAATGCGGCGGCGCCGTGAGCAAGCTGTTCTCGTCGCCCGCGATTCAGTTCAAGGGCTCGGGCTTCTACCTCACCGATTACGGCCGCGGCGGCAAGAGCGACCTTGGCACGGCGTCGGCAAAAGAGACGAAGGACGCGGCGGGTTCCGGCGGGGCCACCACCGAGAGCAAGTCAGAAGTGAAAAGCGAGAAGCCGGAAGCGAAGACCGAAAAGTCAGAAACGAAAGCCGACAAGCCCGCCGCCAAGACCGACTCGAAGCCTACTTCTTCGTAATCTCTTTCAAGTACTGCAGAAACGGCTCGGCGAGTTCCGGCCGCTTCATCGCGAAGTACACCGTCGCCTTCAGGAAGCCCAGCTTGTTGCCGGTGTCGTGGCGCACGCCGTCCACTTCATAGGCGTAGATCGGCCGCGTCTGCAGCAGCTGGCGCAAGCCATTGGTCAGTTGAATCTCGCCTGACGTGTCTTTCACGGTGGCGTGGAGGGCAGGGAAGATGTCGGGCGTGAGGATGTAGCGGCCGATGATGGCAAGGTCCGACGGCGCGTCTTCGCGCGCCGGCTTTTCGACCAGGTCGGTCACGCGATAGACGCCCTTGCCGAATTCCGGCGCCGGCACGCCGGCAATCACGCCGTAACTCGACACCTGGTCCATGGCCACGCGCTCGACGGCGAGCACCGGGCCGCCAGTCTTCTCGAACACCGCGATCATCTGTGCCAACGCCGGCGGCGTCGCATCGATCACATCGTCTGCCAGGATCACGGCGAAGGGTTCGTCGCCGATCAGGATTTCGGTGACCAGCACGGCGTGCCCGAGGCCGAGTGGTTCGCCCTGGCGGACGTACGAGACATTGATCTGGTTCGAGATCTTGCGGACTTCTTCAGCGAGGTCGCGCTTGCCGCGGCTTTCGAGAAACGATTCCAGCTCCTTCGAGACGTCGAAGTGATCCTCGATGGCGTTCTTGCCACGGCCGGTGACCAGGATGATGTTGGGGACGCCCGATTGGACCGCTTCTTCGACGCCGTACTGGATCGTCGGCTTGTCAACCAGCGGCAGCATTTCCTTGGGTTGCGCCTTGGTCGCGGGGAGAAAACGCGTGCCCAGGCCGGCAGCGGGGAACACGACCTTGCGAACGGCGGAGCTCATAGCCATTAGAATAGTGCAGTTATGCTCGACCCCATTTACGTCCGCGACCACCTCGAAGCCGTGCAGCAGGGGCTCGGCAACCGCGGCCTCGACGCGAAGGCCGAGCTGCGGCAACTGGCGACGTTCGAGACGCAACGCCGGCGCCTGATCCCGGCCATTGAAGGGCTCAAGCGCGAGCAGAACACGTCGGGCGACCAGGTGGCCCGAGCGAAGCGGCAAGGCGAGGAAGTGCGGCACCTCTACGAGGCCAGCAAGCAGCGCAACCAGAAGATCGAGCAGATGGAAGTGGAGCTCGACGCGGTCGAGCGCCAGCGCACGCTGATTCTCGAGACGCTGCCCAACCTGCCGCACGCCAGCGTGCCGGTGGGGAAGAGCGCGGCCGACAACGTGGTGGTGCGGACGTGGGGCGAGCCCAAGGCGCTGGACTTCGAGGCGAAGGCGCACTGGGACCTCGGCCCGCGGCTCGGCATCATCGACTTCGAGCGCGCGACCAAGATCTCGGGATCCCGCTTCGCCATCCTGATGGGCGCCGGCGCGCAGCTCGAGCGCGCGCTGATTAACTTCATGTTGACGCTGCACACGACCGAGCATGGTTACACCGAGGTGTTGCCCCCGTTCCTGGTGTCGTCCTCGACGCTCTACGGCACCGGGAATTTGCCGAAGTTCGAGACGGACCTGTTCAAGATTGCGGGTGAGTGGGATCTGTACTTGATCCCCACCGCCGAAGTGCCGGTGACGAATCTCTATCGCGACGAGATTCTCGACGGCCGCCTGCTGCCGTTGAAGTACACGGCGTACACGCCGTGCTTTCGCAGCGAAGCCGGATCGTACGGCGCCGACGTGCGCGGGCTGATTCGCCAGCACCAGTTCAACAAGGTCGAGCTCGTCAAGTTCGCGACGCCAGAGTCGTCTTACGACGAGCTCGAAAGCCTGACCGCGAACGCCGAGCGCGTGCTGCAGTTGCTGGGGCTGCCGTATCGCACGGTGGCGTTATGCACCGGCGACCTGGGCTTCTCCTCGTCCAAGACCTACGACATCGAGGTGTGGCTGCCGAGCCAGAAGACCTATCGCGAGATTTCGTCGTGCTCGAACTGCGAAGGCTTCCAGGCGCGGCGCGCGAACATCAAGTTCCGGGCGGGTGGCACCGCCAAGGCCGAGCACGTCCATACGTTGAATGGCTCGGGTCTGGCCGTGGGGCGCACGCTGATCGCGGTTCTCGAGAACTACCAGCAAGCCGATGGGTCGGTCGTGATTCCTGACGCGCTCAAGCCATTCATGGGCGGACGGGAGAAGATAGAGGCTGTAAAATGACGTGATGGCTTGAGGCTTGCGACCTGAGGCTTGAGGCACTCAAAGCGGAGGGATGGCCGAGTGGTTGATGGCGGCGGTCTTGAAAACCGCTGTACCTGAAAGGGTATCGGGGGTTCGAATCCCTCTCCCTCCGCCAAAAATAAAATGTAACTGTTGTTACACAATGACTTAGCAATGTCATTCGTCTTGGTATCCCTCTTTTTATCCCACATTACTTCAGCCGATC